>JAVYLV010000047.1:0-9551 GCA_038740425.1 Thermoplasmatota archaeon | reverse complement strand
CTTTTAAAACCCTTAAACTCCACTCTAGTTCTTATCCTGATACTATAGCTGATGGTCTAAGAACAAGTCTTAGCAGACGGACTTTTAATATAGTTACAATGTTTGTTGATGATATCATAACTGTAGATGAAAAAAGCATCATAGATGCTATGAGATTTCTATGGACACGTATGAAAATAGTAGTAGAACCATCAGGCGCTGTGCCATTAGCTGGTTTATTCAAGATAAAAAAACACGTGAATAACAAAAGAATAGGTGTAATAATATCAGGGGGTAACGTAGATCTTGAATGGTTCTTTAAGAAGTACTACGAAGAAATATAAAAGCATAGATTTTGACAGGATATTCAAACTTATAAAAGAAACCTTATATGAGATCGATCAACCACCAGTGCCACCTAGAGAAGAGGATGACATCCCCCTAACACCATTCACTACACTGATCACATGTCTTCTAAGCCTTAGGACGAAGGATGAGATTACAGAGCAAGCCGCTAAACGTTTACTAAGAGGCTATAATACACCTGAAAGTATAATACAATTACCAGAAGAGAAAATAGCATCATTGATATACCCTGTAGGATTCTATAAAACAAAAGCTAAAAGAATCAAAGAGATATCAAAAACACTTGTAGATAAATACCAAGGGGTTGTACCAGAGGATTTTAACGAACTGTTAAAACTCAAAGGAGTAGGACGTAAAACCGCTAATATAGTAATGACCTACGGTTTTAAAAAACCAGGTTATATAGCTATAGACACACATTGCCATAGGATACCAAATAGATTAGGATGGATTAAAACAAAAACACCTGAAGAGACAGAAAAAGAGATCAAAAGGATACTACCAGAGAAGCATTGGTATGATTTCAACCATCTATTTGTCAGATTCGGACAGAGGATATGCACCCCAATTTCACCGTTCTGCAGCAGATGCCCCATAGAGCAATACTGTGAGAAGATACTAGTTGGAAAAAGACGATGATTAAAAACCACTACACCATCTTATTTTTGTCAACTATAAAACGCTCTACATCAGCTACAGTTAACGCTTTAGAGTCATTTAAAAGATCTACTAATTTATCACGTTCACTCCAACCCTCGTAGTATTTCTTCTTAGCTTCAGTCAAGTTGAATTTTATACCCTTATACTCTGCTAACTTTCTAAGTTGCTCCTCAGTTAACTCTTCAAGTAGCTCCTTCTTTATTGACATATCTTTACCCATCTCCTCTTTTAGTAATTCTGATAATGGTAGTATGGTTTTTATTAGTTTCTATTTTTAAACTCTATTTAAACTCTAAAATAGAAAACTGACTGGCAAAACAAACCGATTAATTTATAAACCTGAATTTCTATTCATTATTTAAGTTGTGGATGGGATGCAAGACGAGAAAGAGAGAGTAGTAGATTCTTCTCCTGAGTTGGTAAAACCGCTTGTTATACGTGCACTCAGACGTAGTAATGTACGTAAAAAAATAGCTGAGTACCTGTTTGACATAAGCCCTAGCGGTAGCTATACATCTGAGATAGCATACCATGTTAAAACCACACCTACCAATGTTATAGGCGCTATACGAGGTATGGATTCACGATATCGCGAGTGCGAATCATTGCTAAGTCTTAATGTTGTAGAACAGATACAAAGCAACAATGCTGATATTAAGCTGTATCGTATAACAGATTTCGGTAAAGAGATAATAGAATCATTGAGAAATAACAGCAAAACCCATAAATAAAATAAGACACAACACTCTATTTTTAATAAAAAACCAAAAATAAGAGCAACCACAGGTTTTATTTATTATATCCTATTACACCTATATATGGGTACACCTAATATAAAGGAACTAATATCAACATATGATAAAAAGAATATAACTATTAGCACGGTATGCTCACATTCAAGTCTGCAGATATTCCACGGGGCGAGAAAAGAAGGATTCAGAACACTGGGTATAGCGATCGGTGAGGTTAAAAGATTATACGATGCATTCCCCTTGGCTAAACCTGATGAATTCTTCATAGTTGATAGATACAAAGATATAGGTAGATACGCTGATGAACTAAGGGAGAAGAACGTTGTCATAATACCACATGGCTCATTTGTAGAGTATCTAGGTGCGAAGAACTTCCTAAAACTAGAGATACCAACATTTGGTAACAGACGAGTATTGGAGTGGGAGTCAGATCGTAGGAAAGAGAAGAAATGGCTTGAGAGTGCAGGTATAACAATGCCTAAACAGATCAAAGATCCAAGAAGTATAAAAAAACCAGTTATAGTTAAATATCATGGCGCTAAGGGTGGTAAAGGATTCTTCATAGCTAAAACATACGATGAGTTTAAAAAACGTGTAGATAAAACAAAACCATATTTCATACAAGAGTTCGTAATGGGCACAAGATACTACTTGCATTACTTCTATTCACCTATACAGAAAGAGGGATACAAACTAAGTAAAGGATGTTTACAGCTTTTATCAATGGATAGACGTGATGAGACAACCATAGATGAAGTGCAACGTTTAGGGTCAATAGCTGAGTTAGAGGAGATAGGTATACACCCTACATTTGTAGTAACAGGTAATATACCTATAGTTATGCGTGAATCATTACTACCTAAGGTATTCAGGATGGGTGAAGCAGTTGTGGAGAAATCCCTAGAATTATTTGGTGGTGTGATAGGCCCATTCTGCTTGGAGACTGTTGTCACGGAGGATCTGGAATTCAAGGTATTTGAAATATCAGCGCGCATAGTAGCTGGTACAAATCCTTACATTACAGGTTCACCGTACTCTGAGTATATACAACCAGGTTTGTCAACAGGTAGACGGATGGCGCAAGAGATCAAACAAGGTGTGAGAGAAGATAAGTTACATGAGATACTAAGTTAGAGGAGGTTTTCTCCATGTTAACCATGATACTTGCTGAATCTGAGATAGAGCTAATACCAGAGGAGATACATGATCATCCTAGTGTAAGAGCGAACGCTAATAGAAGAGGAAGAAAACCAGGTGAGATGATATTAGATGCTAGTAGACATCATACTGCTATGAAGAACCTAGATGAAGGGGAGCGCAGAGGGAGACCTGATATAACCCATGTGTTCCTACTGGTAACACTTGAGTCCGTACTAAACAAAAAAGGAGGGTTAAAGGTAATCATACATACAAGGAATAACGAGGAGATAAGTATATCATCAGAGACTAGGATTATAAAGAACTACGATAGATTTATAGGTTTGATGGAGCAGCTATACCAAGAGAAAACGTTACCTAAAAATGAAAAATCATTATTAACTTTAAAAGAAGATAGGACGTTATCAATGATAATAAAAGATAACCCTGCTGATAAGATAATATTATGCTCAACAAAAGGCATATATGTGGATTTGAAACAATACTTTACAAAACTTAAAAAGAAGAAGATAAAGGATATACTATGCGTCATAGGAGGATTCCCTAAAGGCGAATTTCACACTGATTTCAATGAGGTACAAGGCGAGATCGATGTGATATCGATATACCCTGAGATGATACCAGCTTGGAGTGTAGCTATGGAGATCATAGTCAACTATGAAAATATAATACATGTAAAGTAAGTCTAAGAATAATGACCAGCATTTACCTGTTGACTTGATAGCTTACACAAAAAAGAGTCTCTTATTCTATCGTTGTTAAATGGATAATAGCATATCGGTTAATAATCTAAAAATATAACAAAATTATTAAGATATCCGTGTTTTATCATTAAATGTAGATATATAAAAAAATGGTTAGAGTTTGTTATGATTGCAATACAAAAGTAGGGTTTAAAAGTTTTTCAGGGATATGATAATAAACTGCGTTGCCCCAGATGTGAAATTAAACATTTAGAATGAGAGTTTGCAAAAGGTACAATCACAAAAGAACAATTAGAATTCTTTAAAAAATTATGTTAAAAGAAGTTAGAGTGAGAACCCATTAGAAACAACAATTTTCTATCAATTTTTAATCTAATTCAGGATTCAGATAACCCCTCGTTTAAATTCTGTGTATCTCCTTTTATCGCTCTAAATTAAAATCCTGTTTTTTTTCATATTCTAGCATGTCTCTTCGCTATCTCGTCAGATAATCTATCCAACAATCTGAAATCATTCTCTTTTGGGTAACCTTTCACTATAACAGGTTCAATCAGCTCAACTTTTAGATTAACAATATTGCTTTTAATCATATCTAGAACTCTTGTACCCCAACCATATGAGCCGATAACTGATACGTATCTAACTTTAGGTCTTAAAACATTCAGGAGATAGACAGCATGCAAAACTTCAGGGTGAGGGCCTGTTAAGACAGTTGGTGATCCAACAACAACAGTGGCACAGTCAACCAGTGACATAGCTAACTCTCCGATGTCTGTCTCTACTAGATTAAAAGGCTTCACAGTTACACCTTTCTTTGTCAACGCTGAGATTAGATGATCAACCATCTTTTTTGTTGAACCATGCATAGAGACATATGGTAGAACAACCTCGTTCTTCACGTTATCAGATATCCAATCTTCGTATGCCTTCATTATGAACGCGGGTTTCTGGTATATAGGCCCATGACTAGGAGCTATAATATCAATCTTATAATTTGATAGTCTCATCATATGTTTCTTTATGTTTATCCTGAATGGCATCATGATCTCAGCGTAGTACCTCTTAGCTGATCGATAGACGTTACATTCATCTTTAACATACATGTCACTTGTAGCTAGATGAGAACCAAACAGATCACATGGGAACAATATTCTATCCTCTCTTAGGTAAGTGAGCATCGTCTCAGGCCAATGAACCCACGGAGCCAATATGAATTCAAGTGTTTTGTCACCAAGTGATAAGGTATCACCATCATCCACGGTTATGAATCTTTCCTCAGGGATCAAAAGGAGATCGATCAACATATCCTTACATTTCTGATTTGTCACAACCTTCGCCTCTTGATACATACCAAGAATAACAGGGATGCAACCTGAGTGATCCTGCTCAGCATGATTAGAGATAACATAATCTATTCTATCTATACCTAATTCTTTTAAATTAGATATGAGATCATCCTTCTTCGTAGGATCAACAGTATCAATCAAAGCTGTTTTTTCACAACCTTTTAAAAGATAAGAGTTATAGCTAGTACCATCCGGTAGTGGTATTAACTCGTCAAATAATCTTCTATCCCAATCTACTGCGCCTACAGTAAAAATATTATCTTTTATTTTTCCTACGACCGTATACTCACCTCCCTTACATTTATACCAAACATTTCACCCATAACAATCATCCTTTTATAGTTTTTCACTTGGTCCTAGATAAGTATATTTTATTAAAAAATGATCTTTTGAATAGCAGAGTTAATATTACTATTATGCTATACACCCTACGTCGTGTTACATTGCAGGCAGGATGAAGGATGCATCAGACCAAGGATCAATTATATGACCTGATCAGTGATATCTACTCCAAATCAGATTTTGAAAAGATAATACATGAACGATCAAGGGAATGTAATGGTTTGTTAGACTTGGATACATTATCTCTTTTACTTGTGGATGAGCATGGTAGAAACAAACAATGCTTCACTAAAATAAGCGATCTTAAACCTGATACTGAATGCACAGTTATAGGATTAGTATCACAGATACATAAACAAAGAAGATACACGAAAAAGAACGGGGATGAAGGTAGAGTACTACGCATTGATATAAAAGATGATACGGGCGTATGTAGTGTTATCCTCTGGAATGATGATATAGAGAGGATCACCCATCTAGATAACGGAGTAAGAATCAAAGTGGTTAATGGTTACGTGAAACATGGTTTAACAGGTGGATTGGAGATCCATATTGGACGATGGAGTCTATTAGAGATCATGGATAATACAGACAACATGAAAGAAAAAGAGATAAAAGATAAGAGTAGTAAAATAGAGCGTGAACATCGTGTTTTAAATGAGATGGGGAAGGATATAACAGGTGTCTTAACCAGTAAAAAACCAACACATGTTTATTTCATGGATAACGGTGACTTCGGTTTTGTAACCACTGTATCTGTAAAGACCGAGAAGGGTGAGGTTAAATGCACAGTATGGGGTGAAAAGGTTAAAGAGATGCAGTCGTTCAGCATCGGCGATAGGATCAGAATCATAAACCCTTGTATAAGAGTACAAAACAAGGGTTATGAATATCATATAAATGGGGGTAGTAGAATACAAGGATTCTAACATCCATCTTGTTCGTATATCTCCTTTGATCTGATCTTATCCTCAGCGCGTTGTAACTCACGACCAATATACATATAATGCTCAGGTCTGAGACCTGTTATATGCTTAGCTATGGTATCACTAACAGCATCAGCTCTATCACCCATAAATATCATCTTCAGTTTACCTGATACTATTCTACCCTCTTTATAAACATTCTCGTAATACTCAGCAACTATCCTCCCTTTTCTAACCTCTATCACGAAGAAACCAGCTGGATCTAAAACTACATCCTTAGCTGGTGTCTTAACTGCTTCTATTAATGGTATATCATCGCTCATATTCTAACCTGTTTCACTGCTTCTACCATATTCTTAAGCTTATTAAAGGCTATATCCCTCGGTAACAACCTCTGTCCGCAGTCAGGCGCCACATGTATAATCCTATCACCGAATACATCAAAAGCCTTAGTTATATGCTTTTTTATCTCATCCACACTCTCAACTACAGGATTATCTGATCTAACCGCTCCTAAGCATATATACTTAGACGAGTCCCAATACTCTTTGAATTTATCTATTAAATTAGGTGAGGCTTTGAATTCATGTGATAAGATATCAACAGGTGTATCAATCAGATCCGGTATTATGTTTGATATATCACCACATACATGAAGCACAGATGGTTTATCTACACCCCTTAGTATGATTGATATGAGATCATTAGCGTAGACTGGTAGCTCTTCAGAGTAGAATGGTTCATCTATGCTTATATAATCCACGGTACCCTGTAGTTTACGCGCTTCTTCATGTAAAGCATCAGCGAATGCAAAAGCAGATTTCTCCACATCATTGTAGTAGTTATCCAGACATGATCTAGCTAATGTATAAGGACCTGTTATAACACCTTTCAGTTGTACATTGTTGGGTATTATACTTTTAACGTACCTGTAATCCTCTATAGTTATCTCTTTTTTGTATCGTATCGGAGCTATGATCTCTGGTCTCGCTCTTATCCTGCATCCCTCTAAACGCCTGACAAATATATTAACAAATGAGTCTCGTGTCTGTCCATCTGATATTATATCAACACCTGTTTTAACCATATCATCTACCGCTGATCTGATATAAGACTCCCATTTAACAGGCTCGTTTTTATAGTAACTAAGCATCAAACACTGAGCATCTATATCAACAGGGTAGGATCCGATCACAGTTGTTTTAAGGTTTTTAATCATTTCAGAAGCAGCCTCCTTGGATGTGAACTGACCGGTTCAACCCCGAAGTAACTCTCAGTGTACTCTGATACTAGTATATCAAACCATGCTATAAGCGGTAGAACTATCATATATTGCTCAGCTGGTCCTGATATCACAAAGTCACCGCTGAATAATGGTACAGAAGCATTAGATGATGCATCAACCACCCTATAGGTATCATTATACTCTTTTAACCATGTTGATTTCTCTACTACGTTATGAATAGCGCAACCAGCTGGTAGGCCATATTCTTCTTTTAGAACAGGTATAGCTGCTAACGCTGCTCCACTGTTCTCCCCTGGTGATAACGCTGCTGTATCCAAAAGTATCTTCTCTAACCCTATCTCTTTTGCTATATCTATTAAACCCTTATCTTTTAGATGAGCACTATTTTCTAATACTTCTATCCGACCATCAACAGTATTATCCTTAGGGTTGAAACATACTACTATAGCAGCATCCGGTGTATACTCCTCAAGAGTGTCTTGTTCTTTCTGTGTTATACCAATATGTATAGAGTTATATATAACGCGTGATAACATATCCTCCTCATGGAGTCTTTCAAGCGTCTTTATTTTAACCTCAGGATCTATCATATCAACAGAGAAAGGATGTGTCACTGGTATGTTATCTTTTATTATACGTATAACATCATCTATATACTCTAATCGACGGATGAAGAAATCAGGTATAACAGGTACACCTAGTTTAGCACTCATAGAGATTATACCTGGTATGTAACGCTCAGCTATCTCTCGGGTGGGTTTCCCCTTGAAGAAGAAACCAGTGAATACCACTGTAGGATACATACCTGGTTGTCCCCCTATGTTTATCCCTTTTATCTCTACAACCTTCTGCTCTCTTGTGAATGAGAACATATCTTTTTATCCTCCTCTACTTTTAACCCTGCCTGTATAATCGATTATAACCCTAGAATGCAAAGCGCGTGTATCCCCACTTCTACTGATCCTTGGTTTGATTCTTATAGCGATATACGGCTCACCATATAAAGATGGTTTCTCCATGTTGCATTTACTGATGACGTCATCTATCTTATTCTTATCATTCTCACCTATCATATCTATGATCTTTATCTGTTTCTGGAAACGCTCTACAGCTTTTTCATCAAGGTTCTCTATGTACGGTAACACCCCCGGTGCTTCTATAATCTTATGATTAGGGTCTATACCATTACGATGTAATTGTACAAGTGATGCTCCTGCACGATGACCTTTGATATCCTCACCGCATAATACGAGGTATCTTATATGAGGATTTGATATAACATTAGCTACGATCTTCTCGATGCCTATATTCTCTGTTTTTAAATGACCGTATATAGCTACAGTATCAGGGGGTTTATAAGAAGTGTTTAACAGCACTACAGCTACACATCCATCTCTCTGGCAGACTACGAAGTCACCACCCCAAGGATAATAATCATCCATAATAGTTTAACCATCCAATAACAAATTTTTTTTAATATTAAACTATTTTCACTTGGAAACGATTATGTTTTATTTTAATCTTTATCTAATCTTTTTTTGAGTCTTTTAGGATTGTACCATGATGGATAGCTATAATAGGGTATGGGGTCTGGGTAACCAGCTTCTTGGAAACCTTTTAATCTTATCAGACAGGAATCACAGGATCCACATGCTTTATCCTCTCCTTTGTAGCATGACCATGTAAGCTCAAACGGGGCTTTAACCTCTAAACCCTTCTCTATTATATCGGTTTTGGATAGATACAGTAGCGGTGTTTTTATCTCTATGGGTTTACCTTCTACACCTCGCTTAGTACCCTTGTTAACAGCATCTTGGAAAGACTCTATAAAATCAGGTCTGCAGTCAGGGTAGCCAGAGTAATCGGTAGAGTGTACACCTATGAATACAGCGTCAGCGTCTATAACCTCAGCGTACGCTACTGCTAACGACAGGAATACTATGTTACGTGCTGGTACATATGTTGATGGTATACCACGCCCTATATCGTCTAGGCTACGGTTCAATGGTATACCTCTCTCTTTTTCCACTAATGATGAACTATGGAACAAGCTCTTATCTAGGTTGCATACT
>JAVYLV010000046.1:0-9587 GCA_038740425.1 Thermoplasmatota archaeon | reverse complement strand
CCCATTATCAGTGAATTTTATAGAGTTAGTAAGCAGGTTCTTCAATACCTGGGACAATCTATTAAAATCACCTAGTATAAACGGTAGATCAGGTGGTATCTCAGTGATGAATCTAAGGTTCTTCTTCTCCACCGCTAACCTCATATCCTGCGAGGCATGTTCTAATAGTTTCTTAGTATCAATACGCTCCATGGTGAAACGCATGGTATCAGTCTCAAGCCTTGATACATCTAGAATATCATTAACAAGGTTAAGTAAACGATCAGCGTTTCTATAGCATATCTTAGCCCAGTTACGTATTTTCTCACTGGTATCAGCATCATCAATGATCAACTCTAAGTAACCCTTGATAGGTGTAACAGGTGATTTCAACTCATGCGCAGCTATATTCATAAACTCAGTTTTCAACTGATCAGATTTCCTAAGCTCTAACTCAACCTTCTTGCGCTCTGTTATATCCCTTATGGTACACTCTAAACCAGTGAAACAACCATCTATTATCAAAGGCGCTATATTAGCCTCCACAGGCACCTCATAACCATCATTATGTATGAGGTCCAACTCCACATTCCTAACTGGTCTCTGCGATTGACGTACATCTATGAACAACTGCTGGAACAGATACACAGATGACTCTGATAAGTAATTACGGAATAATGTAGCCAACATCTCGCTTTTACGCCTACCTATGATCTGCTCAAAAGAAGGGTTAATATAGGTTAATCTACCAAGGCTATCCAATGTGAATACACCATCAGCTGATGTCTCAGCTAAAACCCTGTACTTCTCTTCTGATTTAACTATACTATCCCACTCCCTTCTTCGCTCAGTTACATCTGATATCATTATCAAATGACCTATTATATTAGCCTTTGAGTCACGTATAGTATTCTCCGATAGTAAACCAGTTTTTTTCTCACCTATCTTACTGAGGAATTCTAACTCAAAAGCAGGTGTTACCTTACCCTCATTCCATAATGAGAAATCCTTATCCAAAGTATTCTTAGAATCCACTGATAGGAAGGGTAGATCCATTAATCTTCTCCCTATAACCTCCTCTGGTTTGTAACCAAGCCAATCCTTTAATCTAGGGTTAGCTGCTACTAGGAATCCAACCTTATCAAATAACAGTATGGTCTGAGGGGATAGATCAAATATAGCTCTATATTTCTCCTCACTCTGTCTTATTGTCTCTTCGTGTTGTTTACGCTCAGTGATATCCTCCATGGTTGTATGAACAGATACCACACACCCGTCATCATTGAAAGAGAGAAAATCATTTATTATGAAAACATGTTTATTACCTGTACGTGTTATTAAAGTTCTCTCATGACCACCAGTATACCTATCCTTATTCTGGATCTTATTCTTGAAGGACGAGCGGGCATCATCCTGTTCAGCAGGGTCTATAAATTCAAATATGCTCCTACCTATAACCTCATCCTTAGAGTAACCCAGGATCTGACACCATTTATCATTAACATTAGTTATAATACCATCAGGTGAGAGAGTGTGATAAGGCACAGGGGCATACTCATAGAGTTGTTTGAATTTACGCTCAGATTCTTCGAGTAAACGCTGCATCTGTTTCTGAGCGGTTATATCCTTTATAACACCTATAGAACCTATTACTTTACCCTCGTAGTTTTTCAGTACACTTAATGAGACAGCTACATCAATTATATCTTGGTTCTTCTTATACATCTTGCTTTCTATGTGAAGATGTGTACCTTTCTCCCTTATATTCTCAGATCTGATCCGTAACCATTCATCCTCAGGGTAGAGTGATGATACAGGTTTCAGATAAAGATCAGATGAACCCATATCCAATAATCTCTCTGCTTCTTTATTCCAGGATATTATACGTTCGTTCTCATCTGTAAGCATTATACCGACAGCTGAGTTCTCAAATATAGTACGGTAGCGCTCCTCTGAATCTTTGAGCAAGCGTTCTGTCTTCTTTAACTTTGATATATCCTTTATTATACCTATAGAACCCGCGTTTTTTCCCTCCCCACTTCTCAATATACATAGGGATAACTCCACGTCAAAGATTTCACCATTCTTTTTAAGCATCCTGGTCTCCATACGGTACTTTATACCCCTCTGTCTAACATTCTCACGTCTTATCCGTTCCCATTCTTCAACAGGGTATAACGATTTCACAGGGCACATGAACAGCTCCTTCTCAGACATATTGAAGAGCTCCTCTGTGTAAGAGTTCCATGATATTATACGTTCATTTTGATCTGCTAATGTTATAGCTACAGCATAGTTCTCGAATATGATCTTGTAACGCTCTTCTATATCCTTTATATCATTGTTTTTTTGAGTCGCTGATTCTTGGAGTAATACACTGGATTGAATATTAGTCAAGTTAACAGATGCGGCATTGTACGACTTTTCCTTCCCATTAGAAGTAGATGTTGTTTTAAGTCGTTCTTCTTCTTGCAGTATGCGTACAATCTCAGGTTTTCCTCTCATATTTTCATCACTACTCTCTTCATATTAAAAGTGTTAACACTTATCATGGATTAGATTGGATTGTTTCATTCATTATATCTTCTTTATACAGCTTATACATCCGTATACGCATCCCATCATCATGTTCAATTTTATCTGATAATCATCAGATATGGAAGGATATATGTATATATCTTTTTAGCTATTTTTTAGGATTTGATCAACTCGTTTTAACAAGGTTTCTTTATCAAATGGTTTCATGATGTAATCAGCTAAGCCCTCTTCAAGGAGTACTTGTTTACGTTTATCTGATATTTCAAGTACACTCATAAAAGCGACTTTTATATCAGGGTTCTTCTTCTTTATTCTGTTGAACACGTCCCACCCGCTCATGCCAGGCATCATAATATCCAGGAGTACTAGGTCTACTTTTTCTTTTTCAAGTTTTCTCAGGCATTCTTCACCGCTAAAAGCAGGCGTAACAGTATATCCTCCTAATTCAAGTACTGTTCTTGTTAGATCCACAATGTCAGGTTCATTATCAACAACCATTATCTTTTTCATATTGTCACATCCTCATCCATGTATCATAGATTTATCATCTGTTTAAGAATATATCGATTCTCCCTAACATATTCCTTTAGAAAATCATAGGGGGTGGCACGAGTTTGATACCTACTTTTTGAAAAATACAAAGAAAAGTATAAGTTCTATGATTGCTATTATAGATAATATAAAAATAAGGGGTTTAGGAGATTGGAAAATGAACGAATCCAAGATGTATATTAAGGTACAATTGGAGATGAGAGGAGATAAAGGAGGGTTATGTGTTAAGATACAATTTGACCCATCAGCGCCTAATATCACTATTCAAGGGAATAATGAGATATCATGGCATCCAACATACGAAGAGGTCAAATTCATAAATCAGGTTTTCTCATTGGTTTACTCTAAGAGCATGGATTTTGATACAAAGTATAGGCAGGTACCAGATGCTAGAGTAGACTCCGAGGGATCTACTAGTACTCCTCTATCAGCAGAGCACTATAGCAAGGCAGATACAGTACAGGAAGAATCATCTGATAAAAAGAAAGGCGATGGTCTGCTCGTCAGCGCTGATGCTGAAACCATAGATCAGATAATAAAGAAGAAGAAAGAGGGAGAAGGAGTCATATTAGAAGCTGATGAGAACACTATTGTAGATAGAGTTTTAAAGAAGAAGAAAAGAGAAGGATGGTAGAAGTAATCCTCATTTTAGAATTAGTTTTTTAGACGATAGGTTTTTAGGTTAAAGGTATATTGTTTGGTATCTTGTATCTCTTTGATAGAGTCCTGATTTTTTTCTCTACGTTGTATAAGTATTTTTTTGAGGGGGAAATCCTATCCCTGTATAATTCTTTATATCTATCCGCGTGATCAGGTAGTTTTTCATCGATTAGACCTAGGAAGTGTTCTCTCTGGTCACCTGTTAACATCAGGTGCTTGTATAAGAGATACTGGGCGTGGTGTATGGTTGCTGATCTTATTATATCCTCGATCTCTTCCTCTGTGGTGTAGGGTAGTAGAGGTATTATAGCTAATCCTGATGTGATATTATTATCTGTTAGTTTCTTTATGGTTTTTAATCGTTCTATGGGTGATGGTGCATATGGTTCCATGAGTCTTGCTATCTTATCTCGTATCGTTGATATGCTTATTGTAACGTAACATTTGTTCATCCTGGATATTATATCTATATCTCGTAATACAAGTGATGATTTTGTTAATATATGGCAAGGGTAGTTATGATCTGATATAACTTCAAGTAAACCTCTTGTTATCCTATATCTCTCTTCTAGAGGTTGGTATGGATCATGTACTGATCCTACGATTATTACTCCTTTCTCAATTTGATTGATTTCTTTTTTTAGGGCGTCTATAGCGTTTGATTTTATTATTATCCCATTTTTTGATGATGAGTCACAGTAGCTGCAGTTGAATTCGCAGTACTGGTAAGGATCAACAGTGTAGTCCCCATGGAATAATTTATCCTTCTTTATAATGGGTGTTATGATGTTATCTACTTTTATGAAACGATGGTTCATATCTACATTTCAATAGGAGCTGTTATGCCTAGTAGCTCTAATCCGTTCTTGAGTGTGATTCTTACTGCGTCTACTAACCTAATCCTCATGTTCCTCTTTTCGTTGTCATTCTCTGTTAGTACTGGGCAGTCACGGTAGAACTGGTTGAAAGCGGAGGCTATGTCTAGTAGGTATGATGCTAATATATGTGGTTTGCATTCGTTTGTCGCTTTTTCTATAAACTCTGGGAAGCGTGATAGTTGTAGTATGAGTTCTCGCTCGGTGGGATGAAGATCAATGGGTATATCAGTGGATAGTGTTTTCTCTGTGTTTTTTGCTAGTATACTGCAGGCTCTGGCATGGGCGTACTGTATGAATGGAGCTGAGTTTCCTTCGAAGTTCAAGGCGTCCTCCCATTTGAATACAATATCCTTCTCAGGTTGTATTTTTATGATGTTGAAACGTAACGCTCCTATGCCTACTATCTCAGCTATGCTACTCATCTGTGTCTCTGATAGTTCATCTCCTCTACGTTTTTTAACCTCCTCGTAGGCATGGGTAACAGCTTCGTCTATGAGCTCATCGAGGTATACCACCCTTCCTCGTCTTGTTGACATTTTACCTTCTGGTAGTGAGACAAAAGCGTAGAATATAACCCTAGGTATCTTTTTTACTCCTAGTAGTTTCAAGGCTATTTCAACTTGTTTAGCTTCAAGTTTATGATCCTCTCCTAGAACGTTGATTAGTTCGTCAGCGTGATCAGCTTTCCATTTATGATAAGCTATGTCTCTTGTAGCATATAGTGTGGTACCATCTCTTCTTGTTAGGTAGAATCTAGTGTTTCTACCTTTAATGTCGAATTCAGCTAGATCTAGGTATAATGCACCATCCTCTTCGTTACAATACGTTGTTTTTCTTAGTTCATCTATGATCTTATTAACGCTTTTATCTATAACAAACGTTGACTCCTCTATGTAGATATCAATTGTGATGTTGATTCTTTTTAGACTCTGTTTTATACCCTCTATTACTGGTGTGTATGCTTCTTTTATCATCTGTAGGGTTTTTTTATCACCAGTCTCTGCTTTTCTTATAATCTCGTTTATCTCCTCCTGTATTCTTTCGTCTTCTTCCATCATCTTGTTTGCTATTTGGTAGAAGCCTACGTATCTATGATCAGGTTTATCTATATCAGCAGAGGGTATGATTTCTGGTTTAACGTGTTTGATGCCGTATGTTAGTATAGCTACTTGTTTACCCATATCATCAAGGTAGAACTGTGATTCTACATCGTAACCTGCGAAGCGATGTAGTCTAACTAGTGTATCACCTATTATAGGATTACGTGCTCTACCAACATGTAATGGACCATTAGGGTTAGCAGAGGTATGCTCTATTATAATCCTCTTTTTTTTCGCTGGTAGTGTACCGTATCTATCCTGCATTTTCAGTATGGTTTTTAATGTCTCTTCAGCTAGGTGTTGCATGTTCAGGAAGATGTTGATGTAACCGTTTTTAGCCTCTATATGGGTTATCCATCTATTCTTCTCTACTTTTTTTACTATCTCCTCTGCTATATCCTTAGGTGATTTCTTAGCTTTGGATGCTAATGGGAAACAAGGGTAGGTGTAGTCACCATATCCGGGTGAGGGAGGGGTTTCTAGTTTGATGTCTGTATCGCAGTGATAAAGCAAGGATATAGTTTTGGATAATGCAGATGTTATTTCTCTCTTGCAGGTTTCTAAGGGGTATATCATAATTATATTGATATGGTAATACCTAGGATTGGTTTATAGAGTTTTTCTTTTTTTGTATAAAACTGTTTTGTCAATTTTTTTTAGTTTTTTTTTGGATTTAATGGTTGTTTAAAAAAAATCATTGAATTGTTTTTAATCTTATTGTTGAATTTAACCTATGTATCTGAGTTCATCTGATTTTTCTTTTGTTAATCCTTCGATCTCTTGTAGTTGCTGTGCTATGTACTCTATCTCTTTGGCTTTTCGTTCAAGTTGTGATAGATCTATATCTATGTTCATTATTTTTGTAATGATTTTCAGTACTGCTTTAGCGCTTTTAGGATCTACTAGGTAGCCTGGTGTCTCACCCATGAAACATACCCCCTCAAATCCTCGTAGTTTACCTAATCCTAGTAGCAGACCACTAGCGCCTATTATTCCCCCTCCTGGTTCGTTTTTACGGAATACAGCACCGTATTTTTTGATCTTGTCAACTAGGTCCTTGTTAGTTGTAGCAAATAATACACTTGGTTCTTTCACTTCGTATCCTAAACCATAGCCTCCTAGTGTGAATAATTCCCTAACACCTAATGACTCACATATATCTAGTATGGTTTCTGCTAGTTCGTATTGCCCTGAAGCTGATAACCCTTGGTAATCACCTGTCAGTAGTATCAAGTCTCTTTGGTTCTTCTTCTTTGCTTTCCAGTAGTAGAACTCGTTGTTCACCAGTTTAACGGTCCCGTCAGTGTTAATGAAAACTTGAGGGGGAAAATCCTTACTGTATAACTCTGCGAATTTAGTAGCTTTGA
Organism: Thermoplasmatota archaeon; assembly: GCA_038740425.1. Classification (GTDB taxonomy): domain Archaea; phylum Thermoplasmatota; class E2; order DHVEG-1; family DHVEG-1; genus JAVYLV01. The sequence goes on along the minus strand of JAVYLV010000046.1, from coordinate 2,513 downwards.
TCATCTCTATTAGATGTTCAACCGCTACTTTACCTACGTTACCTATACCTGGTAATCCTTCTACTAGTAATGGTGATCTTAGTTTTGGTACTTTAGCTATGTATTTGACTGTTACTAGGTTCATATTGTTTTCTTCTCCGTTTTTTTAAGTATTCTACGGTATTTACCGTAGTGGTCTTGAGGTGAGAATCTAGCTGGTGAAGGGTTTATAGTATCACCACCGCATAACTGGCATTTATATCTAAGTGTGTATCTATTACAGTTTTTACAGTACTGTAGAGGCATGTTTCTCATCTATCTCTCTTTGGAATTCGCATGCACCGTTATGTTTTTTTATATATGCTGATGCTTTCTCCACTGCTTTTTTCATTTGATCTTCAGCTATCTTGTAGTCTGGTGCCTTAACTGTGATCATGTATCTAGGTGCGCTAACATATGTTATGGATATAGTTACATCCTCGTATTCACCTTTTTCAGCTTCTAGTAGAGCGTTTTTTATATGGTCGATGGCGTCAGGTAACCAACATACCATATGTATCATGCCTTTGATCTCTACGAAGGGTACAACTATATTCTCTTTGGCTATGGTTTCAAATATACTGAGCCATTCACCTTTGAATCCATCGTTCTTTAATGTGTTGGGATCGTATGAGCATTCTTCAAATGCGGCGTATAATGAACCATATTTGTCTATTAGTTTATCACCAAATTCCTTGTAGCATTGTTCAACTGTTTTACCTAGTTTTTTAGCAACCATCTCAAAGAGTTTTGACGCTCTCTGTTTGTTCTTCCATTCTTGTATTTTTTCACGACGTTGGTGATCATTTACACGTTTAAGTGATAGATCTATGTGTTTTTTCTCAGGTGCTACAGATAAGACTTTGCATACTACTTTCTGTTGTTCCCTCACATGGTTCCTTATGCGTTTGATCCAACCTGTAGCTATCTCTGATATATGTATGAAGCCTTCTTTACCTGGGTATTCTTCTAACGCTACAAATGCACCGAAGTTCTGTACTGTTGTTACTGTACCAACTACCAGCTCTCCTTCAGAGGGGTATTCTCTCTTCTCCATATCAATATTGATCCTTTATTTTATTCTACTATTTCTAGTATTTTACCTTTGATTGATGCTTTTCCCCCAGTTGGTTCAGCTAGTTTGCTACCACATATGTGGCATACTACTACTGATGATGCCTTGTTGAATACAACCTGTTCGTTATCACATTCACTGCATCTTACTTTGATGAATCTACTTTCAGGTTTCCTCATGGAATCCATCCTCTCTTATTCTACTAGCTCTAGTTTTTTAGCACGTAGATTAGGCGTCTGATGCATCTTCTTGCAGATTGTGCAGAGGAATCTCATAGCTGTGCGTCTCGTGGTTTTTTCCCGTCCCTCTGGTTTAGGACGAGGGAAACCACCGTAACCACGGGTTACCCGTCTAAATCGACGTTGACCTTGTTTTAACTCACTAGCTTTTTTCTTTTTCATTAAGTTGATCTCATGGATAGTATGTTTCTTACAGTAAGGGCAGTATCTTTTAATCTTACGTGGTTTTTCCATATGGATAGCCTCTTGACAAATTAGTATGATAAAAGAGGGTAAATAAGAAGTGATATAAAAAGGTAAGGTATGCTTACTTTATAATCTTTATAACCTTTCTCTTTATTAGTTGGTCGCTCATATCTCTGGGTAATGATAGTATATCATCTTTTTTAAGTGTATATGTCTTCATATCGGTCCCTACAAATGATGGTATATCAGTTAATACTTGTACTATAGGGTTTGTGCTTGGTTGTTTTTTCTCAATTTCATCTTCCTTTTTTTTCGATAGATCATCTTTTTTATTCTCTTCTTCTTTTGTATCAATCTTAATTTCCTCTTTTTTGTTGTCTATCACCTCTTCATCCTTACTTGTTCTCAGTATCTCTTCTCGTGAAGATAGTATGAAATTCGTTATGTTATCATAGAGCCTTCTTTCAGGTTCTATCAGATTTCTTATATCTGGTTTACCACCTCTTGATGCTGAAAGCGCTGCGTGTACTATCTTTTTTTCACGTTGTTCGTATATGTTTATTACTAGTTTCTTTATGTTCTGTATCTCATTGTTTAGTATCTTAAGCCGTTCAGGATTTTTCTCTTTTTCTAATGATTCTTGTAGACTATTTAAGTATAGATTAACATTATAGTAGAATTGGTTATCTATCTTTGATATGCTAGGTGAGTTCTTCTCAGTTTCTTGTATATGTCTTAGTGTCTTGTATGTTATCTTATCTTTCTCCATTCTTTACTCCTTTTATACCTCTCTCAGTGCTGATTATAGAGGAATCTATTCAACTGCGGCTTGGGAATACTGCGTGGTCTGAAGCGGATAGCGTAAGACCCGCAGATGAAAAAGCCGCATATATTTTTTAGTATATCAACGATATTCTTCTCTTTGTCGCACGCGGCAGGCATTCGCCTGCCCTTTAAAGGTGCGACAGGAGAAAAACATAATATAGAAGATATAA
>JAVYLV010000045.1:0-9708 GCA_038740425.1 Thermoplasmatota archaeon | reverse complement strand
CCCCTTTTATACGGCTCTCTTTCCTTATTTTTATATAGTTTTTCTCAATTAGTTTATCGTTATTGTTGATACCTTTAAGGGCTGGTATATCAGAGAATCTTATATCGCCTTTACTCTCTATTATAGAGATCAGTTCCTTTTGTTTACTCTTTATATAATCAGTGATTCTCCTAGCGTCTTGTTTGAACACAGGTCCTATCATACTGTATACAGGTTCAACCGATACTATTCTCTCTTCTATCGCTGGTTTCTCAGGTATGAATCTATGATTAGATGGGTACTTCAATGTTGATATTATTATATCACTACTACCTTTAAGTCTCTCTATCATATCCTTTGACCCGTATGTTGCTAACGCTGGTATAGAAGCATTAAGTGCCATACCTTGTTCACTCTTCCATTTACGTATCACTGCTATATACTCTTTAACTAATTCCCCTGTCTCTTCTCTGTTTTCGTCTATTAGCACTGGTTTAGGCCATTCTGCTATGTGTATACTAACTACTTTTTCATGTTTCTTGTATACATCCTGGTATATCTCCTCTGTTATATGAGGGAAGAAAGGCGCGAATAATTTAAGAAGACCTAAACCCACAGTATATAGAGTATAACTTATACTATCCATACTACGTTTTTTATATATTGAATCCTTGATCATCTCTATGTAATGATCAGCGAACTCATGCCATAAGAAATACTCTATATCCCTAAGAGCATTGGAGTATTCAAACCTATCCATATACATAGTGCATCTATCAACTAGTCTACTATACTTGGATAATATCCATTGATCTATGTCCTGTAGTTTCTTAGGTTTCTTTATTCTAGTGTTTTCAATCACTGGTGCTATAAACTGTTGTGCGTTCCATATCTTCCTCAGCAATCTTTGTCCTCTCACCACGTCTTTCCGTCTATAAGGGTTATCTTCACCTAGAGCGCAGGTTGCAGCGTAGCATCTGAAAGCATCGCTACCGTACTCCTCTATAACAGCTAACGGATCTATCACGTTACCTAGGCTAGCGTGCATAGGTGTACCATCCTCTGATAATATGAAACCACCCATCATTATATCATTGAATGGTTTCTCACCTGTTAACAGGGTGCATCTAAGTATAGTATAGAAAGCCCATGTCCTTATTATATCATGAGCCTGTGGTCTAAGAGACATAGGGTATAGCTTCTTGAATTTCTTCTCATCTCTATAATAAAACGTGTTATATAACGGCGATATAGAAGAATCCATCCATGTATCAAATACATCCTCACATCCCTTAAGCTCTCCACCGCATCGTGGGCATCTATCCAATGGTGGAGGGTCAATAGTAGGGTCAACGTAGCAGTCCTCGATCCTAGCTAATACCACCTCTTCACATTTTTTGCACTCCCATAATGGTATAGGTGTAGCGAAGTAACGCTGTCTGCTTATAACCCAGTCCCATTCAAGGGAGTTAACCCATTCCTCTAACCGTGTCTTCATAAACTCCGGGTACCAGTTTATCTCGTTGCTAGCATCCAATACTAGTTTCTTAAATGGTATGGTTTTAAGGAACCATTGTTTAGCGTTTATGTATTCAACAGGTGTCTTACAACGCCAGCATACACCGATACTCTGCTCTAAAGGCTCCTGTTTTATCAACAATCCCTGTTCTTTAAGGTCCTTTATCACTGCTTCACGCGCCTCAGTTATACTCATACCTTTATATCTACCGCATATACTAGTCATCCGTCCTTCTTCGTCTATGCTCATCTCTATATCAAGCTTATATTTGAACACCCACTTTAGATCCTCTTTATCACCTATGGTACATATCATTACTATACCCGAGCCGAAGAGAGGATCCACTGATTCATCCTCCACTACCCTGACTTCTTTGTTGAATAATGGTACCTTTACTTTTTTATCTAATAACCACGGCGCCCGTTCATCAGAGGGATGTATAGCCACGATCTGACATGATGGTAACATCTCTGGTCTAGTAGTAGCAATCTCTATGTATACTCCTTTATCATCTTTACCTGCACCATGGTATTTTAGTAATTGATCAACACTCTCATATGACGATAGGTAGAATTTTAGAGTGTTAAGCTTTGTAGTCCTAGTGGTATAGGTAACCTCAGCGTCAGCCATAGCAGTCATGCATCTAGGGCACCAGTTAACAGGGAAAAGACCCTTGTATATGTACCCTTTCTTGTAGAGCTCAATGAATGATATCTGTGTTATCCGCCTGTAATACTCTGCATCAGTCTGATAATAGATAGAGGGATCCATACTCTCCCCAAGTCGTATAAACTGCTCAGTCATGGTTTTTATATTCTCCTGAGCAAAGGCTGAACATAGCTTGATGAATTCATGTCTGTCTATGTCTTTCCTTGTGATATTCATTTTGCGTTCAACACGTTCCTCTATAGGTATACCATTAACATCGAAACATAATGGAAAAAAGACATTGTATCCTCTCATGCGTTTATACCGTGCTGTTATATCTATATGGGTATAGTGGACAGCATGACCAGCATGTAAAGGACCGGAAGCGTATCTAGGTGGAACATCGATAGTGTAAGGTTTTTTCTTACTGCTGAAATCAAACCTATATATCTGCATCTCCTGCCATTTACCCTGCCATTTATCCTCTATCCTTTTCTGGTTATACTCATTCATCTTGATTACCCTCAGGTTTTTTACTTTAGATTGTTTTTTTTTAACCTTGATGTTTATCCTATCTCATATAAGTTTTTCTTTTTTTACTCCTCTTCTTTTTTTTTCTTCTTAGGTTTTTGCCCGTATTTAGCTAAGAATATCCTATAATGTTTACTACAGAGAAACCATAAACCATCCTTATCATCAATAACGTATCTTCCTTCGTCTTCACAGTAGAAACATCTATGTTTCATTCTTCCACACGTCTACAGGGTATATTATGATATAATTTTAAGGGTTTTTATAGGCTTATCCTGTGGATATATAACTGATACCCCTTTGTGTTTTACCCTTTTTTCAAGGGTTGAAAATATGATAGAGAGTATTCTATCTTGATTAATTTAGACTTGTAGTTTAGAAGTAGTATTATCACTTCTTTTCTTTAGGAATTCGTCTATCTCGCTATGTGTTGATTCATTCACAATAGAGTTTATCTGTTCATATGTCTTAGTGATGCCACTTGTAGAGAGATTTAAACGTGAAGACTCATTCATCCTAGATATCCTATATAGCTGCCCATGCAGACGTGAGAACTCTTGTCCTATTTGCTCCTGGAATCTCTGATTCTGTTCTCTTAACTGCTGTATCTCCTCTTTCAGATGCGCTATATAATCCATGATGAATTTATCCTCATCTAACCTATTGCTGCTATGTATCTGTACTGGTGTCTGCTCAGGTTTTTGCCCTATGAAAGGTGTAGATGATCCGAAATAGTACCATAACGCATCTCTTAATAGCTCACTGTTGCTTATTCCTCGTCTGTTCAGCTCTGATACTATACGCTCTTCTTTATCAGTTAACTTTAACGATATTGTACGTCCCATGTTTTTATCCCATCCCAAACTGGTTTAGTAAAGGGGTATAATATTTTAGATGGATATAAATCTAATGTTTTTTTTGTTGGTAGACTCTAATCTATCTTTTAGTTGGTCTTATCTATTGTAAACCCTGGTTTTATCCTCTAATTGGTAGACAATAGTCTACATCCTGTACATACCAGAGGAGAATGTTTTTATTGTTTTCTTGTCTTCTTTGCCCTCCCCCCTCTCTTTTATATAAGCCTCTATTATGCATACTAGATGATCAATAGTCTTACATAGATTAAATGATACTTCCCTTGTATGGGATAGATAGTCATCCTGTATTTTCCTATACAGATCCTGCCAGTATTCTACATCCCCCTCAAGTTTTTTTATCCTAGTTTTTAGTTCTTCTATGTATAGATTGTAAGAGTCTCTATCCACTGTTTCCGGTGACTCCTCTCTTGTGTTTATCTTCTCTTGTTTCTTGTCATTCATCTTTTCTATATACTGCGTTATAGCGTATTCTATAAAGTCTGATCTATTGTTAGTATGTTTATCAAGGTTTTTTAATACATCAGTATTAAGCCTAATAGATATCTGTTTACGTGTGATAGTTTTTCACTCCCCCATGCTTTTTTACTATTCTCTCTAACAGTTATGTATAAGTATGCATTATCAGATAGATAAGATTTTTCTTTGTGTTGTGATACATCTGTGATACAGTTGTGATACATTTGTGATACAATTGTGATACAAACGTGATACAGTTGTATCACAAAATCTACAGGAGAAAAATTGAAAGTTGTATCACAACTGTGATGCATTTGTGATACAACTGTGATACAAGTGTGATACAAAATGTGATACATTTGGGATACAAGTGTGATACATTTGTATCACAACCCATATTTTTTCTCCTTTAATTTGATACAGCAGTTAAATCAGCAATAATGTTTATAATAACCTTCTATATTACAGTATTCTTGGATGCAATCACAAAAAAAATAAAAGAAAGATAAAATGAGGGATGACTTTTGACTGAGCCTATAGCATACGAGTTAGCTAAAAAACAGAGAGAGATATCTGTTGCTGAGTTCTTTGAAAGAAATAAGCATATATTAGGTTTTGGTAACACTACAAGGGCGTTGTTGACTAGTGTAAAAGAGGCTGTTGATAATGCTTTGGATGCTTGTGAGGAGGCTAATATTCTACCTGATATATATGTCGAGATAAGAAACCATGATGATGAGGAATGTTGTATCATAGTGGAGGATAACGGTCCTGGTATTGTGAAACAACAGATACCTCATATATTTGGTCGTTTGTTGTATGGTTCAAGATTTCATTCTATAAGACAGACACGTGGGCAGCAGGGTATAGGCATATCAGCTGTTGTGTTATATGGTCAGTTGACTACAGGTAAGCATGCACGTATCATATCAAAGATTAAACCTGATATGCCTGCGGTTGTGGTGGAGCTTGCTATTGATACGAATAAGAACCGTGGTGAGGTGATACAGACTGATACCCTCCATTGGGATAAACCTTCAGGTACACGTGTAGAGATCAATGTAAAAGCTGATTATAAGAGAGGTAAGAGGTTTGTATATGATTACCTGCAGAGTACATCTATTGTTAATCCTCATGCTAGGATAGTTTATAGGGATGCTGAGGATGCTGAGCATGTATTTGAGCGTACTTCTGATGTGCTTCCTCGTAGAAGTGTGGAGATTAAACCACATCCTTATGGGGTTGAGCTTGGTACGTTGATGAAGTTAGCGAAAGAGACTAAGACTAGGAAGTTATCAACATTCTTGAAGACTGAGTTTACTAGTATGGGTGAGAGGACAACTGATGCTGTATGCACTGAGGCGTTGCTTGATAAGAATCTTGATCCTTATACGCTTACACGAGAGCAGATAGTATCTCTACATAAAGCATTCAAGAAAGTTAAGATTATGGCTCCTCCAACCGATTGTTTGTCGCCTATAGGTGAGATGCTTATAAAGAGGAGTCTTAAACAAGAAACGCAGGAGATATCACCTGAGTTTATAGTTACAGCTACTCGTCCACCAAGTGTATTCTCAGGTAACCCTTTTCAGGTTGAGGTTGGGTTGGTGTATGGTGGTAGTCTGCCTAGGGATAAACCTGTTAAGATATTAAGGTTCGCTAATAGGATACCTCTTCTTTATCAGCAGGGTGATTGTATATCGACACATGCTATAGAGGATATAGACTGGCGTAGGTATGGTTTGGAGCAGCCTAATGGTAAAGGTATACCAGTAGGGCCTGCTATAATTCTTGTACATGTAGCCTCGACTATGATACCTTACACCTCTGAGAGTAAAGAGGCTATAGCTGATGTACCTGAGATAGAGAATGAGATCAAGCTAGCTCTGCGTGAATGCGCCAGGAAGGTTCAGAGTCATATAAATAAGAAGGTTAAGAGGGTTAAAACGCGTGAGAAGTTTGAGTTGATAACTAAAGTTCTACCTGAGATAGCTAAGAAGTCTGCTAGTATGCTGGGTAAACCATTACCTTCCTTGGATAAGGTTATAACTAAGATAATGGATGTAGTATGGATAGAGGATCTAGTTGAATTTGAGAAGGTGAAAAGAGAAAGGAAGGCTGTTCAGTCAACATTACCTATAGAGGTTGCGCCTGGTCAGGATGATGGTGGTTGGATCACTAAGAGTACTATATACGTGGTTAATTATAAGAGTAAACCCCAGAGGTTTAACTTGTATGCTGTTATACCACAGGATGCTATATTAGGCTCAGTGACTCCTAAACCAGTGAAGGTAGCGTCTAATTATCTTAAATGGGAGTTGCCTACTATACCGCCTGCTAGTAAGGTTGATATAATATTTGAGCTCGCTGGTTTAAACAAGGGTGACTTTGATGAGAATGATTTATATATAGAAGGTATAAACCCTGCTTATGTTATAGGTGCTGATAAATGGGAGGGGGATTAGGATTTTATGGCGCATGACGAGAAGATTGTGATCAGTAGGATTGATGGTATAGCTGAGAAGATATACAATGATCTGTTGGAGAATGATATACCCTCGTTGAAACTGTCTACACGTACAAGATCTAACATACAGTTCGATGAGCGTTTAAATGTATGGAAGTATGGTAAAGGTAAAACTGAGAGGACTGCTAAAACCATTGATGGGGCGTACATGCTTCTGCGTACAATGTATATGGTTGATTTCATAAAGGAGATGATACGTGTTAAGAAATCATCTACGCTTAGAGAGATGTATTATATATCAGAGGGTTGGAATCTGGGTAAGTTTAACTCTCAGGATGAGTCTGATATGTTAGCTGAGGATCTAGAGGTTATCACTGGTTGTATGCGTGAGGATTTCAAACTAAGGCCTGAGGAGAATGGTGCTAGTGTTATCGGTGACTTGGTTATAGAGGAGGTTACGAGGAATAACCAGAAGAAGAGGATACACTGTCAGGATGATGTAGGTGATGCTGGTTATGCTATACCCTATAATGTTGAGCCTGATAAGATATCATTCAAAGGAGCTGATGCCGATTTCATATTAGCTATAGAGACTGGTGGTATGTTTGATAGGTTGGTTGAGAACAAGTTTGATACTACACATAGAGCTATACTTGTTCATCTTAAAGGTCAACCGGCACGTTCTACTAGACGTTTCATTAAACGTTTACATGAAGAGTATAAACTACCTGTTGCTGTATTTACTGATTGTGATCCTTGGAGTTATCGTATATACGCTAGTATAGCTTATGGTGCTATCAAGACTGCTCATATATCAGAGTACTTGGCTACACCAGCTTCGCAGTTCTTAGGTGTGACGCCATCTGATATTGAGAATTATAAGTTACCCACTGATAAGCTTACAAATGAGGATATAGCAGCATTGAAGAATGAGCTTGAGGATCCTAGATTCCAGGATTCATTTTGGAAGAATGAGATAAAATTACAGTTAAATATGGGTAAGAAATCAGAGCAGCAAGCCTTGGCTAAATATGGTCTTGACTATGTTACTGATACGTATCTACCTGAGAAGATAGCTGAGATAGGGATACTCAAAAAATAGGTTTAGAGTGTTTTATATCTCATTTTGTGTTTTGAGTTGGATCCTTAGTTGTAAGTAACTATCATCATCCAAGGGTATATACGTCCTGCTGAATACACCACCTTTAGCTCCTTCAGGGTAAGTGTAGACCCATATGGTCTTATCTTGTATAGTCTTCTTTTCCGCTAGTGTTGTAGGTGTATTATTCTTAACCTCGGTTTTTTTATGTTCATGTAGTCGTGTTATCCTTATTATACATATAATCTCTAATACTAGTGTTAAAGCGTATAAGATGCATCCTATGATGAACCATTCTTCCATTGAGAGGATACTCCATCTATATCCTAGATTGAGATAGTATATACTAGTAATAACAAAGATAGCCCAGAGGGTGTATAATAGGATAATTATTAATGATATTCTCATTAGGTTTGAGTATAGGTTAACTATGTTCCTCTCAGGTTTAGGTGTGTGTTTATCCTCTGTCACGTTTATCATATATGAGAATAAATAATATAATATATAATTTTAATGTCAGGGTGCTTTCATCTTCTTGTTGGTATGTTTTATCTTTTGTATAGATTATCTCCTGTGTCTGAGTTGTTTTTCCTCTTGTTTATGCATATACCGCATACGTTACTGCTCGTGTCTATACATCTACGGCATGTGAGTCTGCCACATAGCACACAGGTATACATGGCACCGGGGGATCCGCATATACTACATAGACCCATTATATCCTGCATAGGTTTTATTACCCCTCTTTATCATCTTTCAACTCTATCAGCCTTTTCCTGAGATCAGCGAGCTGTATATCTGTGGTTACTATTGGTATACGTTCGCGGTCAGCTAGTTTTATAGCTAAAGGATCTACAGTATCAGGTTTGTGGTACACTACCAACGCTGGTTTAACAGGGTGTACACGTATAGCTATCATAGGGCTACGGCCATATCTTACACCTGTAAAAACTATAGCTCTGTCTGTACTCCAACCATATAGGTTAACGTAGTTAGAAGCGTTAAGAGATGTGACTATCTTGATGCTGTCCACTAGTGTGAAACCATTTATGAGTTTGGAAGAATCTATCCTATCTGGAGAGGATACAAGTACTCCTTTTATACCTTCTATGAATCTATCTATCTTTATCCCGTATGGATACTCCATTATATCTATTATACCTTCGCTTTTGCGTACTAATGGTTGATACTTCTGCATGGTTTTGGAGTTATGTTGATTTTCGTCTATCTCAAATAAAGCTTCTATAAGTCTTTTCACGAGGTTTATGCCAGGTGATTTTCTACGGCCAGCCTCGTAGTCGCTTATCACACTAGGTGTGATTTTTAGATGATGTGATAGCTCGCTCTGTGATATATCAAATATGATACGCCATTTACGGAATGTCTGTCCTGGTTTGTCACTTAGTGTTATCTCTCCTGCTATTTTTTCAGCTAAGATATGATGTATATCTGTGTTATCATACGATTCATCATTTTCCCTATACATAGAAATACTGCTTTTAACTCTTACATACTATCTATAATTCGTAATTAGTCGAATACGTATACTGCGATATCATAAAAATCTTTTCTAAATGTTCCTTGGATAATAATTATTAAAAAGTAGTTTCTTCTGCTATAAGGAAGAACGTGCGCTTTTACCAGCTTTGTATATCCATAACAAATAAAACTTTATACCCTTTTTGTATATTCCAACAACTTAATATTAAAACATAAGAAAAGCAGGGTTAGGTAGGTTATGGATTCATTCCTTAAGGAAGAATGTGATTTGGAATTCTTTCATGATAATGGATTTATAAGGAAGAAGTGTAAAAGTTGCGGTGATTACTTCTGGACATTGGATGATAGAGCAGTGTACTGCGGTGACCAGCCGTGTGTACCATTCACTTTTATAGGTAAACCCTTGGGTTATAAGAGGTTATCATTAGACGAGGTGAGATGGAGTTTTATATCATTCTTCGAGGAGAATGGCCATAGACGTGTACACTATCCTGATACTGGTGATAGATGTCCTGTAGTCGCTAGATGGAGAGAAGATATCTATCTTACTATAGCGTCTATAGCTGATTTCCAACCACATGTAACATCGGGGGTGGTGCCTCCACCAGCTAACCCGTTGGTTATATCACAG
>JAVYLV010000044.1:935-10190 GCA_038740425.1 Thermoplasmatota archaeon | reverse complement strand
AACAAAGGCAAAGAGAAGAAACCTGAAGGGGACCTAAAGATAGGTTGGAGATCAATAGGTGTATACCCCTCAAGGATAGCGTCTATATCAGATGCACTCACAGATATAATCATGGAAGAATCAGTTAAACACGAATTCGAACTAGATACCGTAGTAGGGATCGCTATTAACGGTATACCATATGCTACATTCATAGCTGATAACCTAGGTTTAGAACTCGCTGTATTCCGACCTCATCATGAGAAATCAGGCGCTTTCTGCTCTAACTACGCAACCGTAAACGGTAAAAATGTTGTACTAATAGATGACGTTGTTGGTACAGGGGAGACTTTATCAAGCGCTATAAAAGCAGTAAAGACAGAGAAAGGTAAACCATTACTATGCGTATGCATACTCAATAAGAGAGAGAGGAACGATGTTGACGGTGTACCGCTAAGATCACTGATACGGGCTAGAGCGATATAGATAAATCATTTATCTATTATTTTTTTCTAAAAACAGAGTATTAATTATGCACTGGGCAGAGGTTGTAGCAGATAGACTACTATCAAAGAATAAAAAACATGTACTAGCCACTGGTATAACACCATCCGGCCCTATACACATAGGTAACATGCGTGAGATACTAACAACCGATGCTATATACCGTTGCCTCTTAGAGAAAGATGGAGAGGCTGATTTCATATACATCGCTGATGACTATGATCCATTACGACGTGTATACCCTTACCTCCCAAAATCATATGAGGAGCATGTAGGGAAACCTATATATGAGATACCATGCCCATGCGGTGGCCATAAAAGCTACGCTGACCACTACCTAGAATCATTCCTATCAGCTCTAGAGGAGATAGGTGTTAAACCACTAGTATACAGGGCTAGCGAGATGTATAATAAAGGGATATACAGTGACGCTATACAGATAGCGTTAGAGAATACTGAACGTATAAGATATATACTTGAAAGCATCTCTAAACGCGTACTACCAAAAGAATGGTTACCATTCAACATACAATGTCAAAATTGCCGTCGGTTATCAACCACTCAGCCTTTATTATACGAGGATCCCATCATAGAGTATAAATGCTCCTGCGGTTATCATGATGAGATCGATATACGTAAACCGGGGGTTGGTAAACTACCCTGGCGGGTTGATTGGCCTGCTCGATGGGGTATGCTTAAAGTCACCTTTGAGCCATGTGGTAAAGATTTAGCAACAGTGGGTGGAGCAAGAGAAACAGGTGCTAGGATATCAGAGGAGGTGTATGATTACCCTCATCCAGATATAGTAGTATACGAGTTCATAATGCTTAAAGGACAAGGAGCAATGCATAGTTCGAAGGGTACTGCTCTAAGTGCTGAAGAGATGCTTAAAATGACCCCACCTGAAGTGTTAAGGTTCTTGATTATGAGAAATCAGCCTGAGAAACATATAGTATTTGATCCTGGTCTTGGTATACTTGATCTAGTAGATGAATATGATCAATTTGAACGTATATACTTCAAGGTTGAATCAGAGATAAAAGGATTAAAAGATATAGAGGAGACCTATAAACTCTCCCAACCATACAATACACCTGAGAAACTACCACATCAGATCCCATATCGCCATCTAGTAACATTGATCCAGATCGGTGAAACATGGAAAGAGATTAAAAAAATACTTGTCAGAACAAAGCAGATACCAGAGGATCTATCCAAACAAGATGAAAAACGTATACGTCAGCGCATAGAGCATGTTAAATACTGGCTTAACAACTTCGCTCCAGAATCAGTGAAATTCACAGTGCAGAAGAACCTACCAGATGTAACCCTAACTGATAACCAAAGGAGATTCCTCCTAGTTATATCTAAAAAGATAGATAAAATCAACTGGGATTCAAATGAGATACACAACACGATATACCAAGTAGCAGAAGAAGAAAAGATACCGCCACAGGAATGCTTCCACGCTCTCTATAAGATAATACTGGGCAAAGATAAAGGACCAAGAGCAGGTTACTTCCTATCCAACCTTGATAAAAACTTCGTTAAGAATATGATAACAGACGCAGTTAAATAGATAAAGATATTCCCTCTCTTTTTTAGTAGGTAGATATGCGGGTATACATAGAGCGCTACGGTTGCACAGCTAACAAAGCTGATGAAAGCATAATCAAAGGTATACTAGTTAGTAATAAACACTCTATGGTAGATAGTATCAATGACGCTGATATATTAATCATACTTACATGTACAGTTATAGGTACAACTGAGCAACGCATGCTTTCACGTATAAAAAACCTTAAAAAAAATAAAAAGAGAATGGTCGTCACAGGATGCATGATACCTCTGCAACAGGATCTAATCAAGAGTATAGCACCAGAAGCATTACTACTCCCATCAAGATACATCCATCATATAAACGACCTTATAGATGGGAAGATAGAAAAATTATATGACAGGAACAAAACAGGATTACCACGGGTATACAACGGTGTAATAGCACCCATATCGATATCCGAAGGATGTTGTTCATCATGCTCCTACTGCATAACCAGATTAACCAGAGGGGAGTTAAGAAGCTTCCCTGTAGATGAAATATTATCAGATGTGGAATCAGCGGTCAAAAGCGGATGCAAGGAGATACAGCTAACAGCTCAGGATACCGCGTCGTATGGCTTAGACATCAATACCAATCTAGGATATCTAATCAAAATGGTATCTGATCTACCATACGATTTTAGAATACGCGTAGGGATGATGAATCCATCAGCTGTTAAAAAAAAGATGGAGCATATAATATCAGTGTATAAATCTGAAAAGGTTTATCGTTTTCTTCATCTACCGGTTCAATCAGGTGATGATGATATATTATCAGCTATGGACCGTGGGTATACTACCAATGATTTTATAAAGATCATTAAAACCATCCGTGAGGACTACCCCATGTTAACATTATCAACAGATATTATAGTGGGTTATCCAAATGAACATGATGAACAATTCCAAAAAACCATGGATTTGCTCGTTCATATAAAACCAGATATAGTCAACATCACCCGGTACTCACCAAGACCATACACACCTGCTAAAAAAATAAGTAAAAAGGTGCCAACAAGGATAGTTAAAGAACGATCTGTTAAGCTCACAGAGCTATCACGTGAAATCTCACTGGAGAATAACCGTAAATATCTCAATAAAAAATGCCGCATTCTAATCACAGAACATGGAAAAAGAAACACACGTGTAGGACGCACTGACAACTATAAACCAGTTGTGGTTAGTAGTAACGTACCTCTAGGCTCATACGTAGATGTCGAAATAACTGATATCGCACCTCATTACCTCTACGGAAAGCTTATATAGAAAGTATATAATAACATTAGATAGGTGGTTGAGGGATGATACGAGTAGGTATAAACGGTTTTGGTAGAATAGGAAGAAATGTTTTCAGAGCAGCCTTGCAGCATTCAAAGTATGGTAAAGACTTTGAGATAGTAGCTGTTAATGACCTAGGTAATACTGATATTCTATCCTACCTTCTGAAATATGATTCTATATATGGTAGATTTGACGGTGAAGTTAACGCTAAACCAAATGGTATCGAGGTGAATGGGAACTTCATAGATTTTTACGCACAGGTTGATCCTTCAAAACTCCCATGGAAGAATAAAAATGTAGATGTAGTTATAGAATCAACAGGTGTATTCAGATCAAGAGATGGGGCTTCAAAACATCTTGAAGCAGGTGCTAAAAAAGTGATAATCTCAGCACCTGGCAAAGACCCAGATGTAACCATTGTACTAGGTGTGAATGAACATGTATACGACCCTGATAAACATCATATAATATCAATGGCGTCATGCACAACAAACAGCTTAGCACCACCAGCTAAGATAATACATTCAGCATTTGGTATAGAACAAGGCTTCATGACAACTGTTCACTCATATACCAGTGATCAACGTTTACTAGATTTCCCGCATAAAGATTTCAGACGGGCACGTGCAGCTCCCTTATCAATCATACCAACTACTACGGGAGCGGCAAAAGCGGTCGCTTTAGTCATACCTGAGTTAAAAGGGAAGATAGACGGTGTAGCTCTACGTGTGCCAACACCTGATGGGTCGTTAACTGATTTTACATGTACACTAAAAAGAGAAGTGACAGTAGAAGAAGTGAACAATATTTTAAAAGAAGCTTCTGAGAGAAACCTGAAAGGTATAATGCAATATACCAATGAACCTATAGTTTCAACTGATATAATAGGTAACCCTCATTCAGCGATCATCGATGGTTTAAGTACAAAGATCATAGGCGAGAAAGGTAACATGATAAAGATATTTTCATGGTATGATAATGAATGGGGTTACTCATGCAGGATCGTTGACCTTGTTAATCACATGTTCGCCAAACAAAAGATACCAATAGCTACCCATCAGAATCAATAAAAACTTACCACTAGTTTTTTATACTATAATAACAAACAGTCTATATGTTATAACACCTACCAAACCAAATCTATAAACAAATGTTCCTGCTATTACATGATCATTAATTATACCATGAAATTTGAAAGATGAAATATTTAAAGATAAATTTGCCCTTTATTATAAAGAGACCACATAAAAAAGCCACCAACAGGAGAACGCATACTTGTTAACAAAAACAATGATCTACCTGTTAATGATAACACTGAGTTGTTTTGTCTGAGATCAGAAGCAGTACCACATATAAAAGCTCTTAGGATCAAACGAAAACTACTATCATCCTCATAAGAAATTGGTTTATATGCTACTGTTGAAAATGAGAGGCTAAACAACAAAAATATACATACAAATACCATGATAGTTTTCATAATTTTTATCTCCACCATACTAATCAAAAAATATATCACATTCTTATATTTAAATCTTAATATTATACCATTTTAATCACCATTTTATTCTTAAATCCGCTCTGAAAAAATTACCATCAAGGTTTATATAAAGAAAAAAGATATAGTCTAAAAACGTGGAGGTTTTTATGATGAAAGCTTTCAACACATTAGATGATTTTAATGTAGAAAACAAGACTGTATTATTAAGAGTAGATTATAACATGCCCCTGGATAAAAAAACATTAGATATAACAGATGATACAAGGATAAGACTAACACTACCTACTATAAGAGAGCTTATAGATAAAAAAGCAAAAACTGTGATACTCGCTCATCAAGGAAAACAAGGAAGCTGGGATTTCATATCATTAGATAAACATGCAAAAACCCTTCAGAAGCTACTAGGTAAACCAGTGATATTCGTTGATGATACCCATGGGGAGAAAGCAAAAAATGCTATAAAAAACCTGAAACAAGGTGAGGTGTTACTACTGGATAATGTACGAAAATTCCCAAGTGAAACAGATAAAAAGACACCCGAAGAGCATTCTAAATCAGAGCTTGTTCAGAACTTATACCCCTTAGCGTCTCTATTTGTAAACGATGCGTTCGCAGCTGCTCATAGAGCACAATGCTCCCTCATAGGTTTCACTAGTGTACTACCCTCATGCGCAGGAAGACTCATGGAGAAAGAATTAACCGCTTTGGAAAAGATGGTTAACAATCCTGAGAAACCTTCAGTCTTTCTTTTTGGTGGCGCAAAATTCTCAGATGTGAACGCAACAATTGATCATCTGCTAAAATCTAATACAGCAGATGAGATACTACTAACTGGTTTAACAGCTAACGCTTTCCTAAAAGCAATAGGATACAACCTCGGTGATAAAAACGAGGAGATGTTCAAAGAGGAAGGAACCCCTGAGTTATTCAACGAGCTAAAAAATATTCATACTAAATACAAGAACAGGATTCATCTACCAGTGGATTTCGCTGTTGAAAAAAAAGGTAAAAGAGCAGAATTTAGAATAGAGGATCTACCAGTAGATGAGAACATATTTGACATAGGCGACAAGACTATAGAAGCGTATATCAATATAATCAGAAGAGCAAAGACTATCTTCGTATCAGGCCCATGTGGTGTATTTGAGAATCCCTTATTCAGAAAAGGTACTGAGAAGGTATTCAAAGCTATAGCGGACTCATCAGCCTTCACCATAGCTGGTGGTGGTCATACAGTAGCAGCGATCGAACAATTGAAACTTAGAGATAAATTTTCGCATATCAGCACAGGTGGAGGAGCACTTGAAAAATATATAATGGGTGCTAAACTACCGGTTATAGAGGCTTTGAAAAACGCTAAAAACAGAACAGTCATGACATACAAATAAAAAAATATAAGATGAGGGCTATTATAGATAAACAAGGAGAAACACTTTCTCCATTATTTTTTTATATTACAGATTCATAAGAGATCATTCTACGACGGGCTGGTAGATCAGTGGAAGATCGCCGCCTTCGCAAGGCGGAGGCCGTGGGTTCAAATCCCACTCAGTCCATTATAACCTTTACCTAAGCCATACATGAGATCAGAGTGGGTTCTGCATCTTCTAATATTACTAATTTTTATATTCAAAAATGATTATAGATAAAAAGAAATTTGAGTTAGGTGAACTGCATATGGCTGAGGATCAATGGCTGAGTATAAAAGAGATATTAACAAAAGGTAAAACAGATACATCGGTACATACACGTGGATGGATCTATAGAACACGCAGTAGCGGAAACATAGTTTTTATAATACTACGTGACTCGTCAGGGATAATTCAAGTTACTATTAAAAAAGGGAATCTGCCTGACAATGAGTTTAAAGACGCGGAGAAAGCACTGGTTGAATCATCAGTGAAGATAGAGGGTGTAGTAAAAGAGGATAAAAGAGCGCCTGGGGGATACGAGATACAGGCATCTCATTTCAATATTGTACATTTCGCAGAGCCGTTCCCTATAGTTAAGGATCAAAGCCCAGAGTTTTTATTAGATAAGAGACATCTATGGATACGCTCTCAGAAGCTCACATCTGTCTTTAAGATAAGATCAACGGTAGTTGGTGCTATCCATCAGTTCTTCCGCAGTAAAGGATTCTACGAGTTCGACGCACCTATTCTGCAGCCAAATCAATGTGAAGGAGGATCAACGCTTTTTGAGGTTAAATACTATAACAATAAGACTTATCTGTCACAATCCTGGCAGTTATACGCAGAAGCAGGTATATTCTCATTAGAAAGGATATACAATATGGGGCCAACGTTTCGTGCTGAGCGATCAAAAACCTCTAGGCATCTATCAGAATTCTGGATGGCTGAGATGGAAGCAGCGTGGATGGAGTTACCAGATATCATAAGGATCGCTAAGGAGGAGGTGCGTTTTATAATAAAAGAGGTTTTAGAGAGAAACAAAACAGAGCTAAAGGTACTAAACAGGGATATAAATATCCTGGAGCACGCTGCATATGATGAATATCCAACTATTACTTATACTGAGGCACTGGGTATATTACGAGAAAAAGAGGGGGTGGAAATAGAATGGGGTAAAGATCTACGCACAATAGAAGAGGAACGGCTAATGAATCATTTCTCCACTCCAGTTGTGGTAACGAATTATCCCTTACATATAATGGCTTTCTATAAACCAAGTGACCCGAAGGATCCAAAGACCGCACTATGCTTTGATATGATAGCACCTGAGGGGTACGGTGAGATAATCGGGGGATCACAGAGAAGCTTAGATATCGAGGATATGAAGAAAAGATTAGCAGATGCAGGGGAGAATATTGAGAACTATGAATGGTATTTTGATCTACGAAAATACGGATCAGTACCGCATTCAGGTTATGGTTTAGGGGTGGAGAGACTAGTTGCGTGGATATGCGGCTTGGATAATATAAAAGATGCTATACCTTTCCCTAGGACGATCCTTAGGTTCAAACCATAAAAAAAGAGATGAGGAGAGGAGTATTTATTCCAGATAAGAAAAAAAGTATTAGAGTGAAGATAACTGGTCGTGTGCAAGGTGTATGGTTCCGATCTAATACAAAACAAAAAGCCGATGAGTTAGGATTAGTAGGATGGGTTAAAAACATGGATGATGGCTCTGTTGAAGCAGTGTTTCAAGGTGAAGAGGATAAGATAAACGATATTGTTAAATGGTGTTATAAAGGCCCACCTTTAGCGAGAGTTGATAAGGTGTATATTAAGAATGAGGGGTTAACTGAGTCTTACAAGAGCTTTGAGATACTGTATTAAATCAAAAAGTATAGGTCGAGTTTTATCTCTTCTCTTTTTCTTCTTGTTTTTTTTGTTTCTCTAATTCTTTTTCCTCTAGACGTCTCTTTTCTTTAGCTATAAGACCTTGTAATGTACGAATACGTGCTTTAAACGCTCTTATTCTCTCTTCTACTGTATTCTTTTTAATTGTGTAATCAGCTTTAGTGATTTTACCTTGTTCGCATCTCTCCTTACAATGGAGGAGTTGATTCTCTTCTTTCTCTATGTTTTTTTCTATTTGTTTTATATTTTTCTCCAATCTTTTAATGAAACGTGACATCACTTTTTTCACCTAAACCCTAAATGTATACTTCATTCATCTTTTTTTATTATCAGAGAACATACAAGTCTCTTATATATTTTTCAGGTTGATTGTCATGTTAAGTAATCTTTAAATTAACCATGGGTAATTACTTCTAATGATAAAACAGATTCAGATGCAGAGGATGGATAGCATCAAGGGTCAACATTCTATGGCGAGGATATATATTGGTACATCAGGTTGGGCTTATAACTGGAATATAAAAGGATCTATTGAATGGTACAAAACTAACAGTAGTTTAAACGCTGTAGAGTTAAACATGAGCTTCTATCGTTTCCCTCGTCCTAATCAGATTAAAACATGGGCTGAGAAAGCAGGGGATATAGCATGGGTGATAAAAGTACATAGATCCATAACACATCACCAAGATCTAAGAGAAAAAATAAATGATTTCCAAAGATTTAAATCATTATTTACACCACTTGAACGATCCATACATTATTATCTTCTGCAACTCCCAAGGACATTCCATGATATTAACTCATTTGAATACTTCATTAAAGAATCAAATGAAGAGAGGTTAGCTGTAGAGATACGTAACCCTGCTATATTGACAGATGACATCATAGAGCTAGGTAAGAAACTAGGATTTCTGCTGGTGAGTGTCGACGCCCCTAGTTTACCCTCAGATATAATGAGTGAGAGTATTATATATATGAGGGTCCATGGTAGAGATAAATGGTATTCACATAGTTACTCTCAATTAGAGTTATCTGAAATAAAGAAGCGTATAATGTCAAAGAAACCAAGGG
>JAVYLV010000044.1:0-925 GCA_038740425.1 Thermoplasmatota archaeon | reverse complement strand
GTAATATACATTTTTTTTAACAATGGTTCTTCAATGTTGGAAAACGCTCGATTAATGTATAAACTGCTCCAGAACTATACTAGAACGTAGAGCTATATCCAAAATAACGACTTAATAGCTGCTCTTGTAGATAAGGGTAAATCAAGTAAGGGTTTACCATCATAGAGATCCAACGCTGCGTTTACAAAAACATTAACTGTCTCTTCAAAGAACCATCTACCATAATCAGTATCAGCCTTAGAGGGAGCACCTATATACCCCTCTGTTGAACCTAACTCTTTGAAGGTTTTACCAATATTTAATGGTGATGAAAGATTAACATAAACATCTTTCAAATCCTTATATGATGGATCAACCAGGTATGGGTACTGATACTTCATCACTGAGGTTTCTCGGAAACAAGCATGTGTCTCATTATAGGTATCAAAACCTAATTTAGGTTCATGTTTCTCAACTATCTTGTTATAGAAATAGGGACTCCAGGGTTCATATATCTTCATGTTATATCTCTTCTTAGCTTTCTCTATACCTTGATATATACCTTTCAAATGCCCTAGCTCCATATGATACGTGCATATGATAATATAAATAAAACCAAATCTGCCTAATGATGAGCATGTATCATAGACAATCCCACGTATAACCCTGGAATCTGTACCTATACTCCCTGGGAAATCTGATCCTAGTTTAGCATATCCAACTGGTAATGTAGGCATCAAAACAAAGGATAGATCCTCCCTTATTCTGTTTAGCTTCTTGATGGCTTCTTTAGCTACATCACGTGCGATCAACATATCAGTTCCAACTGGGAGATGAGGACCGTGCACCTCCATCGGGCTTATAGGCTGGAAGAACATTGTTTTATCCCGTGGTAAACTATCTATCTTCTTGTAACTCATCTCTTCTAAGATTAGCATTGAATTAC
>JAVYLV010000043.1:3381-10380 GCA_038740425.1 Thermoplasmatota archaeon | reverse complement strand
AGGTTATATCCCCTTTTGTGATCAGCATTAAACCCAGTGCAGATACACCCATAACTAGTACTCCATTCTGCATTACTAATCGCTCTGATAAAGCTGAGAACTTCTTAGGTAACCATGAATCCTTAGCCATATTGGCCATAACCCTGGGACCATCAATGAAACCGGTTTGAGCTGCTACAGCTAGTAGTAACCCTTCTGAGATTATAATTATAAAAGCGATTAATTCTCCATGTGGCCATCTACTAAATAAGGTGCTAGCAAGTATAGCGTTTAGTGTTTTAACCCCTGTCTCATCAGGTTTTATATCCACAAGGAAATAACATACAAATAAACCAGTTGCTATCAATGATAAGGATATAGCCATGTACAGCATTGTTTTTTTACCTGTGTTTACTTTAGGTTCCCTCATGATGGGTAGACCATTTGATACTGCTTCCAGACCTGTGTATGTACCTGCTCCGTATGAGAAGGCTTTTAGTAGTATAGCTAATACTCCTATTACTCCTATCATTGATAAATCATTTTGTAATCCTGTTGTTACACTTTGAGCGTGAGTACTTATATTTGGTATATGTACAAAGATACCGTAACCCAATAGTAGGATATGTGAGAATAGGAATAACAGGAAGATAGGCGCTAGTATGATAACTGATTCTTTAACACCTCTAAGGTTCATTATGATGAATAATAGTATCATTATGCATTTGAATAGTAACCTGAATTGTTGGGTATCTGAAGGTAGAAAACTGAATAAAGCGTCACCACATGCAGCGAGTGATACTGTTATGGTTAATACGTAATCTACTAGTAACGATGATCCTGATAATAAACCAGCGTGTTTCCCAAGGGTATGTGTAGCAACGATGTATCCTCCTCCACCATGAGGGAACTGTTCTATTATGCGAGAGTATGTGAATGATATAACTAATATTGTTATTGTTGTAGTAATTGCTAAGAATAACGCTAGATAAGTATGTCCTGATATGATACTATACGCCTCTGCTGGTCCATAAGCTGATGAGGATAAACCATCAGCCCCTAGACCTATCCATGATAACAGAGCTATTAATGATATCTTATGGAATATAGCTGGATCCTTAATGTTACGAGGAGCTCCTATTATCTTGAATTTTATATCTTTCAATATACTTTTATTCTTTTCATCCTCATTATTAGACATGAGTATTATCCATTCCTTAACTTGTTATTTGATATTAACACTCTCCCAGAATTCAGATAACAAGTATTAAAATATATTTATTTGATGTTTGTGGTATCTCCTCTCCTGTTTTTTAATCTGTGTTTTACTATATGTAAAGATAGACGGACCTGTGGGGGTTCGCATTTCGTCCTATCTGTTGATTTTACCAACAAACCATTATTTTACACGTTTGTTGGTAAAACGCCTATGCTCTTTATCTACTTTTTTTTATTTTTTTTATAGGAAACAAAGACAAATAAAAAAATAAAAATAAAAGGATTTTTAGTATTTTAGTAGCGACATAAAAACAAAAACATAAATAACATAATTTACCCCTCTATACACCCTCTGCAAGGTCGTGTACGTCGTGTACAAAAACGGTGTTTTTCTCCTGTAGAAATAGTGTTTTTATATTGTTAAAGATCGTGTACACTTCGTGTACATTTTTTTTAATGTTTTTCTCCTGTAGAAGTAGTGCTTTTATATTGTTAAAGATCGTGTACACTTCGTGTACATTTCTCCTATAAAATTTTTAATAACGTAGTTTTTATTATTCTTGTTTCAAACATTAAAAAAGAGGTGGTTTTTTGGGTATATGGTTTTATTGTGAAAGATGCGGGTATAGATACTATCAGACTAGTATAGGTATACTTGATAGTATACGTAAAAAAAAGTGTCCTAAATGCGGTTATATTATGAATAAAAAGAAAAGTGTATACTAAACTAAAAATAGAGAAAAAAAATGTTACAGTTGTTTTATTATATTCCATGTCTTTATGTCACACGACATAAATACCCCCCTAGGTTTTACTAAACCCTACATACCCTACACACACTCCTGTAAAACCCTACACAAACCCTACACAAACCCTACACAGATCCTTATAAAATTTATTTATTTTTTAAATAGACTTTATATCTCCCACTATAAGAGATATATAAAAATATATTTTTTATGATATATACTTATATATACTTATCATATGACCTTATATCTTCTCCTATAAAAGATATATAAAAATAGATTTTTTAGGATATATACTTATATATACCTTACCATAAATATATTATAGAAAAAAAAACAATTAGGATATATACTTATATATAATATTGATGTTTTCCATAGTGGGAATATTGATGTTATAGGTAGATATCAATATTTATAATATATTGTTTCATAGGATATAAACGTGTTTTCTCTCTCCATACAAAAAAATATTGATGTCTTTAATATAGATATCAATATTTTAAAAGAAAAACATTAAAAAACCGTGATCAGATAGTAAGACTATGTATAGGCATCGGAGAGATACGTATAAACGTGCATATAAACGTACTGTTAATATATCAGGGAGTACCGCTTCTATCTTCTTATCAACTAATAACCCAGAGGAGGATCTGGATATACTATTAAACAAAGCGATTAGAACATATAATAAGATAAAGAGATCAGATTCAAGAGTTGGTTGATAAGAATCAAAAAAAGGGATAATTATAGAGACAGTATAAACTATTTGTTATATGTTTATCTCCTTTGCTATAACGTTAAAATCGTTCTGGTTGAATCTAAGTTACTGGTTTTATCGTCCCTATCGTTAATAATGGTTCTCTCATCGTTTATAAAACAAAAAAAAGAGAGAAAAAAGAGGAGAAGGGAGGGAACCCCTTTTCTCCTTCTCAGCTATGGTAGAAAACGGAGGTGAAAAGGGGAAAAATAAAAGCCTTAAAAAAAACCCCGTACCTGAGAGGAGAAAAGGGTATTCCAGGGTAGGCTATGGTAGATAATAGTTGTCTTATGATAGTTTATATTTTTTTCTCTATTGTCTTCTACGTACTATCATTAGACCCATGACTACACCGATTATAGCTACAGCGATCAATACTATCAGATACAGCGGTGCTAACTGATAGAATACACCTAGACCGCCAAGTAGAGCGTTTGTACCGTTCGCTACAGGTGTAAAACTAGAGCCTTTCCCTAGAGCTTGTTGTAACTGTGTATCTAGACTAGGTATATTCAACGATCCTAGTATAGAGTATATTATAAGCATACTGATACTGATCGTTATCGCTACTACTATCGCCATGGCTATTGTCCCTACAGCAGCTGTCTTATCGTTTATGAATTTACGGTTCGCTTTTATCTTTATCACCCCCTTGTAAGGTTCTTTTAGATATCTTTACATGTATATATTTAAATACATCCAGGGTATATAAACTTTAAACGTTAATGCCATGAGATAACATAGTAATGGTGGAATAAAAAAAAAGAGAATACAATAGGATCCTAGTCTATCTTTTATGTAGGGTTAGGGTTTATGATTTCATATTTATTATTTTTTATGAGTTGAACTATCTCTTCTTTAAATATATTGTTTTTTATTTGTTTTGTTAATTTTAAAAACTCCATATATAAGTTTTGTTCTATAACTCTGTCTGGTAATTCATCCACTATTTTTTTAATTAAAAATCTAGAGATTAGGTTTTTCCCTTGTCTTGTTAAAATATAATATGGATATCCTCCTTCAGGATCAGATTTCTTTTCTATTATCTTTAGTTTTATTAATATGTTTAATGATTTGGTTAATTGCTGTGGATAAGAAAAAACAGGTTTAAATAATCTAAAATAAATATTTGTATCATCGTTTTCAATTATTTTTTTGATTTTATAGAAAGCATCGTTTGTGATAAAATTATCTTTGCGTAAACCATTAAAATCTTTTTTTAATTGTTTTTTTATTTCTTCTGGATAATTTAAATCTTTTTTTACTTTTAAAATGTATCTTTTACTCCTGATAAAAACAGCAGATAAATGTTTAAATCTTACCTTTTTTCCATCGTTAGTATAAGAATAAATAAACGTTAAAATATCAAGATATTTTTTCCTTAAAAGAATATTCTCTCTTGTTAATTTATTCATGTTCTTTTTTCCTTTTTATTTTTTTCAGGGTTCTTTTTTCCTTTTTATTTTTTTCAGGTTTTTATTCTATAAACCTGTTGGAGTTTATAAAGGTTATATATGGTTCTTGTATATTTAGGTGTGAGAAGATGGCCAAAGAAAGTGA
The DNA here is from genome assembly GCA_038740425.1 of Thermoplasmatota archaeon. Taxonomy (GTDB): domain Archaea; phylum Thermoplasmatota; class E2; order DHVEG-1; family DHVEG-1; genus JAVYLV01. The sequence continues at coordinate 6,114 of JAVYLV010000043.1, read as the reverse complement.
AAATGAAAAGTTAAATAGGGCATTGTCTTTGGTGGGCGAGTTTTGTGTTTTAACTTTTGCTAATGGCTTTGTTTTGGAGGGTGTCCTTGAGGAGGTTACGGAACATTATATCGTTTTTCGTACTTCAAAAAAAAGGAGTATCCTTTGTTGGAATATTGTAGGCAGCATTATTCCCAAAGATGAAAAAAATAAAAAAGAGGTGGGGAAATGGAGAGTTTAGAAGATATAAAAGCAATAAATAAACAAGTTAAAAATTGTTTAATTTTTAATGTCAACCTAGAACCCGTTATTTCTGAAGGTGTAGAATGTTGGTTACGGGTTGTATATGAACTTCATAGTCAAACTAATCCGGATACCCCCATCGAACAGATCATAACGGAAAACAACCCTCTTATACCAGTCCCTCGTTTTGATTTTTTATCTGGAAGTATAGGTCGTTGTAGTCGATGTGGTGCTGAAATATCCGTATCCAACAGAGAGGGTTTTTGCTTTCGCTGTAATAGGAATAGTTTTTTTGAGGAGGTCACACCTAAACTCCCTAGTGGTATATGGATTTTCCCCAACTGGGAGGATATGGAACTCACAGAGAAGGATTTACCAGCTATATATGAGGAACTAATAGGATTTGTTAAATCAGTGCTTGTTTTACCCTCATATCCTGATAGTGGCCTAGATGATGTGTTTTATCATATTTATGCGTTGTGGGTTCTTTCTACATGGAAGAGGGACGTATGGAATACTGTCCCTTTTCTCTACTTTATAGGTTTGCCGGGTTCTGGCAAAAGCCATTCTTTGCAAGTGCTGAGTTTTCTTTGTTATCGTGGGTGTTTTTTAAATCATATCACACCAGCAGGTATACCTAGACTGTCGCATTATTATCAACCGACAATGCTCGTAGATGAAGCTGATAGTTTATTAGGTGGAAGAAAGAGAGGGGGGGAGGTATTCTCCTTTTTGAAAGGATCGTATAAGCGTGGAGGTAAGTATATTTTTTGCGATCTTGACGACCCTAAGGGGCTGATATCGATTAATAATTATTGTTTTAAAGCATTTGCATGCGAAAGAGATACGATAGATACAAGTCTGAGGCAGCGAGGTATTGTTTTTTATATGTTTAGAAACATTCCTTGTATACGAGAGTTAAACGATGTTAAAGACGAAATAAAGCGACTACAAGCTATTTTTTTGAATTATCGGTATAAAATTATAGACCCGCCTGAGATACCTGAGGATTTCCCTCTATCGGGACGAACCTTCGAGATATTCGAACCTTTAATTAGAACAGCTTTGTTATTTAAACCAGAGATCGTACCTAAATTAATAAGGTTCGCTAAAGAACGGGAGAAAGAGGAGACAGAACGAGAAAGAAGCAGCTTTTATTTTGAAATTATAAGTGCTCTTCATAGTATTGTAAACTCCTATAACAAAATAGGCGAAGACGGGGAGATAACATATAGCCTACTTTTAAATGAAATGGGTCTAGATGCTCAGGATATCCAAAATAAGAAGAGGTTGGGACGCTATCTTAAGGAATTGGGGTTTAGAGTTAATATAGGCGGACATGGCCGAGATAGATATCGATATATTGATTATAATGATAAAAAAACAAGATTACTCATTTATAATCTCTTTAAGAGATTTAACCTAGAGACACCAAACGAACGTTTACCATGCTGACAATATCAATAGACATAAAACAACATAAAACTAAAACGCCAATCAACGAAAAAATATTCAACAATTGATTAAACAATTCGTTTCATACATGAAATGTACACGACTTGTACATTATCCCCCAACAGGAGAAAAGTACACGACATGTACACGACATGTACACGACCTTACACGACCTTACACGTTAGCTCCCAACAGGAGAAAAACACCGTTTTTGTACACGACGTACACGACCTTGCAGAATATATACGGGGGGGGGGTAAATAACACAACTAACCCCCATGCCAAAAAAACAAAGGGCTGATAATGAATAAATATAAAACCACAGAAACGTTTACACATAATCGCTCAGATCGAGCGGGGGGTGAAGACCAAGATAACCAAAAAGAGTTAAAAATAGATATTTTAGGCAGGTGCAATCCTTATAATGAAAATAACAAATACAATACATCCCAGGAAAGGGATAGGGATAGGGTGAAAGAATGTAATTTTAAAGAAACATACAGCATAGGTGACGTAAACAGATTACGGATAGACGATACAAAACTTATTATAAGACTCCATGTAGACCCGACAAGATACAACAGCCATGAGGAACTCTATAACGCTGTATATGAATGGTGGATCAATATAAGAAGAGGTAGCCCTTCAACTATAAAGAATATACTAAGACATGCACGAAACATGCAGAACCACCCTATATATCCTGTTGACTGGCTGCTTTTTCAACCAGAACAAATACTTAATCATCTACTTTACCGACAGGTATACGAGTACCAGGAGAAAAAAAGACTAACAGGTAACCCTAACTACGGGGCTACACAGCTACGCAACTTTTGGAAGACAGTAAAAATATTTAGTGAAGCTTTCGGTATCGATGTCGGGTACTGGGGTTGGAGACCACCACTTGAACCTACCCCACAGGTTAGGATCATACCTAGACCACCAATAGTAAGCAAGATAATCCACCACCAATATAGTAAGGATAAGATAAAGAACAGTCTTATAAAAACTATGTTAACTGTAGGGTTCTATACTGGTATGCGGCCTTGCGAGCTA
>JAVYLV010000043.1:0-3371 GCA_038740425.1 Thermoplasmatota archaeon | reverse complement strand
ACAGGATGTATACTTAGAAGACGGCTATATCATAGTAACAGAGACAAAGAAGCATTATAGACAACGTCAGATATGGTTAGATAACTATATAATGAACGGAAAACAACAACCTAGTCTACGTAACTGGATGAATATATGGAGACCTCGTATACCTAGGATAACAAACGAGGGAGACAGTTACCTATTCATACGTCCAAACGGAATGCCATTTCCGAATGAAACGACATTTAAAAACTACGTAAACAACCACGTAAAACCAATATACGAGCCCTTCTGCCCTTACATTATGAGACACTGGTCAGCTATAGCACACTTAATAAGAACCAAGATAGAGACAGGTAGCTGGGATACAAGAACCGTCATGCGAGTATTAGGACATAGCTTCATTGGTACTACAGAACGGTATTTACGTTATGCAGAGGAGTACTATAATAACGATCCATACGACTGGCTTAATTATATATTAAAACCTAGAACAAAAACAATAGAAATGAAAAAACAAAAAAACTGATTTTACCAACAAAGCGATTTTTTTACGTTTTTGTCGGTAATATTACTACTTATACTATATGACGAGCCTGTGGGGATTCGAACCCCAGTATCCGGCTCCGAAGGCCGGAAGGATATCCAGACTACCTCACAGGCCCTGTAAGTTCCTACAATCGCTATGAAGATATTGAGATCTTATTATAAACCTTTAGCTTTCATTGTTGGTAACTTCTTTTTCTATTTTTTTTCTGTTACATTCTAAAATAAAGGAGGCTGTAGAATGTCGTAATTCTAGTTTGATATAACTTCAATAAAAAGAGTTATATATTTTATTTATGATACTTAGACTGGATAGACTATGAGGCGATTATTATTAGTAGTGTTATTTCTCTTTATGCTAGGTTTGAACCCTGCATTCCAGTGTTATCAATATCGGTACCATATACATTACGATGATGCTCTGTTTTCATCTAATGAGACTATAATGATATCAACTGCTGGTCCTGTTAATCGTTTAATCACTATGATAGAGTTCTCTAATGAATCCTCACCTGAGGTAGATAGGATCAGACGTATAATAGATAGCAGGATTCTTCATCTTTTGGTACCCTTATTGGTCATACCTGTAGAGCATATTGATTTCAATGTATCATATAATATACACGTACTGTTGCGTAGATCCCCGTTGTCGTATTATACCGCTGTTACCAGCTATAAGAATGGTTCTATCTATAATAGTACATGTATAATCAATCAGCCGCATAGTATAAAAGTCAAGAATTTCGGTGGGGTTTTTTTATTTACTAGATCTAAACCTTTTAATCCTTTTAGATACACTGCTGCTAAATACCAGCTTATAGGTGGATGCGAAGAGGTACAGATAGCTGTTACCTAAAAAAAAACAATATGCCTCTATAATATTAGAGTAGATAAAAATTAGAAGAAAAAAAGAGAAAGAGTGTTTTTTTATCTTACGAAGTCTATATCGAATTTAGGGTTTGTTACAACTTTGGATACTATAGGGTTTCTCTGAGGTGCACTCTTTGGTCCTAGGATGTTAGGTGAGCTTACACCTGTCATTATAGCCATGACCCTGCATTTACCTTCGAATTCTGGTACTACACGTGCTCCTAGTATAACATTAGCGTAACAGTCTAGATCCTCTGTTAGTTTCTTCGCTACATCCTGGACGTATTTTAGGCTCATGTTTGGTCCACCGGTTATATGCACTAGTGCACCGGTTGCTCCTTTATAGTCAACGTTTAGTAACGGATGGTTCAACGCTTCTTTTACTATAGCGTCTACGCCAGCATCCTCTTCTGCTTCACCCCAGAGCATGACTGATAATCCTCCTGAGTTCATTATAGCTCTCATATCAGCATAGTCTAGATTGATCAGTGATGGTACTGTTATGGTCTCTGATATACCTTTAACGGTTTCAGCTATTAATTGATCCATTACTGAGAAAGCCTGATTTATTGGCAGGTTTGGTACGAATTCTAACAAGCGATTGTTGTCTAATACCACGGTGCTATCTGCTTTGAGACGTAGCTCGTCTAATCCTTCATCTGCTTTTACTAGTCTCGCTCTTTCAACGTTGAATGGTGTTGAGACCATGCATGTTACTATAGCATCCTGTTTTTTAGCTATCTCTGCTACTACTGGTGCTGATCCGGTACCTGTGCCACCACCCATACCTGCGCATATGAAAACTAGATCTGCTCCTTGCAGCAGTTCTTCTATCTCTCTAGCTGACTCCTGAGCTGCTCTTCTACCTATCTCGGGATATCCACCTGCTCCTAGTCCACGTGTTAATGTTTTACCTATCAGTAGTTTTTTATCTGCTTCTACTAGATCCAAGGCCATTTTATCTGTGTTTAAAGCTATGGTTTCTGCTCCTTTGACACCTAGTTTATGCAACCTTGTTATGGTATTTCCACCTGCTCCTCCACATCCTACTATGACTATGCGTGGAGTACCAAATAACCCGTCATCTATTTTCATGTTTTTTTCTTCATCTATTTTATGTTCTATTGCAGCTCCAACAAGAGACTGCATGTTCCCATTCTCTGTTTTGTTTCCAGCCATTTTTTCTATTCCTCCTATACTGGTAGTGGAAGGATGCCTTTGTTTTTTTTTGGCATCCTTCGTTAGAGGGGTGCATCCCATCCCCTTCCTATTTTAATATTATCTTCCTTATTTTTTCATGTAAGGTTCCAGTGCTTCAACCGCTGCTTCAAGTTCTTGTACTTTTTTGATTTTCTCTGCTTTTTCTATTATGTGGTTAGCATAGTTGGCTATGTATTCTTTAACTGCGTGTCTGACAACCTCTGATCTCGTGGTGAATTCGCCTGCTTTGATTAAAAGGTCGATGTGTCTGATGTGTATTTCTGGTAGTCTGATGGTTATGCGGTTGTTCTCCATTGTTTCTCCTCACATGATTCTTTTTTTTTATCAGAAAACATTATATGACGTTTAATCGCTGTTTATCATACGTCTTTTCGGCGTATAATAACTGACAAACGTCATATTTTGTCTGACAACAAATGAATGAATACGTATTTAATTTATATATTTTTCGCATTGTGTCAGACTATGTATTTTTTTATTGTACTATTGACCCAAAAGCAGCGTTCCCAGATATCTTATCTATCTTAACCTTGACTGTTGAGCCTTTGACAGCACCTGATATGTATACTGCATATTTATCTACATATGCAACTCCATCTCCTCGTTTACCGATATCCTTAATGGTCACCTCGTAGACGCAGCCTTCTTTTAGAGTCTCAGTTTCAGGTGTTGATCTTTTCTTCTTAAGCGACCCTACGGGTCTGAAGGCTCCGCACGCATCACATCTTATAAGTATCATGCGATCCTTCTTT
>JAVYLV010000042.1:483-10419 GCA_038740425.1 Thermoplasmatota archaeon | reverse complement strand
TTAAATATGATGCAAACCTTAATACTTTTCAAGTTTACATGAGGAAGAATAGCACTCCTCTTAATGTGCTGATATTTAGATTTAACTGATTCCTCGGATTAAAAGATATCACAATAAAACAAAAATCAAGAATAATAAACATCTGAAATCAGAGTAGTATAGATTTCCAATAGAGAAACAAGTACCAGACGTTAGAGTAGTGCTATTTTTTAAAGAAAAAAAGAGAGATACTATGAGGTGAAAAGATTTATGGTAATAGATCCATCAACAACAAAATACTTGATTAAAGCACATATCAAAGCAGAGGGTATAATAGAGAAATCAGATGTAGTAGGAGCTATATTCGGACAGACAGAAGGGTTACTAGGAGACGAATTAGATCTACGTGAGCTACAAAGATCAGCTAGGGTAGGTCGAATAGAAGTAGAACTAGAATCAAAGAATGGTAAAAGCGAAGGTACAATAACTCTACCTACATCACTAGACAAGGTTGAAACTGTGATACTAGCAGCAGCATTTGAGAGTATAGATCGTGTCGGACCATGCAAAGCCGCTATAACAGTCAACGAAGTAGAAGATGTTAGAGTATCGAGAAGGAAACAAGTCATCGAAAGAGCAAAAACCTTACTCAACGATATGATCGAAAAAAGTAAACTTGAAGGGGAAAGCATTGCTGATAATGTTAGACAATCTATACAAGTCGAGGAGATCACCACTTATGGTCCTGATCACTGCCCAGCAGGTCCCAACATCAGCTCAAGCGACTCTATCATAGTAGTTGAAGGTAGAAGAGATGTACTAAACCTGTTAAAATACGGTATAAAAAATGTGATAGCAGTCGGTGGTACAAATGTTCCAAAAACAGTTATAGATTTAACAAAAGAGAAGGTAACTACAGTGTTCGTTGATGGTGACCGTGGTGGAGAACTAATACTAAGAGAGTTATTACAAGTAGCTGATGTGGATTTCATAGCACGTGCACCACAGACCAGAGAGGTTGAAGAGATACCGCAGAAGCTTATAATGAAGGCTTTGAAGAATAAGATACCACGTGAACAATACATTGATATGTACAATATCAAGATAGAGACAGAGAAGAGGGAGAGTGAAGATAAACACCAGGTGGGTGAACAACCACAGAAAAACAAAAAAGAGATAAAGGAGATGCAGGAAAAGAAACATAAAGAGGAGAAAGAAGAGAAGAACGATGAAGAGGAGACAACAGTCAAAACAACACCTGATAAGAGATACTTGGATATACTAAATGAGATATCAGGCTCTCTTAAAGCAGTACTATTCGATGAGAAAGGAAATGAGTTAACACGTATACCTGTAAGAGAGTTAACAGATGAGATCAAGAAGAATAACTCGGTGGTATCCATAGTATTCGACGGTATCATAACACAACGTTTATTGGATATAGCCAGTAATAAAAACGTTAAAGAGATAATAGGTATAAAACAGGTAATGTAGTTAAAATACCAAAATCAATAAGGGTATTCACAAAAAATGATTTCCAATGAGATAAATCTACAGTTGATTGCGGATAATCAATAATTATAATAAATGAGATGCAGCGTAGAAAGAAATAAAAATATAGTAAACTATTGCGATAATATTACAAGTGTGGGTTGAAAGGTCATGCAGAAGGATGAATTAATACAGATACATACCTTTCTTTTTCAGATAAGAAACCATCTGGAACAAACCTGTAAGAACAATGGTCATGAATTCCAGGATTACGAAGCTTTAGCGATTACACCATTCCAGGTGCATAGATCAAAAAGAGAACATACATTAGCGGTTTTCAAATTAAGTAAAGGTATAGCTGAGTTACTATCACATAACGATGGTGCAAGATTCGAAAAGCTAAGTATCCGTTTAAATCAAATGGCTGAGCGTTTTGTGACTAACAAGGATAAGAAGAACCCTTAGATTCTCATCTCAAATAAATAACCATCATCCCCGTTTTGATAGAACCGATAGAGTCTATCCACTATTACAAAACCATGTTTCTTATAGAATTCTACAGCTTGTTTATTTGTAACACGTGTCTCTAAACGTATAATATTGATTCCTCTTTTTTTGATCTCATCTATGAAACATCTAAGAAGTGATGAACCTATACCACGTCTACGATATGGTTCTGCTACAGCTAACATAACTACCCTTGCTGTACCTTCAGGTGTCTTTACCCCTATGAGAAAGCCTATGATTTTATGATGACTCTCAGCGACTAAGAAACCATCTGGGAAAGCCTCATAGAATTGATTAAAGATCACAGGGTTATAACGTTCAGGTAGAGTGATATGAGCTAGGTTGATAACCGCGTATATATCATCTGGTTTGAATCTGCGTATGTGTATCATAATCTTCAGGTAGATTGAAATTATAATATAAAATGATTTAGCGTTATATTTAATAAGCATCGTCTCTTTTCGTAGTCAAAAAAAGGAGGCTTAGTTGGATATATGAAGCTTGATGATGTTAAGGTTACACGTGTAATCTTTGATAGATTCACTAAGGAGTTCCGTGAATGCTTTGAGGTTGATGTGGCTATAGCTGGTGCTGGTCCAGCTGGTTTAACAGCTGCTAGATACTTAGCATCTGCTGGTAAAAAAGTTGTGGTATTTGAACGGAGATTATCAATCGGAGGAGGCATGTGGGGTGGTGGTATGACCTTCCCTGTTATAGTAGTCCAAGAGAAGTCTAAGAGTATATTAGAGGAGATTGATGTTAGATTAAATGATGAGGGTGATGGATATTATAGCGCTGATTCTATAGAAGCTGTTACTAAGATATGTTCCTCAGCTATAGGCGCTGGTGCGCGTATATTTAACACTATCAGCGTTGAGGATGTATTAGTGAAGGATAAAAAAGTGAATGGTTTTGTGATTAACTGGACTACTGTTGAGATGTCAGGTTTACATGTTGACCCTGTATCTATCAGAGCAAAGTACTGTGTTGATGCTACTGGTCACGCCGCTGAGATATGTCATATTGTGAGAAAGAAAGTTGGTTCGTTGAATACACCTAGTGGTGATATAGAGAAGGAGCGGTCCATGAACGCTGATATAGGTGAACGGACAGTAGTGGAGAACACCAAGGAGGTTTATCCTGGTTTGATTGTTGTAGGTATGGGTGCTAACGCTGTTTATGGTGCGCCACGTATGGGTCCTATATTTGGTGGTATGCTTTTATCAGGTAAAAAAGCAGCTGAGATGATATTAGACCGGATTTAACCTTCTTGTATAGGTGAACGCCAGTCATATCCAACTGTTCTCACTCCTAATTTAGGTATCAACGGGGTACATCTTTTATGCTGGGTTTTAACACGCATTAGTCTTATACGTTCAACCTCTGATTTTTTTATTTTAAGTATATCTGCTATCTCATCGCTTTTAAGATTATGTTCGAGACCATATAGTATCCTATCTAGAGTAGTATACTTTAACCCTATTTCTTTTTCATCTGTTTGACCTTGCCATAAACCAGCTGTGGGCTTCTTCTTTATTATGGTATCTGGTATTTTCAGATGTTTTGCTAGTTCGTAAACCTGTGTCTTATAGAGATCACCTATTGGTTGTATATCAGCCCCGCCATCACCATATTTGGTGAAATAACCTGTAAGTAATTCTGATTTATTTGATGTACCACAGACTATGCTTCGTGTAGTATTAGCGTATGTGTATAGCATTATCATGCGTACACGTGCTTTTATGTTGGCTAGTGCGAATTTATCAGGTTTTTTATAGACTATATCTTTTATATGTTTAACAGTGGATGTTATATCTATCTCTCTGCATTTTAATCTGAATTTTTTTATTAGCTCATAACAGTGTTTACGATCCTGAGTGGGTGTGGTTTCTTCAGGTAGAAATAAACATAGTGTATGATCTCTTCCAATTGCTTGTTGACATAGAAGGGATACAGTCGCTGAATCTACTCCACCTGATAAGCCTAAAACCACGTTTCTACATCCTGAGTTTTTAACATATGTTTTAATGAATTCTTTGATAATTGATTCTGCTTCTTCATTTTTTATTGGTATCACTAAATCCATGTATTAAACCTCTTACAGGTCGGAGATTATTTTTTTTAGTAATTCTTATTTCTAAGTTTAGTAGTGTCATCCGCTTTATAATTATATTTATTCTAGATGTCATTATCTTAAAAGAAAATATGTTTTATTCTCTATTTATCAGTTAGGCGGTTTTTTTTATCTGAGATTCGCTATCTCTAATCGCTCTATTCTCTCTTTTAATCTCTGATTTTCTCGCCTGAGCTCTTCAACCTGTTCTGATAGATCATGTATCTCTCTCCAGACTTCCTCAAAGCTTGTCTTCCAATCAGTTAAACGTGATTCTACCATTTTTTATCATCTCCTATTCTCATGCGCAAATAATACTGATTTTTTAATATTTTTAATATGGTATATCTAGTATTTGGATTTATAGATTTTGATTAGCTGAAAGTAGAAAAAAAATGATTCATAGTTTTTATATATGTTGATGTTAATTCTATGTCTCATGTCTAATCGTTTGGTAACTGATTTCTATAATCTAAAAGTTAAACAATTAATGGATGATAAATTATGGAATATACCTATAGTGGAGAAAAAGGATGATATCTATATAGTATTGAATATACTTAGTTCTAGGAGTCATATATGGGTTGTAAATGATAAAAATAGTAACGAGCTGGTTGGTGTTATAACAGAGCATGATGTATTATCGACACTAGCACCTAAGAACCTATCACCCTATGTGTTTGGCTTGCCAGATATACGTTCTCTTCAATATGGTACTGTTAAAACAGCTGAGGATATTATGGTTAGAAAGGTTATCACATGTAAACCTGATGAGTTGATAGTGGATGTGCTAAAGAGAATGACTAGGTATAGATTAAGACGTTTACCTGTGATAGACAACAAAAGGATAGTAGGTGAGATAACCCTACGTAGATTAATTAAAAAATATTATGATGCTACACAGTACCGCTCTATAACTGAAGAAGGTTGAATAATACGACGAGTGATATAGGGATTTTTGATATTGTGTTATCTGTTGCATTTGCCCTAGTATTTGCAAGGGTTTTTGGGTATTTATTAGATTATATAAAGCAGCCTCCTGTTATAGGTGAGATACTCGCTGGTTTCATACTTGGTGGTTTTGGTCTAGGTTATCTAGCAGGTAGAGAGTTATCCTTGTTCTCTTTTACTTTTAGTCTACCTAACATATCATATACCTCTGAGTCGTTCACGTTCTTCGCCCAGCTAGGAATACTATTTCTAATGTTCCTCTCAGGTTTAGAGATCAGCTTGTCAGATTTCAAAAAAGTGCAGAAACCGTCTATATTATCAGCGGTTGGGGGTGTGTTAGTACCACTATTATTTGGTTTGCTAGCGTGTTATATGTTTGGTTACTCTCTTAATACAGGATTGTATCTTGGTTTGATAATGGTATGTACCTCAGTTGGTGTACCTGTACGGGTATTAATGGATCTACATATGCTTAACACTGAGGTTGGTTTAACGATACTAGGCGCAGCAGTCATAGATGATATAATAGGTATCATACTCTTTACTTTAACACTTGGTTTAACCACGTTACTTGATGTAGCATTTCTTGGTTTGAAGATATTGATATTTTTAACTGTATCAATCGTGATTGGTTTAAAGATCATAGATACAGTATTTGATCTTGGTGAAAAGATTCATCTACCTAAAGCCTTGTTGAGTATAGCATTATCTATATTCTTATTATACTCTTTCTTTGCTTATCAAGCTGGTATAGCTGGTATAACAGGGGCTTTCATAGCAGGTGTTGTTGTTAGTCATGCGATTAAATCGAAGAAGATCGTGGAGGATATCAAAACTATAAGTTATGGTTTGTTTATACCGTTGTTCTTTGTATGGGTTGGTGCTAATATTGATCCGACTATATTCATAGAGATCAATATCATTGGTTTTGCTATAGTAGTTATATTACTAGGCATAGCTGGTAAGATTATAGGTTGCGGGCTGGGTGGTAGACTAGCAGGTATGAGTGGTATCAACTCTCTGCGTCTAGGTATAGGTATGGTCCCACGGCTTGAAATGGCGTTGATCATAGCTGGAGCTGAGATATCACATGGATTGTTCTCTGAGGGTATTAGAAGTCAGATGCTTACAATAACGGTTTTATTAACTATCGTCACCACTTTGGTCACACCTTTCTTATTAAGAGTTACCTTCACTTTTAAAAATAAAAAGAGTTTCAAGATCCCCTGATACATTCTCTGTTTGAGATTATTATCTTATATCCTTAACTAATCCTAGATATGAGCCATCTAACAGGAAGACCTGCAGGTTCATGATATCTATTATATTACCTAAGGGGCCTATTATACCATCTTTGTTTACTGCTGTACCACCACATAGTCTATTAAAAGCTGGCATTATGGTAATCTCTGCCTTTTTTTTGATATCTGTGTCATAATGTTTCTTTATTTCATCCTTTATCAGGTATCCATGTAGCCAGCATGGTTCAAATAGAGTATAGCCGAGTCTATCATGGAGCATTATCATGGGATGTGTGTGAGCAGTGATAAGCATTTTGCATTCTATCAGTTCTCTGCTAGGCCAACGGTGACCATGAATGAAACCTATATTATCATATACAAAGCCGTCTGATGGTTGAATGTATACACATCCAGGTATCATCTCCTTTAATCCGCCATCGTGATTACCTGGTAGTATATGTATAACGCAATCGTAAGATTTTATAGTCTCTACTAGTTTTTTAACCTCTAAGCGTTCACGTCTAGGTGTTGATGGTATACTATGTTTAACATCGCCTAAGAGTATTATCTCCTTAGGTTTGTATTTCTCTATGAGACTTGTTATATTTTTAATGATTTTATTGGATTGTGGTTCTATACTTATGCCATGATTGTAGAACTCGTTCTCTATACCTAGGTGTATATCAGCTACGACTAGCAGTCTATGTTTCTTAGATAGTAGCACTGATTGATCACGAATTGGTTGTAGATCATTCATATAACTTGATCTCACCTTATTATCAGATGGTTAAATATTCTTTAGAGGTATCTTCTAAGTACTTCAGGTATCTCTTCTATTATGTCTGTTGCTAGCAAACCATAGTACTTCTTTTTGAATGCTTGGTTACCAGATTCACCGTTTATGAAAGCAGCGATCCTTGCAGCATTATAAGGTTCTACGCCTTTGGAGAGGAGGGCACCTACAATACCTGTTAGTACATCACCTGTACCACCTACAGTCATAGCCTCGTTATGTATCTTGTTTAGTTTAACATCCTCCCCGTTGCTTATCACATCTATAAAACCTTTAAGCAGTATTGATACACCTAGGGTTTTAGCCCATTTTTTCACTACTTCTTTACGTTTGTTAGTATCATAGCTGGTTATATCCTCGCCTGTTAACTCTTGGAATTCACCAGCATGAGGTGTTATAACAGCTCCTGAGTTTTTTATTATATCAGGGTTCTCACCAGTTGGTTTAATAGCGTCAGCATCTATCACTAATGGTTTGTTGTTTTCTACACATATCCCTATTATTTTTATTATAGCCTTATAAGTCTCATCTGCTGATCCTAGGCCAGGGCCTACTATAACAGATGATGTTTTCGAGATCATATCCCTGATGATAGGTATGTCATCAAGGTTTAAGATGTCTGATGTTAGATCCTTTACTATGAGATCAGGTGAATATGATGCTATGAGGCTCCATGATCTTTTAGGTGTGGCTATAAATACTAGATCCACTCCTGTTCTCAGTGCTGCTAAACCAGCTAGAGCTGGGGCGCCTGTGTAGGGTCCTCCTCCTATGACTAGTACAGATCCATTCTCACCTTTATGTGATTGTCTTCTAGGTTTAGGGTAGTAGACTGCTAGTTCACCTGGTCCTACGTATTCAACAGCATCCTTTGGTATGCCGATATCAGCTATATGTATAACACCTGAGTTCTCCTTGTTCATACCCTCCTTTACATCGTGGAATGTTACAGTATAGTCTGGTTTAACAGCGTGTTTTGTCCCTAGACCTGATGGTACATCAATTGATATAATGGTTTTATCTTTAACCCTGTTAACCTTCTCTATTATAGTAGTATAAGGCTCTTTGGTTTCTCCTTGTATACCTACACCTAGTAGGGCGTCGATTATGATATCATTCTCCGTTAGTAATCTATCAATATCATCTACACTATGGTAACATGGTACTCTGAGATGTTGTAGCCTTGATAGGTTAGCCTTGCTTATACTTGTTCTTATGTCTGAACCAGCTAGGAATACCGACACATCATATTTTTTCTTGAGGTGTCTAGCTGCTACGAAACCATCACCACCATTGTTCCCTGTACCGCATAGTATTATTATTTTTTTACTCTGGTCATGAATAAGGTTGGATGTGAATTCAGCTACTTTTGAGCCTGCGTTTTCCATTAGATCACTGGTTTTGACACCATAATATTCAGCATTTTTATCCAGGACGTATACTTCTTTAGTTTTTATCATACCAAAAATGTTAAACGATTAGTCCTCTATATATCCTTCGAATAATCAGGGGTTTTAGGTTATGATACCTGGAAGGATAAATCCTAGGCAGATGAATCAGATGATGAAGAGACTTGGTATAAACATGAGGGATATACCAAATGTGGAGAAGGTGATAATACTAACTGATTCTAAGGAGTATGTATTCAACCATGCAGAGGTTACAGTCATGGAGGCTCAAGGTGTTAAAACTTATCAGATAGTAGGTAATCCTACTGTTAAGGATCGAGTGGTTGATACTTTAGCTGAGGATGTGAAACTAGTTATGGAACAGACAGGTAAGACAGAGGAGGAGGCTAGAAGAGCGTTGAAGGAGACCAATGGTGATATTGCTGAGGCTATTCTTAAATTAACTCAGAAATAACATTTATCATATGAGCTATATGGATGCTGTGAGATCAGATGGATTGAACACTCTGATAAAGGTGCATGTTATCACTGGTGCATCTAAGACTATGTTCCCAGCTGGTTACGATAACTGGCGTAGGAGTATAATAATAAAGGTTAGATCTGAGGCTAGAGATAATAAAGCTAATAGTGAGATAATAGATACTGTATCTAGGTTTTTTGGTTTACCATCTAAAAAGGTATCAATAATAACTGGTGGTAGAAGCAGGGATAAAATACTATTGTTGAGTAATGTATCCTATGGGGATATATGTAGAAGATTAGAGGAGTCTATATGATTTATCATTATGACGAGGCTCTAGAAGAGATAGAAGAGGCTTTGTCTGATCTGATAGAGGAGAATAAGAGTACACCTGTCATCGTTGAAGGGGAGAAGGATGAGGAAGCATTACGGAGACTAGGTTTAACAGGTAGGATTATACGTTTAAACACTGGTGTATCGCTCTCTGATTTCTGTGATAAGGTATCTGCTAATTATGAGACTGTGATATTGTTAATTGACTGGGATAGGAGAGGGGGTCGTTTATTCTCAATGATTAAGAAACAGTTCAGAGGGCGTGTTAAATATAATACTGTTTATCGTGATGTATTTGCTAAACGATCTATGATTAGAACTGTGGAGGGTTTGCCATCCTGGATTCGTACCATGGAGAAAAGAAGATTAAAGTAGTGGTAAACACTATTAAAAAAAAAATCTTAATACAAATAGATGACTAAAAGGGGGTTTTAACAAATTGAGTAGTAACGTTGTTCATCGTGGCAGACAGATGAAGCTATCACCTATTATGAAGAATACAGATAGTGCTTCTAATATCTGTGCTTTATGTAGAGGTAGTAAATTATTATGTGGTAAGAGTAGATGCCCTGTTATATTAAGGTTCTACTCGCAGGTTAAGGTTAAACCATTGGTGAGTACGACTTATCTGGATGGTTCATCGCCACCATCTGTATTCA
>JAVYLV010000042.1:0-473 GCA_038740425.1 Thermoplasmatota archaeon | reverse complement strand
ATAGGTAGATTAGGTTATCCTAAGGTCTCTATAGGTCCTATGATACCTCCTTATACTGGTGATACATCACTTATTGATACACCTGAGTTATGGCTTGATAAGAGTATAGATGAGATTGTTGATTTTCGTTCTCATTTGGTACGTGGGATGTATACTATTGATATCACAGATGTTGATAGTAAAGATCGTATAGTGGAGTTCACTCGGGAGATAGCGTTATCGAAGAACCCTGTAGACACCGAGGCTATATTTGAGAAGAAGCCTTATGGTAGGGTGGTATTCTATGATGAGGTTCAACCCTTTGGTCCCTCTGCGCCTTTACAGAGACTTAATATAGATAACCCTAGGTATGATCATGTGATTGAGAGATTATATTATGATACTGATCTACCGGCGTATCAGGCTGTTGTTGACGCGTATAAGAACGGTGTTAACGTGTCAAGTATTCAACGTGCTTTTAGTGTAGGTGCTTT
>JAVYLV010000041.1:4164-10458 GCA_038740425.1 Thermoplasmatota archaeon | reverse complement strand
CTTACCATTATCATGCTCACCGTTAATATCAAAAACAGATAAACCAGTAGATACTTCTCCTTTAGTCTGCTCACCTGTCTGCATAGCTTGTATCTCCAAACGGTTAGCAGTCTGCACCAGGACAGAAGCTGCTATACCAGCAATCAAAACCATAGCTATAAAAACAATCAAAGCACCAATACCGATATCACCAACATCCTGACTTCTAATCATTTTCATCATATCCTTCACTATCCATCCCCTCCTTAATATAGATCCATCACAGTGTTACTATAAGCTTGTGGTGTACGGAAAGCAAAAACAGCGCCTGATCCTTCTTCAGGTTGTACAAGACCCCATATATCAGTTCTCTCAGATACAGGCCCGTTAAATACACGACCACTACCGCAGTGAATAAGCAGCATAACTTTGTCACCACGGTTTATAACAGGTGTATTACTTTGACATGAGCCATCAGCGTCCTCAAGTACCACTACTCCGAATCTCTGACCGTTTAAACCATCGAAGAAACCTGCTTGGAATATATCCCCATTTATCTCAGATTTCTCATGGAATTCTGTACTGTAATACTTCATTACGTGTTTACGGTTGATGTCAGCTATCTCTACGAAGACTTGTTCTAGATCAACATCACCTGAGCCTGCGCGCGTGGTAATAGTTATACCTATGTAGTTTATTGCGCCTGTGCCAGAGTCTTTATGACCTGTTATATCAAGTACATGTACACCTGTGGATACTTCTCCTTTGGTTTGTTCACCTGTCTGCATAGCTTGTATTTCTAAACGGTTAGCAGTCTGTATTAGAACAGCAGCTGCTATACCTGCGACTAGGACCATTGCTATGAAGACGATCATAGCGCCTATACCAATATCACCAGCGTCTCTTTCTCTTAATATTTTTATTATGTTTTTTATTTTCTCCATCCTATCTCATTCCCTCCTTTCTCTAAATAAAAATTGTTATTTTTATGATAACAATTTTTTTTGTTAGAGTGTGAGTGCAAGGAAGATATTCGAAGGTGTCTTTAAATATTTTTTTAGCAGATACGTATGCAGATGCATATTTACCAAAATAACAACAGATATAATACAGACAGGAATGATCAGGTATCAATAACCAAGACACCAGGATACAGAAAAGAATGGAAAAATAGTAAAAAATCATATGCGGGCGCCGGGATTTGAACCCGAGTTGTAAGCTTGGCAAGCTTAAGTGATACCAGACTACACCACACCCGCTTTTATGCTGGTTTTTTAAAAAACAAGAAGCAGTGACTACTTAAAAAGGATTGCGATTCTAATCGAATGTTTTGATTATAGGGTTTTTATGATATCCAATGATAAAAATAGGGTACTCATCATATAACAAATTATATAAATTTATAGGGAGATTATTAATTAGAATATTATGAATTATAGTAGATTCTTGTTCATATCACTAGTTTCTATTCTTGTTATTTGTTCTATGATTAACTCTATAGCAGAGGCAGGGGTAGGTTTTAAAAAATCTGTTAAAGCACCTTATGGTTCATCCGGAGAGATGTTTATCAAGAATCAATATTTAAATAAAGAAGAAGAGTTTTTTGTATTTAAACCGAGTGGTATAACGCTATATGATGATGCGTTTCATGGTTCAGATAGTTTATTTTCTACTGAATGGTGGTATTTTGATGCTATCTTGGATAATAATTATAGCATCCAACTGGTCATAAACATATTTGGTATAATACAGGAGAAGGTCGTATTAACTAAGATTAATATTTATAGATATGGTGAGTTACTTATCACTCGTGAGGAGATATATTCATCTAGGGATTTTACCATTTCTAGGGAAGAACCAAGGATATTGATAAAGGGTAGGGAGGTTTTAAGGGGTTATATTGTTGGTGATATCTGGTTTTATAACGTTAATATCTCTATTGATGATGTATCCATATCATTGATGTATACTGGTATAAATAAGGGTTGGATGGGGTCTGTGTTAGTTGGTGATTGGGTTGTAGCTTTACCAAAGGCGTGTGTATCTGGTTTTATCTCTATTGATAATACTTTGATTAGTGTGAGGGGTATAGGTTATCATGATCATAATTATGACTTAACGTTAGGGGTATTGTTTAAATTTGGTTGGTACTGGGGTAAGGCACATACCAGTAATTTTACACTTGTATGGTCTTATCAGCTCGATGATACAAGATTTGATAAGGCACCTCTCGTAGTTATAAATAATGGGAGAGAGAAGTACTTTAGTATAAACCCGCATGATATCGAATTCACTACAAATGAGTATAGATATAATAATGGTTGTTTTATACCGATGGACCTTACACTCCGCGTTAGTACAGATAATTCATCTGTTTTTATAAAGATGACTCCTGTTGGTATTCATCATGTTAATATATTATTTTTTAAGTATTGGCGTTTCCATATGAAATGTACAGGTTATATAACAGTTGATGGATGCACTGAGATGATTAATCAAGTGGAGATCACTGAGATAGCCAGGTTTAGATGATTAACACTTATTTTTGACTGGGTTTAGTGATTAATTTAACTGGTTTGCTGAGATGTCTTCTAGCGCAGATTGGTACTTCGTAGAATTTTGATTTTAAACCTCTTTTTTTTTCTTTTATCACTGGTTTATCTTTTTTTCTTCCGCATATAATGCATCTGTAACCCTGGTTTTT
This sequence comes from Thermoplasmatota archaeon, assembly GCA_038740425.1. Lineage (GTDB taxonomy): Archaea > Thermoplasmatota > E2 > DHVEG-1 > DHVEG-1 > JAVYLV01. The sequence goes on along the minus strand of JAVYLV010000041.1, from coordinate 7,775 downwards.
ACCTATGGATTTCATATGTTTATTACATGGTTTGCATATAGGGTTCTCCATCTTTATCATCTGTTTGGTTAGTCTTAATACCCTTATCTTTTCTATGTTTATTGTTAACGGGTATTCTCTCACCCCGCCGTATACCTCTATTCTGTCTCCTGGTATTAGTTGTCTTATGATGTTTCTGAATTGTTTAGTAGGCTCATAGGCTGCACAATCTATCATATCTGTATCATCCTTGATCTGTACTATGACATGTCCTCCTTTTATTGTGATTGGTTCTTTTACTATCTCTCCTTTGATTTTTACTGAGTGGTACGGTTTTATCTGATTTATCTTACTCTTAGTTATATGGTCGTCTGTGCCCTGGTTAGTCTCAAATATGAGCCAGCTGTCTATATCCTCTGATTTAACATGCTTATACGCCTTTAATAATTCCTCAGGTTGTACTCCTCTTATACCATATAGTATAGGACATGGTGAGTTAGGTTTTATCCGGTTATGACGATTCTCATAATCATAGTTATCAAACGTTGTAGGGTAGAGTCTATCCATCTCTTTTACAGTATCCTCATCTACTATTCTCTTAGTACCCCATCTAGCTGGTTCTCTATATGTGATCAATTCATAGGTTCTACCAGCTCTTTCAGGTGACCAAGCTATAGCTGATGTTGCACCTATGATTCCTCTACCGTTTTTGAGTAGGATGTATTGTGCATTCTTTGATCTTAGTAATTCTATCACATCTTCTATCTCTACGATACTTCTAACTGCTCTTTGATACAAACTATAAGGGGGTTTATCTTTTAGTATTACAAAACCAGGGTTAGTATTTTGATCTGATAATCTGGATTGCTCGTGTAGAATTGTCGATATACTATTTAGGATACCGGATGGTATTTTTTTGTCATACCTCTTTTTTTTATAGGATATTATCTTTTTTCTATCTATCTCGCCTATAAGGGTTCTTTCACCATAACCCCCACCTATCTGGAATGCTAAAGCTCCGTTACCCCTAGTCTTCCATGGTATATTAGGATTCAGACGAACCAGCCTAGGATAACCTATCACATCAAAGCCATGATCGATGAATTCTTTGATCAGTAATCTGGCTACATAAGTGGTGCAGCCACCTGATGTAGAATCTGTATCATCGATACCTATCCAGATATTTCTTTCACCAAAAACCTTATTAGGAAGGGTATACTTTTATATTTCCCAGAAGTAAAAAAAGGGTATGCGTAATTATGGAGCGTATTGATATCCTACGGAGTGTTAGAGACATACTGGTTAAGGCGGGTTTCTATGTCTCTGACATGTATCCTATTAGATTACAAGGATTTGATCTTATAACCAGGAGAGATGATACCCTATTAATAGTTAAAGTTCTGAGTAATATTGATGCTTTAAGCCCGGAGGTGGCTGATGAACTTCTTAAGCTATCAAGGCTTCTAAGAGCGACACCTCTGCTTATAGGTGAACGAACTGGTTTAAATGATTTAGAGGATAATGTGGTTTACTATCGTTTTGGTATAAGGGTTATAACAGTGAAGACGCTATCTGATTATCTATTAGAAGGAGTACCTATAACGGTCTATGCTGCACCAGGTGGTTTATATGTCAATCTTGATGAAGAGAAACTCAGATTAATGAGGATGAGCAAGGGTTTGTCGTTAGGATCATTTGCACGATGCATCAATATCTCAAGGAGGACTGCTCAACTATATGAAAAAGGAGAGATGAACGCTAGAGTGGAGATAGCATCAAGGATCGAGGAGCTACTAGAAGCATCATTTACTATACCTATAGATATACTATCACCCCCTATCTTAAAAGAGGAACATAATTTTAATACATATAACAGAAGGATAGATACGTACGAAGAGTTCAAACGTGAGATCTTCTCCCTTATAGAACGTATAGGTTATCAGATTATACCATTAGAGCGTTGCCCTTTTGAAGCAGTCAGTAAAAAAAAGGAGAAAGTACTTCTAACATGTGTGGATAAATATAACAAAAAGCTTGTTGTAAAAGCACAGATTGTTAGTAGTATATCAAGGATAACTGAGAGATATGCTATGATCATAACTGATAAAGAGACAGATAAAACCAATGTGGAAGGTACACCTATAATGCATAAGAAAGAATTGAAGAAGATCAGAGATCCAGATGAGATGATCAAATTGATACTTGAACGGATATAAAGTATAGAAACATGCAATCCGTCCAATATTTTTAATTCCCGATTTATGTAGTAATTCCAAAAGCAAATTTTTAATCTCTTTTAGGCAAAAATTCCTAAACTTTAGTTTACGAGAGGAATACACTTCATCTTATTTTCTGAAGTCAGGTATCCTTTTGTATAGATGCACTTACCAAAAGCAGATTCAAATTACACAGTACTCTCAGTGCTGCTAATACGATAACTTGTGTCTGGAGTATGTAAAAAAGATTCAATGAAAATTCTCAGTGAATGTCCAAGCTGGTACTCCTGAGTACATTAAACCCTATCATCTATGATAAGGGAGAGAAGAGAGAAGTCACCTTCCTAACTTTGATGTTATATTTTGCCATCCCAAAGCTATGAGTAGGATCCACACTATAAGTGCAAAACAAGCGGCGAATTTGTCATCTTTTGATAAATCTTTCCAATTAAGCGGGAATGGCGTGTCACCTGTATAACCTGTAAAAGTAACAGCAATAACATAAACTCCTGAAGTAAACAAATAATATGTTGATACAATTGCTATAGCGAATGCTAATGGTTTCGATTTTAAAAACATTAGTTCAGCTAAGAATATACCAATGCAGATTAATTCCCATAACAGTAGTGCCCTTGACGCAGGACAACCAAGGGTATCTATTTTTCCTTTAAATTGATTAAATGCAACGTGAATATATGCTGAGCGCTCTGCTATTCTGTATTTAACAGCTGAAACAGAAGGAATAGATACTAATAATAAAACTGAAAGAAGACAGCCGATTAAGAGTTGTAGATTTTTCATAATTCCAAAAATGAAAAAGTGGTTTAAAAATGTTTACCCGATTAATCCCATACAGATTTCGTAGACATTTGAGCAAAACTCTAACATCTGCGGATCCAATATACCAAATCCTCGTAATAATAGACCCCAAAATACAGTTCCCAGTAAATAAGATAGAGTGCCAAACAAAGCAAAAAATGCTGTTACAACGCCTGTAGCCATGCAGACTCCTAGAATAGGTACTAAAGATGCTGCTAGGCATATTGCTTCCGGATGAAATCGCCAGTCAGCTGATTCCCCACCTTGACAATAAGCTATTGCTTGTGGGAAACGTTCTTTTAGTATTTCAACTACATTAAATTTTAGTGATTCTGGTTTAGCAATTTTTCCTCCTATTTCACCGCCTTGCTGTATTTGTCCAAAGGATATACCACCAGAAATAATTTTTCCGGTTGATGTTGATTCTTTTGATGCGACAGTACTACCTGGAATACCATGTTCATTAATATATTCTTGTAATTCATCGAATGTGTAATACCCTTGTGCTATAGCGTCACCAAAACAGGTAATAGCGTTGTTAGCAATAAAGCAATAATCAATAGACTACCCTTCAAATGTTGTTTTACATTCGCGACC
>JAVYLV010000041.1:0-4154 GCA_038740425.1 Thermoplasmatota archaeon | reverse complement strand
GTTATTGTTTTTTTCTAATTTTTTATTTACTATTACACCATGTTGGTATTGAGCTATGCTAGCACCAAGTGTGAGCATCAAAAAAAATTGCAACAGCAGCAATACCTATTGCAAATTTTTTTCTAACACCAGCCTTTCCAAAAAATGTTTTCTCTTTCATATTTTCAACCATTATTTTTTATTTATTATTAAAATAATATTGTATGTTTTTATTTATAAGCTTTATTTGAAAAGATTCGAACAAAAAATGATGTTAGTTGTATAATTATAGTGTTGGATATAAATCATTTCCACGTTGTCTTGAAAGTAAGTGCTTGACAACCGAACATGAAAATCTTTAAGTCAAACACTATAATATACTTAAGGTTTTAATGAATCTGGATAAAAAAAACCTGAGAGCGAAACTTAAAAAGAAAAGGGACTCACTCTTATACAATGATGTTATTACTAAAAGCAGACTTATAGCTGAGAGACTATACAAACTGGATGATTACAAACAATCATATCTTATACTATTCTATGTATCATACGATAATGAAGTATACACACATGAAATGATAAAAGAAACACTTAGAAGAGGTAAAAGAATCGTAGTACCCTACATCTACGAAGAGGATAAAAAGATGATACTATCAGAGCTTCTGAGATGGGAGGATCTAACACCAGGTCCTTATAACATACTGCAACCACTAAAGGATAAGATAAGGGTAATAAATATAGATAATATAGATATTATAATAGTACCAGGGTTAGGATTTGATATCAGAGGCAACAGGATAGGACATGGTCTAGGATACTATGATGCATTATTAAAAAAAGCGAGGAACAAAAATAAATACGGTTTAGCGTTTGAATCACAGCTCCTAGATCATATACCCTCTGAGCCTCATGATATAAAAGTTGATTATATAATTACTGAGGAACGTATAATAAAATGTTGCTAAACCAAGATAAAAAACTCTTTTTTTATGTTACTATCTCCTTTAAACGTTTCTGTTTAACAGCTTTCTTGATCTCTAAAGCTATACGCTCACCGTAGCTGATAGACTCGCCATATAGATAAGCAGTATGAGGCGTGAACATGGTTAGAGGACTACCTGGTATACGCATTGATACATCAAAAACTACCATCTCCTCCTTGCCTTTCTCTGATACTATAGCACCTTGCAGAGCAAAGGGTCCTATTATACCAGGGGGGTACTCTTCCTTAGTTATACCTACAAATCTCTCACCTAGATCAAAGATATGTTCTATTATAGACTCTTTAGTTGTAGCTGCTATATGACCTGTCTCTATCAATCTGGGTTTGACGTATCTCAATACTTCAAGTTGTTCATCAGCGGGTAATCTTAATAAACCATCAAGGTTAGTTTGTCTTCTGATATCAGTACCCATTATCTCAAGTTCATCATCTATAACTGAGTAGAAGTAGTTGAAGTTGATCTGAGCCCCTACTATATACTCTTCTATGATAGCTCTATCTAAACCCTCTTTGGTTATATACCCTCTTTTAAGCATATCAGAGGATTTCTTTTTGTAATCCTCATAGTTAACCGCGAAGAAGAATGCACGTTCATACCCTCGCATAGCTTCATTCACTTTCACTATCACTAATCTGTCTATATCCTCCGGTGAGTTGTATATACGCGGGTATCTTATACCAGCACGCTCTAGGAGATAGTATTGATTCTTAGGGGTGTTACGCTCCTCAGCTCTGAGCAAGGTTCTTGAACCGTATATAGGGACTTTGAATCTGGATTCGATATCATTAAAATCAAAGTAGACCCAGAAGTATCTATTATGTACGAATATGGTGTTTTTACGTCTAAGATGATCCTGTACTTCCTCTTTTAGTATATCAGAGAATTTTGATAATATAATGGTTTCATCTACACATCCACGGCCATCAGGTCTGCTCTTGTAGTATTTATCATAAGTCTTTTCACGTCCTTTCTGGCATACTGCTATAGTATGAAAACCATGTTTTTTAGCTCCTCTGCATATATCAAGTGCTGAATGTCCACCTAGTACACCTATACTAATATTATCTAATTTGTAAGAATTAACTACGTCTCTTATCTCATCCTGTGTGATCATGAAAAAACCTCATAATTTGATTTAGATAATGGTATGACTCCGTGTTTTTTTATAATTTACTATTGATGATTAACATTAGGTTAAAATAGTGGTATTATTCCAAACAATTTTAGACATCATAAAATCAAAGAGTTTTTTATCCTTTGAATCTAGGGCGTTTAGATAGGTATACAGGCAATGGTAATTCCCCACGAGGGTAACCTTTCACTTGGTTGACTATAAAAGAGTAGAGATCCTTAACTGAGTATTTCTTATCAGGTTCACCTATTGACGTATCCCTTATACGTACTGTTAGTACCTTATCACTTCTTTCTTTTTCACCTATAACAATGATGAATGGTATCCACTCCTTCTCAGCATCTCTTATTTTACGGTTAACGCTCTCTTCGCGGTCATCTATATCTATTCTTATATTATAACCCTGTGATATATTATTAAACTCTGATAATATACCTTCACAATCCTTTATATAGTCATCATTTACAGGTATGAGTCTTACCTGTGTGGGTGATAACCATACTGGTAATACAGGTTTTTTGCCTCTCTTCATTTTAACAGCTTCTCTCTCCAGTAAAGCGTATACGCATCGGTCGATACTACCTGATATGCTGGTATGTAGTATGAATGGGTGTCTCTTCATGCCTTTATCATCTGTATATGTTATATTGAAACGTTCAGCGTTCTCTACATCTATCTGTACTGTGGATAAAGCACTAGCTTTATTCATAGAGTCAATAACATTGAACTCGAATTTCATTACGAAGTAGAAGTATCTCTCATCCCATAATTCAACCAGGATTGGTTTGCCGGCTATCTCAGCTAGTTCTCTAGCTAAGTCCTTGTTCTCCTCGTAGAAATCCTTAACAAAACGTATAGCAACCTCTGATTCAAGCTGTAGATCATTCATCCATCGCATAGCGGTCTTGAATTGTCTTTTGAATTCTTCAGATGCTTGTTTGATATCAGCACATAGGGTATGGAGATCAGGCATGGTGAATGCTCTAAGTCTCTTCAAACCACTGATCTCACCGCTCTGTTCACGTCTGAAGCTGTAATGTGTGAGTTCGTATAAACGTAGAGGTAGATTCCTGTAAGATATAGTCATATCCTTCATTATCATATATTGACCGAAGCATGCGGCGAAACGTAGGAAGAAATCCTTCTCGTCTGATCTAACAGTGTATTGTCTAGCCGGAAACTTCTTCATGTATGCACTAAGTGTAGGATGTTCTATATCATACATTATAGGTGTCTCCACCTGCATGCCACCTATACTCTTCACTATATTGTTTATATGCTCTTCTAGTAGACCTTTGATTAGTTTGCCTTTTGGGTACCATCTGAAATTACCTGAGTCGCTAGCAGGTTCATAATCAACTAGTTCTAATGATTGCATCATTTTAACATGTGGTGGTTCACCTGTAGTTTTCCTTGTACCTTTGCTTTCGTACTCATATAATAGCCGTAGATCCTCATAACCTGTAAAGTCGAAGTTATCTGCATCTATGAGTTCACCTTTGAGTGTCAAGATGCACCATCTGGATCTAACCTCTCTTTCCTTCTCCACCGCTTTCTTCTCACGGGAGGGTATTATCTCACGTGATAGCTCAGATAGTGGATGACCCTTACATGATATCTTAAATGCTTTGTACCATCCGAAAGGCGAACGTTTAACATTGAATCTACCATCTTTCTTTAACTCTTCTTCAAGATTAGATAGTATCTCCTTACCTGCTCTAGTACTTGATAGATTAGAGGATAGATGAGCATAAGGATATATCATGATATTATTGATTTTAAGTTGTTCAGCTGTTTTTATGATCTCAGATGCAGCATCTTTAACCGCTTGGGTGGGTGATGATTCGTCTGTCTTCTCAACAGCGGTGAATACAACAAGAACCTCCTCCAACCTATCCTTCTTAGCTGATATCTCCTCAGGATGAGATATAGCTTTTTCTTTAACCTCGTACTCTATATAATCACTGTGAATCAGTAGAATCTTCATATCATATCAACTCATTGGATTCTAAACATACGAAAATAAGTAACCATTCTTA
>JAVYLV010000040.1:0-10545 GCA_038740425.1 Thermoplasmatota archaeon | reverse complement strand
TTGGCCATATACGCTCCTCAAGCCATCTCTTTAGTGGTAGGTCATCACCATAACCGCGTAGCAGGGTCATGGGTAGGTGTGTATGAGTGTTTATAAGTCCTGGTAGTATCCATCTGTCTTTAGCGTTGATCTTATATTCAGCCTCAACCTTGATAGATTTCTCTGACAATTCGTTTATAGTATCATCCTCGATGTACAAATCACCAGTTAGTATAGTTCTTCTCTCATTCTGTGTTATGATTAAGCCATTCTTGATTAGAATACTCATATCTCTCTTTATCCCAAGTTTTTTTATTTATCCTTCTTGGTGAATGGTTCAGCTGTGTCCCATATGTCATTAAAATAACTGTTCAGGCGTTTCAGTACTTCTTTATCCACGGTCCATACCCCTATCTCAGCTTGTTTCATAGGGCCTGCTAGTATAAGCGCTCTGTCATCATCTATTATAAAGTTACCCTTAACCTTGGAGTCTTGTCTAACTTCAGCGTCTTTGAAGAAAGAAGGATCCTTGTACATGTTTACCAATATTTTCGTCTTATTAGAAGGTAGCAGGTCTATGTAATGTTCAGCTACTATACGAGGGTTAATAAACTCTGATAGACTCCATGTATCGGTGAAACGTATAGGTGACTCTGATCCTTTGGTTTTCTTGATGCTTATCTCCATGGCTATAGCGACAGCGATCACACCTAGGATAAAACCTATAATAAATACTATGATGTTATCCATTTCTACTATACCACCTTTCCCAGTTTAGATTTTTAACTAGGGGTTATGAATTAATCAACATGGATAAATAGGTTATCATTTAAAAAAATGATGCGTGTTTATCTTGGATTGAGAAGGATTATTGGTAAGGTTTTTTTAACATATTAAAAATTTGATTCATAAATACGGTTATTATTAAAGAGTAGTTTAATCTTATGTTTGTGGAGATAGTTACAAAATAAAAAAAAGAGTGAATGGTATATCCCTCTGAAAATTAAAGAAATCATTCTAATAGATGATCTCACCGATACTGATCTCTTCACTCTCATCTATGAGATTTTGATCTATCTCATCTAGGATCTCGTCGGTGGAATGATCGCTGCTACTGCTGCCTTCGCTTTTTTCAGGGATGATCTGTACAACTTTAGTAAACAACATAACAAAAGAAACCACTAGTATAACAGCTACTAGTAGGATTATGACCCATTTGTTATTCATTTACCCTTACCTCCTTTACCTTTTTCTTCCATCTCACCTTTGAATCTCTCCTGTAAACGTGTTTTTACATTGCCCTCTATATCTGTTGAACTCTCTATAAGCCTGAGTCTGTTATTCAGCCTATGTTGTCTTCGTTCATTGAACGTTTTCTTAGCATCTTCAACACTCTGCATACTTCTAATATGAGATTTTATATTGCCTTCTTTTATCTCGTAGAATATCATATTCCTCTTCTCTTTCGTTAATTGATTCATAATCCTGCTAAGATGGCTTTTTAACTCCTTCATGGTGATATTCCCATTAAGATAACTGTCTATTATACCTGTATCATTTAACCCTATCATCTGGCATAGTCTGTACATCTGATTTCTGTTATACAATCTGATCCTGTGTCTTATCCTAAAGGTGAGGTTGTGCATCTCTGTAGTGTTAACGTCACGTATCCTTTCTTTTAACTCATCTAAAATCTCATTGCTAATCAGCAGGTCATGAAGTGTATCCCGAAAGTTCTTAACTAGTAGTATGGCGTCATGTTTAAGGTCAACAAAAATCTGTGTAGCATTTGTAGAGTTAACATCAGATGACCTAACCTCATCTAATAATATCTTCATCTCAGATACTATACATTCCAACTCGGTTGTGTTCACACCTTTGTTTTTTAAGATAGAGAGTATCATCTCACCTTTCACGATACCCTTCAATATAGCTTTTTCAAGTTGAAGCAGACGAACAATGGCACCATACTGATAATCTATTATCCTAGTCTCATTTAAGGTATCCTCATCTACAACCACTTCGGTTTGCTCTGGCTCACTAGTATCATCAGCCGATGTTATTGATACCAATGAGGCTAACACTAGCATAACTATAATCCATGTATTAACTATTTTTTTCATCTTCATATCCTTTCACCTCTCTTTTTTCAGTCTGGTTTTTTTGATCTATAATTGGATGAAACAGCTTTTATAATTTATCTGGAAAAAGCGGAACAAGGGCGGAATAAAAGCGAAACTAATGCTTTTTTAATGATATTAAGTTAGACATGCCTTTCTGTTCTTTCACAATCAAACCTTTTCTCTCCAAGGTACGAATATTTCTAGATACAGAGGCTTTAGGTATATTTAACCTTTTTTCTATCTCAGTTTGCGTTAAAGGCGTTCCAATCTCAGTTAAAATATTTATTATCTCCCTCTGTCTCTTGTTTAAATCCTTAAGATTGATATCAGTATTCTCTGATGTCTCCCTTGTAGATGGGTTTCTTTTGTATAGATAAAGTATCACTAGGGATAAAGTTGCTACGATAATTGCGCCTAGCAGAAACCATTCGTAACCAGATCCTATTACAGTTTCCTTCTCTATCTCATACTTGATCATGATGTATAACTTGCTATCCTCACTGTACCCTTTAACTATTAAAAATCCTTCATTGTTTGTTATTCGTGTCATTCCTGAAGAGTCTATACTATGTATCACTGCGCCTTTAGGTAGTCTAATGGTGTAGATAAATGCTGAGAAAATCTCGTCTGTAGATATATGTAGGATCCAGTAACTCTTATTCTTAGATGTGTAATTCTGAGAATCCTTTACTAAGAGATAGGGGTGGTTGGTGTAGCCATCTATTGTGACAAAACCAGATGTGTCGACGTTTATGTCTATCTCAGCGTAGTAACTCTCAGCGTGCGCATTTGGCATAGATAAAAACATCAGAAAAAATGTAGAGGTAATGATCAAAATCTGAGTCTTGGACCGCATAAAAGTACACTTTAACTTATTATAAAACAATTAATGGTTTTTTAACTTTATTAACCAGGAGTTGTATATCTGATCTCATCGGTGCTATGTTAGGTTTGGAGGTTGGTTGTTTATGTTAGAGAGGATGATATCAGATGTTAAAATTGAATGTGTTAAAGGTGATATAGCATCTCAAATTGGTTTCACTGCTGTTGTTAACGCTGCTAACGCTCAGCTTAAAAGAGGAGGGGGTGTAGCTGGTGCTATACATCGTGCTGCTGGTCCTGAGTTAGAGATGGAATGTCGTAGATTTGCGCCTATCAGGCCAGGTGAAGCTGTTATAACTAAAGGATATAAACTACCTAACGAGTATGTTATTCATTGTCTAGGTCCGGTGTATGGTGTTGACAGACCAGAGGATGAGCTTTTATCTAGGTGTTATCGTAACGCTCTGGATTTGGCTGAGAAACACAGGATAGACTCTGTAGCGTTTCCTGCTCTCTCTACTGGTTTCTTTGGTTATCCTGTGAAGGATGCTGCGGAGGTGGCTTTTAGAACTATTATAAGTATGATACCTACTTTGAAGCATGTTAAACGTATCAGGTTTGTACTCTATAGTGATAGTGATTATGAGGTGCATAAAAAAGTGTTATCTAGTATTATATAGAGTTTGGATTCCAGATGAAAATTTTGTAACAAAGGATGTTTAATTATTCTGAATTTTTCTTGTTAAGCGCGTTTTTTGAGCAATAAAAAAAGGAGAGATAGGGGGGTTGTCTTATTTTGTTTATCTGAAATATTTTTATTTCACATTTTGTACATGACTAATCCTGATAGCATTTTAGGTAGGAAATAAGTTGATTTCTGAGGCATGTATTCCTTTTCGTCAGCTATGCTCTTTAACTCTTCTATCCTAGTTGGGTTGATCAGGAATGAGAGATCGTATAGGCCTTCATCAACGACCTTTACAGCTTCAGATTCGCTCTTAGTGTATTTTATATGATCCTCTAGATTAGCGTCGTTTATGCCTAGGCCCTTTTCTAGTATGAGTTTATGCAGTATTGATACGTCTAGTAGTCTCCAAGTCTTGGAGTGTTCACTTGCAATTTCATCCATGACGCTTTCATCTTTTAACGTGAAGATGTAGTATTTCTTTTTGTGGTACATCGCGAATTTATGTTCTTTTTTAGATTCAATGCTTTTAATTATTTTTTTACTGGTTTTATCATAGTTTATTGTTTTAATCTTGTTTTCTTCTATTTCAAAGTATTTTTTCATTGATTCTAGGAATGATTCTGGTTTAAAGCCGGGTATTTTTACTAAGCGATGTGTGGGTAGTATGGATAAACCAGGGTGGTACATGTTAGATAAGACTACCATTATGTAGTTGAATGATGCATCAGGGTTGTTGTCGCCTGTTTTCTCCTTTTGTTCTATGGCGTAGTTGATTGATGTCTGGTATCTGTGATGACCATCAGCTATGAACAAAATCTTGTTTTTGAATTCGTCTGTGATCTTTTTGATGGTTTCTTCGTTGTTGATCATCCATAGGGAATGTTTGAAGCTGTCGTATCCTTTAACTGATATGATTGGTTCGTCTGTCGCTTGGTTGATCATATCCTGGATGTGATCGTTTTCGTCCATGTATAGTAGTTCTATGGGTTCAAGGTTAGCATGGCAGGTTCTCATGAGGTTTAGACGATCTGCTTTAGGTTTAGCTAGTGTTTTTTCATGTGCTTTTACCTGTTTGTATTCAGGGTCTAATCTTAGCAGTGTGAAGAAACCGTTAAAGGTTTTTTTGGCTCCTTTAACTTTGTATTCTATCTCGTAGGGGTAGATAGCTTCTCCTGGTGAATCAATGAGTACACCTATTCTTTGCCATTCGTCAAATAGTTTCTTTGCTCTGGTGTATCTGTTGTCATTATCTGAGTCTGAGGGGTATTGTTTGCCAAGTATCAGTCTGACGAAGTTGTATTCGTGTTTGTTGTATAGCTCGTTTTGCATGTTCTCAGATATTATATCGTATGGTGGGGACATTACATCATCGAGTGTCTTTATCTTTTCTTTGTTGTATGTTAAACCTTTAAATGGTTTAATCGTGACCATGTTTTATCATTCTCCTTTGTTTTTTTCTTCTCTGCTTTTTTCTTTTTTTGAGGTGTGTTAAGAACGAGCCGACTGTAACCTCTCTTTTCTTAAAAATCTTACCATGAAAAGAAGAGATAAGGGTGGGGGTTTAATTCTTTGTGGGCGTGATTATTCTATTTAAAAATCAAAATCTTTTATTAGTCATGAGTGTATTAACATTTTGAAGGTGGATATGTATGAAATATCGTGATATTATAACTTTATTTGCAGGTTTAGGTCTGATTCTCTCTGTAGCGTATACTTTAGGGGTTGATAATAGTGTATGGTATGTACCTGTTGTACTATCCCTACTTATGATATTGATAGTGTGGAAGTTATGGTTATAATAAGAGAGATCTAAAAGGATGAGTATATAAAGGGTTTGGGGGGTGGCTAATGAGTATGTTTATTCTCTTGATGATGCATACTATAAAAAACATATGTTTTGTTTTTATTATCCTCGCAGAAGGGGCATATGCCCTTCTCAGCTGTCCAGTATGATTTGCCAGGTATACCAAATCTTCTTTTACACCGCTCACAAATCATGATTATTATATTAGTAATACTATTATAAAAATATTGTTGTATAATTATTTCCATAAAAACGAGGAGTGAGGGTTAATATTTAAAATGGATTAATTTATCAGGGTTTATCGAAAATATGAGCATGGAAGGGCGATTAGAACTCATTAAAAAAATAAGGATTGGATACCGTATCTGTGATAAATGTATCCTTAGGTTATTTAAGAGGAACACTGATGAGGATGGATTAAAAAAATTAACAGGGTATTTAAACAAGGATAAAAAAAACAAGGAGGAGTGTTATATATGTGAGGGTTTATTGGAGGAGATACCTGTTTTTACAGGGTTAATAGAGAAAAAACTTGAGGGTTATGAGTTCAATACTTTTCTGATAGGATCAAAGGTGGATGAGGAGATAGTGAACAAGGAGCGTGAGGTTGTTGAGTTGTTAGATTTAAAAGATGCTGAGCCTCTTAAGATGGAGTTGAACAGGGAGATAGGTAAAAACCTTGAGAGGATTACAGGTAAAACTGTTGATTTCAATGATCCAGATGTAACAGCGGTTATAGATACTGGTTTTAACGTAGTAACCCTGCAGGTTAAATCCCTCTATATATATGGTAGATATCTTAAATACGAGAGGGGGATACCACAGACTAAATGGCCATGTCGTGTATGCAGAGGGGTGGGGTGCAGGGCGTGTGGGTACACAGGTAGGTTGTATGATACCAGTGTAGAGGAGATTATATCTTCGGTAGCTATACCTATTACAGGGGCTGTAGATGCATCCTTTCATGGATGTGGAAGGGAGGATATAGATGCTCGTATGTTGGGTAATGGTAGGCCTTTTGTATTAGAGTTAAAACAACCAAGACGTAGAACTATAGATCTGAAGGAGTTAGAAAGAGGTATAAATAAGAACGCAGGGTGTAGGATAAAAGTCATAAATCTTAGATACTCGGATCAGGGTGAGGTAGTAAGATTAAAAAACGCTGATTATAGAAAGGTTTATGATGTGTTGATAGAGAGTGAACAGGTTTTTATAAAAGAAAAAGTTAAAAAAGTAGCTGGTTTATTACCGAGTGTTACTATAAAACAGTTTACGCCTAGTCGAGTGGCTCATCGCCGAGCCTTAACAGTTAGAGAGCGTAAGGTATATAACTGCGAAGTGCAATCAGTAGAGGGTAATATAGCTCGGTTAATCATCGAGACAGAGTCAGGTACCTATATAAAAGAGTTGGTATCAGGTGATAATGGTAAAACCCAGCCGAGTATAAGTGAGATGTTAGGTGTTCCATGTAGGGTTAAAGAACTCGATGTGATCGAGGTTAAGGGAGAATAAGAGTGTATGGTGATAAGATCAAAAGGGCTGAGAAGTAAAACAAGGCATATACTACGTAAAAAACCTAGGGAGCGGGGTATATCCTCTATAACCCGTGCGTTGCAGGAGTTTGAGGTAGGTGATACTGTTAGTATAGACCTTGAACCGTCGGTGCATAAAGGTATGCCTCATCCTCAATTCCAGGGTAGAATAGGGGTTGTGGAGGGTAAACAGGGCGAAGCTTACAAGGTTGGTGTGAGGGTTGGTAAGAAACATAAGACTCTTATAGTTAGACCTGAGCATTTAGGGAGAGTTCTATAGATGAATAATGTAGATGAGAAAGGTAGATATGTGTCACTTGCTGAGGTTAAGAATATATTAAAAAAAATCAGTAAGGAACGTGAAGAGTTGAATTATGAGCAACGTATAGCGTTAGAGCATGCTTCGAAATTCGCTAGGTTATCAGTAAAGGATACTGAGAGTTTAATATCTGATCTTATGGGTCTTAAAAAATTAGAGGAGAGACATGCTTATAAGATAGCGGATATTCTCCCGATGACTGTTGATGAGGTTAGATCTATTTTTGCTAAGGAGAGATTCACCCCTAATGATAATGATGTGAAGAACATTCTGGATATAGTGAAGAAATATATAAGCGCATGAGAAGAGAGGGGGTAGAATTATGGAGGATTATGTATATGTTTTGGATTATTTGGCAAAAGGGAGAAGTGATGCCCCTGCTTTTAAGAGGAAACCAGTGGTGTATGGTATAGGGGAGAGTCAGTTTACTCTACTGGAATTGATACCTAAACGTGACGCTACATTTACTGTTGGTGAACGTATATATGTGGGTAGGGATCCTACGCTTAGAACTAAGATAGAGAAGATTAAAGCTAGGATAAACTATGAGGATCTAACATCTACTGCTCATGGTGAGTTACCATATGTTATACTTGATATAGTGCGTAAAAATGAATCACGTTTTGTTAAATTTTTTAATGAGGCTAATGCTATATCAACTAGGTTTCATACGTTAGAGTTACTGCCCGGTCTGGGTAAGAAGATGATGTTTGAGATAATAGATGAGCGGAAAAAACAACCTTTCAGTAGTTTTGCTGATATGCAGAATCGTATAAGCTTCCTGCGGTCGCCTGATAAGCTCATAGCTAAACGTATAGAGTTGGAGTTAACCGATCCTCAGCAGAAGTATCGTTTATTCACACGTCCACCTATAAGTAAAGGGTTCCAATAAGATGAATGATTAGCTTTTATATGGTAGAGGTTTAATTTTTATTATTTTTGTTTTATGAGACGTGTTAGGTTTAGTCAGCATTTCTTAGTTGATGAGGGTGTGGCGAGACGTGAGGTAGCTTACGCTGATGTCAATAGTGAGGATGTAGTCTTGGAGATAGGACCTGGTAGGGGTGTTCTGACTCGTATCATAGCTAGGTATGCTAAGCAGGTTATAGCGGTTGAGATTGACAACAGTTTTATAGATTATTTGAAAAGGAGTTTACCTGATAATGTGACTGTTATTAACGCTGATGTGTTATCCATTGATCTTTCAACGTTACCTGTGTTCTCAAAGGTTGTGGCTAATCTACCTTTTGAGATATCATCACCTGTGACTTCTCTGCTTTTAGAGCAGAGGTTCAAGAAAGCTGTGTTGATGTATCAGAAGGATTTTGCAGAGCGTATGGTGGCTAAACCTGGTGGTAAGGATTACTCTAGTTTATCTATTAATGTTTATTATCATGCGGGGTGTCGTATGTTAGAGGTTGTGTCTCGTTATTGTTTTTCACCGGTGCCTAGGGTTGATGCTTCCCTGGTTGAGATTATACCACGTGAGAAGCCACCATTCTATGTTAAGGATGAAGTTTTTTTCTTTGATATGGTTAAGAGATTGTTCATGCATCGTAGGAAAAAGATAAGGTATGTTATCCGGGGGTACTATCTAAGGGATACCGGTGATCTACCGTATATGGATAAGAGGGTGGAGGAGTTGGCACCTGAGCAGATAGCTGATCTGAGTAACATGATATATGATCTACTAAGATGAACCCATTTCTAACTATCTTTTTTTAGGATGGTTCTTTTGACGTTTTTTCATTATGCAAAAATATCAAAATATGTTTAAATATAAACAATGATAAAGTATAACATTAGTCTTGGTTTGGTGTAGGAGTAAAAAGTGTATGGATAAAAAAGTAATGGTTGTTGATGATGACCCTGATATACTCATACTGTTAAGGGATATATTAGAGATGTTGGATTATAAGGTTTTAACAGTTGATAGTGGTAAGGATTGTATAGAGGAGCTTGAAAGAGGATTCAAAGGGGTGGTTCTAATTGATTTAGTGATGCCGTTTATGGATGGATGGGACACTATAAGAGAGATCATAAGAAAAGGTCTACATAAGGGTATTGTTATATCTATTATTACAGCTAATGGTAGTTCGAATCGTAAAAAGATGCAAGGACTAGAAACATATATATATGATTATATATCTAAACCGTTCGATAGAGAGGAGTTGTTATCAACCCTGGAGCATATGCATAACATAAAAGATAAAGAAGCGGTGGAGGATTAAAGAAAGGGCGTTCATAAAACAATAGATTCAAAAATTTTTTAGGCGTTATTAGACAGGTAGCATACTATAAAACATATCTTTAATCCATGAGAAAAAACCTAAGAGATCCAAACCTATCAATAGCAATACGAATACTATAACGACTACTAGTATCTTCAAAGTGAATTTTATAATCCTCCATAATACAACTATAAGAATCAACAATAAAATGAGGATAGTCCAAATAGGGACCTCAACACCTAATATGTTCATACTAAGAGACACTCACCAGACACCTAATTATCTCAATATTATTTAAATAGATAGGGTTTTTAGAAAATGAGATGGATTAGTTTCAGGTGTAATTTATTGCCAATGGAGAAACAACGTTGTTTGTCTAATGGAACAGATTAGATTCACATACATTGATATTTTTTATCGTATATGGGATGTTTTATTACGAACTATTCTTTAATTGGAGAGTACAACTCATCAAGGATAATCTCACTGCGGTATTCGTAAAGTATTTGTAGGGGTTATAATATAAGTATAATACTTGTTTAGGAGGGATGCGGTATCAGGGATGACCCTATAGCTAGAGTACTTGATGATTTACTCAAGTTTGATGATATACTAGCTTGTATGGTTGCTCGTAGGAATATGATTAGTGTTGAGCCTACTGGTGGTACAGGTAGCTTTAAACCCGAGGTGTATGAGGTATGGGATCTTATTAAACGTGCTATGGATGATGTTTTCGCTGTGATTAGTCAGTATTCTCAAGCTGGTCTCGGTGAGATGGAGTTCAGGTTGAGGGATTATGAGGTTGTATTCTTTGTGCTTCCTGATACTGATAACGCCCTGGTTGCTATCATCCCAGCGTTGGCTAATAAGGGTCTGATCGAGGTTGAGCTTGAGAATGCTCGTCGTGAGATTATAAGTATCCTGAATATGAATGAGAAGAATAGAGAAACCGTTGTCTAGATAGGGGGTGTTTAGTTGTATTATGGCGAGTAGTGATAACTTCGAGGCTTCTGTAGGCTTATCTCGTAAATGGGATGCTCGTGAGGC
>JAVYLV010000039.1:0-10632 GCA_038740425.1 Thermoplasmatota archaeon | reverse complement strand
CCTGAATACTGTACCTAATCCTCCTCTACCTGCTTGTTTCATACGCGCTACTCTACGTCTTATATCATAAAATGAGAAGTTGAGGCAACCCCAATAGCTATGCTCAGCTCCTTTACCAGAGGATACAACACTAACCTTTTGCAGTGAATGAGGAGAAGAATCATCAGCATACAGATACGTCAACTGCTCATTTAGAATATGTGAATTCACATCTTCTAACGGCGCTGATTCTATACTAACACATCCCTTCTCACCATCAATAAATATTACAACATCCTTTGATGCTTTGCCTTGTATCTCTAAAGCATCAAAACCAGAGAATTTAAGGTAAGGACCAAAGAACCCACCAACATTACAGTCACATATGATACCTGTTGATGGTGATACACTCAGACATAAGGATTTACCAGACCCAGGATACTGAGTTGTACCACATAAAGGCCCAGTAGTTATAACAATCTCATTTTCTTCACTATCCCATCTGGTAGTAGGCTTAAGGGTATCCCATAATAGCTTCAAACCAAATCCTCTACCCCCTGTGAACTTCTTCTTCATCTCCTCAGTTACAGGTTTCTCTTTTATAGTGTTACTACTCAGATTAACATAGAGAGTTCTATTAGCATAACCTCGTATAACCCCTCTTTTAGTATACTTATACTCAGCCAGAATCTTATGCCTAGATCTAAGTTTATCTAAATCATATCTATGAACTGTGTTACCTGTCTTATAACCATCAACTTCTATCTGTCCTTCGATCATAAAATCTTATACTCCTAATTTATGATAAACAACCTGTTTAACCTCATCTAGAGGTTTATCAACTAGTTCTAGAGCATGCTTAGGGCATGCCCGTACACAAGCACCACACGATATACATTTAAAAGGTTCAATACGCGCCTTCGATACCCTCATTGCGCCTATGGGACAAAAACCTACACATGATTGACAACCCACACAAATCTTAGTATCCAATACCACTGCACCGTTTTTACGCCTTGTCAAAGCACCAACTGGGCATACATCTATACAGAGCCCACGTTGATCACAAACATGCATACTGTAACCATCAGGTTTTTTTATTATACGTATAGCTGATTTATCCCCACCCTCATCGCTCTTGAAATGAACCTGTGAACATGCTCTTTCACATTTTAGACAGCCATTGCATCTCTCAGGGTGAAAAAACAAGACCTTGACCATACTGAACATTATACCTCCTATCTACCATTACTATATCTATGATATAAATTTTAAAGTGGTTAATATAACACTAAACCAGCATAGAAACGAAACCCCTATAGATACCGGGTAAGATATCCTGTCATCCAATCTTATATTAATATGATTAATGATAAAAGTGGTTAAAGGCAGGGTTAAACCACCTAACACAGCAGCGGTTAAACCACGTGCAAGTATATGCGGCATAAACACTATAAGATTCTCCATGTAGAAACCAGCAGATGCTACCACAGGTGTAAGAATCTGCGTTAACACATATCCACTTATATACACTGAGTAACCTGTTATAACACCTAAGCTGATCTTACTAGTAAAACCCTGAAGATCACGTGCAAATGATAAATTGTACCATATCAACTCGAATATTAAACCTTCAACTAGGATAGCAATAGCTGAACATAGGAAGCATTCACCAAAAGGATAAAATAGACGCATAGCGGCAGCGATCATACCCATACAGAACTGCATGCCACGTTTCTGATATAACCCTCTGCTGATACCCATTAATCCTAACGCGAAGAAACCTGCCATAATCGCACCAGCAGGTAGATCAAAATCATAGAATAATGATCCAATTATACATTCAGTGAAACCCCATAACGAACCAAATAATATAGTAACTATTATTATCCTCTTATAATCCTTGTACATGGATTTATTTCACCTCTATTTTAACTATGTTTTTAACCTGATACGCTTTAGGCAGATCAGGGAATATCGATACTCGATCCCTAGTTAATAAACCATTCTTCATAGACCCCCATTTTACTGTCTTCTGGTATCCATCAGCCCCTATGATAGTATAATTATATCTCTCAGGGTGTGCTACACCCGCCTTTATGATTAAATCATCTAATGCTGCGCCATTCTCACCTGTTGAATCTATGACTCTAGTTTTAGCTATAAAGAATATCTCGTCGATGGTATAACCCTTATCATTGATGATCACCTTCTCTGAGTTACTACGTGTAACATAAACATATATATTCAAAGAGCCTGATAATATAATTATGAATAACGCTATACCCAAAGTTAACCTATTTTTCATAGTTTATACCCCTAAAAACCTGATAATAGCTGAAATCGATAATAAAAAATATCTATTTAAAATTTCGGTAGTTGTAATTCCAAAATCAGATAGGTAAACATAACATGATATAAAGTGACTGTTTAATACTTAATATCAAAGATGGCATAACAGAAACGTTATATGAAAAAAAACTTTTATCTTTCTTACTGACTTGAGGGCTCATCCCTTCCTTTTAACAAGAATAACGGTTACAATATTAATGTGATACAACATAAGAGAACTAGTTTTTAAGTACGTTTAAAATTTAGGGATATAAGTAGGCGAAAAAAAGTATCATATCAAAAAAAATTATCAGACCTCTTAGGCCTCATCTGATTTTTTTCATATATATTTATCTCTTATTCTAAGACTCGGATCACCTAGCAGTACCCATGATTGTACAACCTTAGCATCAATCCATGAGTCACCACACCCTGGTGTACTAGTGTTAACCGGGTAAGTATCCAGGTACATAGTTATAGCCTCATTAAAAACATCACCTAGAGTTGTCATATTACTTTTGTCGTACACGTTGAAAAACAGTACCTCTATCTCATTTAAACCACCTTTGAATGATTGTTTATCCTCTTTGGTGTAACCTAGAGCTGTACATCCTACGGTAGCTATACTACCACCTCTTCTCTGTGTAGTCATCCTCCAACCCCAGCATTCGTACAACGCCTCCTGTCTATACCTAGTAGTCTTATTGAAGAATTTTAAGAGATCAACATCAAACTGACAGTTATGACAACCACTAACAACACATACAGGTAATCTATATCCATTACGAAGCCTCCACATATCATTAACCAGTAAACCTTTCACAAAATCCTCGCTATCCGGTGGATGATTACCCCATGTTTTAGGACTACCATGACCAACAAAGTATACAAAACCATAACCATTATTGAATGCGTTAATCACATCTGTTTTACTACTAAATGAGCCATCAGATGTGTACAAACGTGTAGGGATAAAACCACTCATATTCTCTATAGCCCTGTCACCATAGTACTCACCCTCATAACCACTCCAATTAGGGTTTATATGCTCAGGGTATGTATCACCAGCTACAACCAGGAATCTTTTAAACCATGAATCATTACATTGATCAAGCCGTCCTTTTTCATATGAAATTATCTTATCAACCATAATGCTAACCTCATATCTGGATCTGCATGCTAATCTACCAAGAGCTACATCAGGGTATAAGTCGATGTGAACATCATCAGCTGTACTGTTAATATACCATTCACCGTAAATGCCGTCATTATCAGAATCCCAAGAGCAAAAACTACCATTAGCATCGTAGATATCAGCATAGTATAAATCACTGATATAACTAGACTCCCATGTATCCTCCATATGAACATATCTCACAGGTAAATACCATGAGAACGGACTACTACGACCACCCACTAGCAGAACATACTGTATGTTGTACTCTTCAATCGCGTATTTGATATAGTACTTTATCCTCTCAGCGTTATCCCTCCCTTCATCTTTGAATTGGTTGTATATCTCACTTAAGTTTACAATCATAGTAGGTAAACCTGTAGAGTCTTTATGATCCTGTAACCTTTTTAACTCATTGTAGAACAAAGCAGGTGTTATAATTAAGAGTTTATAACTCGCAGACCCTGTCTCCTTTATTTCCAAAGGGTTAGGATGCAAGTCAGGGATGCATCTAGATAACGATACCGGTGAAGTCTGTGCGATACTACCAATATATAGTATAGTGATAAACATAGGAATAACGTATTTATTATCATGTCTAATCATATTTTTACTCCCTTACTCCTTTGTTATACAAGAGACTAAATCCCAAATCTGGTTATTAAAATTAACCAGGGTTATTCATAATCACAATATATTAATGTTTTTCTTATTATAAAAATATATTCATAGATTTATGTGGTATCTGATGAGCATCCATTAGCATATCCATATGAATATGTATCTGCAAAAAAAATACAAAAGCCGGTAGATTATAACACGATAATGCTGGGAAGGAACAGACATCATCTTTTGTTACCCATCCTGACATCCCTCCCTTCCCAACCCCTCTTTTTTAATAGCTATATTAATACCAAAAAAAGAGTGAAAACTGAGATAAAGGTTTTTTAAACTCCTTTGCTATTTTGTATTTGTCTGAATCCTATGTATAACTACGACAACGCCACTTTGATGAAACATGTACTCTCCTCTCTTTTAAATGTAGCATCTAGAAGGACAACAGAAGGGTTCACAATAACAGTTATACGTACCATGCTGAAAACACTTGAGAAAGAATTCACCTTCCTCAATAATATAAACATAACAGAGTCGATTTATCCTGAGCATAACGAATTGATCAATATCTCCATAGATATAAATCTCGTACCACCTGAAATGATAGGTAAATCAGTTGAATCATTAATACGTGTAATATGCATGGATCTAAAAGAAGATGCAGGTCTCTTCTTCATAAGAGAATTCAAAGAGTGTATAGGTGAGGATATTCTAAGAGAGCTCAATGAGAGAGGTGTTAATCTAAATGAATTAGAGGATGAAATACAACGATTATATAATCTACTAGATAAGAAGAAATCTGTTCCTATACTAGATGCATCTGAACAAGAAAAGAAAAAAGTATCACCACCTAAAAGTAGTCTACTAGGTTACACATGGGACAGTGTAGCATCATGGAAATACGAGGATAACATATGCATATTATACGACAAAGAAGGAAAAGTATTAGATAGATTACTATTAGACGTGATAGTTGAAGATTACGTTAGACGATTATCAGAATTCGATGAATTCTTATCATCATCTGATCAGCCCTTGGAGTTAACCGATAAGGATTACGAGTTCTTAGAGATGCTTTACACACGGGATATGGATACCGACCTAGCTGTGGTTCTACTGCACATAAGTACAGATGAATTAGATGAGATGATACGTAGATTACTCAGATTTGAGATCCTGCAGTACATATCATATAACGAGATAAAACTAACAGAAAGAGGTGTTAACCTTTTATTGGCTAAGAAGGCACGTGAAAAACAAGAAAAAAAGATAACAAAAAGTGAATAAACCCTACATAATAGGATAACCATTATCTCCTTAATGTTTCTGGTTTTTATTTTATAATAGGCCCGAACCGGGATTTGAACCCGGCACAGAGGATCCACAGTCCCATATGTTACCAGACTACACCATTCGGGCCATACCATTTTCATAAAAGGGATAGCAATAATCAAAAAAGAAATATTTAAAATCATTGTATCGGTATAAGTATAAAGGAAGAATATAACGCACATCCGGTTTGTATACTAAGCAAATGCAGGGGTAGCCAAGATTGGTCAACGGCGCAAGATTCAGGGTCTTGTCCTTAGTGGTCCAAGGGTTCAAATCCCTTCCCCTGCATAAATCTATTTATATTAAATCAAGTTACAAAATTCTATGAAACAAATTAAAATTGGTGTATGTGGTATAAGCTGTGAGAAATGCCCACGTAGGGTGCAAAGCAAATGCCCAAATGGAGAAAACGGATGCATACCCAAAGAAAACAGATTTTGTAAAATTGCATCGTGTGCATTCATAAAGAAAATGAGGTTTTGTTTCGAGTGCAGAGAGTTTCCTTGTGAAATAACAAAAACAGGCCCGATAAGCTACGGTTATTGCCAATATATAAGTGGAAAAGAGTGACGTGATATGGGATACAAAAAGAAATCTTGGAAAGAAAAATTGGCAGATAACAAAAAATTTCCAAAGATATTACCATTTGATCCAAAATTCCCCTGCGGAAAATCATTAGCAAAAATGGGTGCACAACAAGGAGACCGTGTAGTGTTAGTTCAACCAAGAGAAGTAGTTGAAATAATGAACCAAGTTCCAAATGGTAAACTCATCACTCTCAGAGAAATATGCCAAAAACTTGCACTCAAACATAATGTTGAATACTGTTGTACGCTTACAACTGGGATTTTTATTGTGATCGCTGCTCATGCTGCCGAGGAAGATAAAATGGAAGGTAAAGAAGAGATTACACCGTATTGGCGGACATTAAAAATAGATGGTTATTTAAATGACAAATACCCTGGTGGAGCAAAAACACATAAAAAATTACTTGAAAGTGAGGGGTTTAGGATTTTATCAAAAGGGAAGAACTTTGTTGTGGATAATTATGAAGATTATCTAATAAAGTAGGCGAATTTTACTACTTTTAGAAAAGAGCGGGTCTCTGTTCGGAGAATTAAGATGCAATTATAGATTATGATAAACGTTAAAGATAATAATCTGTAAGATTTTTATAAGGGGGGTGTACCAGTTTAACGAAAAATAGAGAGCGTTTAAAAAAACACTATTATACAGGTTCATGTATTCATAGCAGAGCTTATTTAAGGTTGGAATGATGAATAAGAAGGATATACAAGATCGTATAATAGAATTGAAAAAAGAGTTGAATGCTATCATACTAGCTCATAATTATCAGATATCTGAGGTTCAGGATATAGCTGATTTTATAGGTGATTCTCTTGATTTATCATTAAAAGCAACGAAAACCGAGGCTGAAGTTATAATATTCTGTGGTGTTGACTTTATGGCTGAATCAGCTAAGATATTAAATCCTGATAAAAAAGTGATAATACCTGATAAAACAGCTAGATGCCCTATGGCTGCCATGGTGGATGTAGAGAGTCTTAGTTGGTTAAAAAAGGATCATCCTGATGCTGATGTTGTAGCCTACATTAATACTACGGCTGATATAAAAGCAGTATCAGATATATGTTGTACATCAGCTAACGCTGTTAATGTTATCAATAGTTTAACCTCTAAAAAAGTGATATTTGTACCTGATAGGAACCTTGGTTTGTATACTAAACGATTCATAAAGGATAAAGAGATTATAATATGGCCAGGTATATGTTCAACTCATCATAATATAACCAAGGAGGAGGTACTGGAGTTAAAGAGACAGCATCCAGAAGCAGAGATAATAGTACACCCTGAATGCAGACCAGAGGTTATAGACATATCTGATCATGCGTTCTCTACTATGGGTATGGTGCGCTATGTTGGTGAATCAAAAAGTAGAGAATTCATCATTGGTACTGAGAAAGAGATGTGTTACAGATTAAAAAAGGATTACCCATCTAAGGAATTCTACCATGTAGGATCAGCCATATGCCCCAACATGAAAAAAATAAACATAGAAAAGATATATAAGAGTATGAAGTGTTTAAAACCAGAGGTTATAATACCTTCAGATATTATGGAGAGGGCTAAGACGCCGTTAGAACGTATGATGATGATTAAAAGAGGGGGTTAGGAGGTTTAATGATATGAGAAGTACTATAAAAGAAGTGTATCTTGATCATGCTGCGACGACACCAGTTGATCCTGAGGTGTTAGAGGCTATGTTACCTTATTTCTCCACTATTTACGGTAACGCTTCATCGTTACATTCTCATGGTCAGAGGGCATACAGCGCCTTAGAGAAAGCCAGGGAGCAGGTGGCAGGTTTAATACATGCTAAAACACATGAGATAACATTCACATCAGGTGGTACAGAATCTGATAACTTAGCTATCAAAGGAGTAGCTTATAAGAACCGTGATAAGAAAGGTGGTAAGGGCGCTAATATTATAACATCAGCTATAGAACATCCAGCTGTACTAGAGGTATGTAAACAACTAGAGGATGAAGGTTATACTGTGAAGTATCTACCTGTTGACAAGTACGGTATAGTGGATCTGGAATCATTGAAGAGGAGTATAACTAGTGATACATTCCTGATAACAATCATGTACGCTAATAATGAGATTGGTACTATACAACCTGTGGAGGAGATATCGCGTATAGCACGTGAACATGATGTATTATTTCATACAGATGCTGTACAAGCTATTGGTAAATTAGATATAAACGTTGAGAAAACCCATATAGATTTACTCTCAATATCTTCACATAAGATATATGGTCCTAAAGGTGTAGGTGCATTATATATACGCGCTGGTGTACAACTAGAACCGTTACTAACAGGTGGGGGTCATGAAAAAGGTAGAAGGAGCGGTACGGAAAATATACCAGGTATAGTAGGCTTAGGTAAAGCATGTGAACTACTAGCTAATAGGATGTCGTCTGATAACCCACGTATAGCTAAACTAAGAGATATGTTGATCAAGGGAGTATTGGAGATAGAAGAGAGTTATCTCAATGGTCATCCAGTTAAACGTTTAGTGAACAATGCACATTTCAGATTCACAGCGATTGAGGGGGAGTCGTTAGTACTAAGTCTAAATGATAAAGGTATAGCGGCATCAACAGGTTCAGCATGTTCATCTAAGAAACTACAGGCTTCACATGTATTAAAGGCTATAGGTGTAGAGCCTTCAAGGGCTCATGGCTCACTTAGACTAACACTAGGTCGAGGTAACACTGATGAGGATATAGAATACGTGTTAGAGGTGCTACCAGAGATAGTAAGTAGCCTTAGATACATGTCACCCCTATGGAATAGATAAGAGAAGGTGTATTGTAGGATGACTGGTTTGTATAGCGATAAAGTCATGGAGCATTTCCGTAACCCTAAGAATATGGGTGAGATCAAGGATGCTGATGGTGTAGGGACTGTGGGTAATCCTGTTTGTCTAACCCCAGAGAACCTGATCAATACAACTAACGGTGTAGAGGAAATAAAAAAATTGAGAGAGAATGATTTTGTGTTAACCCATGATGGGACATATAATCCTATAAAAAAGGTTTATAAGACGAAATATAACGGTAAGGTTTACTCTATAGAGGTTCATAATCTTGGTAAAACAACGTGTACGCCGGAACATCATATTCTAGCTTTGAAAATGGCAAAAATATCACACAAGTTTAAAGCCTATAAAGATTACCCTATTGCATGGTATGAAGCCGGTGAACTAGAAAAAGGGGATGTATTACTTTATCCAATACCCACTGAAACCAAGGATATAAAGCAGATAAGTTTTGATATCGAAAAACCGAGATTGGATTTCAAGAGCAAAAAACTACCTGATATAATATCGGTCAACGATGATTTTCTCAGATTAATTGGATATTACCTTTCTGAGGGATATGTTAGAACCGATCCTTGTAAGGGCGAAGTTGGATTTGTCTTCGGTTCTAAAGAGAGAGACTATGCCGAAGACGTTGTTTCATTGATGAAAAAGACATTTCATATTACTCCATCTGATATTGTACGGAGACATAACTCTATAAATATCCAATTTTATAGTGCTAGATTAGCTAAATTTTTTGAAAAAATGTTTGGTAAAGGGGCGAGTAACAAACATCTGCCTGATTGGGCATTAACATTACCTATAGAGAAACAAAGACAGATTATCTGTGGTTTATGGAGAGGCGATGGGTATATCAGAGATGGTACTTCTAAGTATGTTACTATATCTAAACAGCTGTCACATCAGTTAAGGATTCTACTTTTAAGACAGAAGATAATCTTCAGCTATTTGATTGTTCCTGAAAAAGGGATTCATCGTGAAAATTATCATATTTATGTAAAAGATGATTTATCTCTTAAAAAACTCGCAGACATAGTTGGAGTAGAGATAACCACCCCAAAAAATAAGAAGAAAAATCATCATAAATCATGGTTTGATGGGGATTATTATTATGTTCCTATCAAAAAAATAGTTACAAGTTATTATAATGGATTTGTTTATAATCTAAATGTTGATAATACGCATTCTTTTGCATCCTGTTCGTCAGCGTTGCATAACTGTGGGGATCTAATGACTATTTATATCAAAGTTAAAGATAATAAAATCCATGATATAAAGTTTAAAACATTCGGATGCGCAGCGGCTATAGCTACTAGTAGTATGATAACCGAGCTGGCTAAAGGTAAAACACTAGAAGAGGCTATGAGGATAACAAGACGTGATGTGGCTGAATCCCTGGATGGTTTACCACCACAGAAGATGCATTGCTCTAACCTAGCAGCTGATGCTTTACAGGCTGCTATAAAAGATTACTATGAGAAGCATAAAAAAAAGAACTAAGGAGGAAAAATAAACATATCCTAATGTTTTTCTATCACCTCCTCTTTTTAGATACAATCATACCCTCATCATTTAAGGTGAAAGAGCATGTCTAATAATAGAGCTGTATGTCTAATATCAGGTGGACTAGATTCATGCGTCATGGTATTCATAGCGAAGACCGAGGGTTATGAGATATACACGTTATCATTCAACTACGGGCAGATACATAGAAAAGAACTGGAGCATGCAGGGTTGATAGCTAAAGCAGCTGGATCAAAGAAACATCTAGTATGCAACCTAGATAAG
>JAVYLV010000038.1:0-10766 GCA_038740425.1 Thermoplasmatota archaeon | reverse complement strand
CCATTTTCAACACACCAGTTAAAATCAAATAAGACATAGAAATAATTTTCCTATAAATAATGCCAAAATCAACATCATTTGTTATGATAGGATTGTTTTATATTAGAAGGCGTTATAAGTATCTATATTGTAGAGAGATTATATTTCTATCACAAGAAAAAAAATCAGCCCATATCAGATGATATTACAAAATGAAAAAGTATTTTTACGTAGATAGATTATACCCTTTCTGCATTTAAAACGACCTTAAACAACTTATAATAATAAGAGAGGGAGGCTAAACTTATAGTGAGATCATACGACGATAAGAAGATACATCAACTTAATTGCATAGCTGTTAAGATACGTAAACACGTGATAGAAATGCTATACCGCGCTGAATCGGGACACCCCGGCGGCTCATTATCAGCAGTGGAAGCACTAGTAGCATTATACTTTCATCATATGAAACATAACCCTAAGAACCCTAAGGATCCTGATCGTGACAGATTCATACTAAGCAAGGGTCATGCGGCCCCAGCGTTATACGCTGTGCTAGCAGAAGCTGGTTATTTCCCTTTAAAAGAGCTCACTCGTCTCCGTCAGATGAACTGTATCTTGCAAGGTCATCCATCATGCTGTCATACACCCGGTGTAGAGGCTTCAACAGGCTCCCTAGGTCATGGTTTATCATTTGGGGTAGGTGCAGCTTTAGCAGGTCGCTTAGACAAAAAACCCTATAAGGTGTATGTAATGATGGGTGACGGCGAAACAGATGAAGGTCAGATATGGGAAGCAGCTGCATCAGCATCACATTATAGATTAAATAATCTTATAGCTCTGCTTGACAGGAATTATCTTCAGATAGACGGTAACACCGAAGAAGTACTCAAACTAGAATCAGTACGAGAACGATGGGGTTCATTCGGATGGTATGTAATAGACATAGATGGCCATAATATGAAACAGATATTAGACGCTCTAAAAGAAGCGTCTGAGCAAGATAGACAACCCACGCTTATCATATTAAATACTATAAAAGGAAAAGGCGTATCATTCATGGAGAACAACGTCGACTTCCATGGTGTACCACCTAACGAGATGGAGTATAAACTAGCAATGGACGAGTTAAATAAAATAGAGGAGAAATTGGGGTCTGTACAACTATGAGTAGAGAATACGTTAACCCTAGGAACGCTTACGGTGAAACCCTGGTTGAACTAGGAGGAATCAACCCTGATATAGTTGTATTAGACGCTGACCTGTCAAAATCAACTAAGACTATAATGTTTGCTAAGAAATACCCGGATAGATTTTTTGAGATGGGTATAGCTGAGGCTAACATGATATCAACAGCAGCAGGGTTAGCATCATGCGGTAAGATACCATTTGTAAGCACATTCGCTGTATTCGCTACAGGTAGAGTATACGACCAGATAAGGATGGACGTTGCATACTCAAATATGAACGTTAAGATATTTGCTACACACGGCGGGGTAAGTGTAGGTAAAGACGGGGCTAGCCATCAGATGATAGAGGATTTCGCCCTTATGAGGGTTCTACCAAACATGACCGTGTTGTCACCTAGCGATGCTCCACAGACAAAAAGGATAGTAGAGCTTATGGCTGAAACAAAAGGCCCTATGTATGCTAGGGTAGGGCGAGATACAGCACCAGTCATATACAAAAAGGAGGATATCCGGGACATAAAGATAGGTAAAGGTTTACTGATAGATGATGGATCAGACGCGACTATTATAGCATGCGGGACTATGACAGCACAAGCGTTAGACGCAAAAGAGAGACTATCCAAAGACGGTATAAGCACAAGAATCATAGACATGTTCACCATTAAACCAATTGATACTAATCTGATATTGAAAAGCATAGGTAAAACCAATGCTATAGTAACAGTGGAGGAGCATTCAATTATAGGTGGTCTGGGTAGCGCTGTAGCTGAGGTTATAGCTGAGCATGGTTATTCTGGTAGATTCAAAAGAATGGGTATAAATGATGTATTCTGCGAATCAGGCGACCCTAAAGAGCTATTAGAGAAATACAAACTGAACGATAAACATATAGCTAATACAGTTAAAGAGCTATTGAAGCATTAAAATAGAAATTAAATCATGGTATCTTATTTCGATTTAGATTTCTTTAGTATCAACGTCACGATATCAGTATCCATAAGCCTATGTTCTAAACCTACTTTCTGACCGTTATGTTTAGCTGATGGCCCCCACACAACAGCGTAACGGAAATCACGGACCATATCACGATGTAGATTACAACATACATCCCGTATCGTAGCCCCTTCTCTTAGTATCATAGGCTCCTTATAATCAGGCTCCTTACCAGACGGTTTCATGTACACTCTGATGAAAGATAAATTGGTGTATATTACTTCTTTGAGAGAGTCTAAACCCAAAAGATTCTTGGAGGATATAGGGATAATATTATCCCATCCTTTACTCTTTAGATCAGATTTAATCCTCTCTACTTCACTGCTGGATATCAGATCAATTTTATTAAGTACTAACAAAGCTGGTACATAAACCCTATTTCTAGCAAAAGCATCGATCAGTTGGTCCTCAGTGATATCCTCTCTTATAATGATATCAGCGTTAATAACAAATTGTGATGCTATGCCTTTTATCATAGGTTCATCAAGATGACTCAATGGTACAGTAGAGGTTATGTTTAAACCACCGTGCGTAGTCTTCTTGATGACAACATCTGGCGGATGCTGATTTAGACGTATACCTGAATTATAAAGCTCATTTTCAATACACCTAAGTCTATCAATACTATAAGGATCAATCATCACCATAACTAAATCCACGTTCCGTATAGCTGATAGTATCTCCCTTCCCCGTCCTCTGCCCTGAGACGCACCCTCTATTATACCTGGTAGATCAAGTATCTGTATCTCAGCACCCTTGTAAACCATCATACCAGGTATAGTCTTAACAGTAGTGAAATCATAATCACCTACCCTACTAGACGCATCTGTTAGCTGATTCAGCAGGGTGCTTTTACCCACACTTGGAAATCCTACTATACCTACTGTAGCATCACCTGATTTCTTAACAGTGAATCCCACCCCACTCTGCCTACTACTTCTTCGCTTCTCCAGCTCACCTTTAAGATAAGCTATCTTAGCTTTTAACTTCCCTATATGATGTTCAGTAGCTTTATTCTTCTGAGTTTTAAATATTTCATCCTCTAACTCTTTTATCTGCTGTTCTATACGTGAATAATCCATAATTGACTAACAAAGGATATAGATATACTAATTTATAAAAAAGACGCTTGAAGAAAAACATTTTCCTACTATTTCACATCCACAATTATATAGATAATCAATAATAAACTATTAAAAAACACTACAGATACCCTCATACAGAAAAAGAGAGAGCATTGAAGATCATGTACAAAATACTAGAAAAAAAGATACTATCAGAATCAGTTAAGCTAATGAAAATACACGCTCCATTAGTAGCTAACAAGGCACAACCAGGTCAATTCATAATACTAAGAATAGACGAAAAAGGAGAAAGAATACCTTTAACAATAGCTGATTATGACAGAAAAGCTGGTACAGTTACCATAATATTCCTAGAGGTGGGTAAAACAACCAGACAACTCGGCAGATTAAAAGAAGGAGATACCATACTAAACTTTGTTGGACCATTAGGAATACCATCAGATATAAAGAAATACGGTAACGTAGTATGCATAGGAGGAGGCGTTGGTATAGCACCTTTATATCCTATAATAAAAGCATTAAAAAAAGAGGGAAACTATACAATAACCATACTAGGTGCTAAAACAGAGAAGCTCCTTATACTCGAAAAAGAGATAGGTGAATACAGCGACGAGTTATATATAACAACTGATGACGGCTCAAAGGGAGATAAAGGATTTGTAACAGATAAACTAAAAGATATACTAGAAAAAAAACATAAAGAGATAAACATGGTGATGGCCATAGGCCCCATCATAATGATGAAGATAATATCAAACATAACACGAAAGTACAATATAAAAACACTAGTGAGTCTTAACCCTATAATGGTTGACGGTACAGGCATGTGCGGTGGTTGCAGAGTAATAGTAGACAACCAGGTTAAATTCGCGTGCGTAGATGGACCAGAATTCGACGGTCACAAAGTAGACTATGACAACCTGATGCTACGAAACCTTAGATTCACACATGAAGAAGAAGAGTCATGCAAACTGGCAGGTGTAAAATGAGCGTTAGAAAAACCAAACATGAAATGCCTGAACAAGATCCAAAAGAACGGATTAAAAACTTCAAGGAGGTACCATACGGTTACCCATCTGCTGTAGCAGTTGAGGAAGCAAAAAGATGTCTTCAATGCAAGAACAAACCATGCATGAAAGGATGCCCTGTTGAGATAGACATACCAGGCTTCATAAACCTAATTAAAAAAGAGGATTTCAAAGGAGCATTAGAACTAATCAAGGAGAAGAACAACCTACCAGCTATATCAGGAAGGGTATGTCCTTATGAACAACAATGCGAAGGAGAATGCACCTTAAAAAGGATAGGTGAACCAGTAGGTATAGGACGTCTAGAGCGTTTCGTAGCTGATCATCAAAAAGATAAAAGTAAAAAAACACCCTTAAAGGTTACAGAACATGACAAAGGCCATGTAGCTATAGTAGGAGCAGGACCAGCTGGTTTAACATGTGCAGGTGACCTAGCGAGAATGGGCTACAAAGTAACAGTATTTGAAGCATTACATGAACCAGGTGGTGTACTAATGTACGGTATACCAGAGTTTAGATTACCAAAGGATATAGTAAGATCAGAGGTTGAATACATCAAAAGCTTAGGTGTTGATATAAGATGCGATGTAGTAGTAGGTAAGACTATAACAGTTGACGAGCTGTTAGATGATTATGACGCAGTATTTATAGGTACAGGAGCAGGTCTCCCAAACTGGTTAGGTATACCAGGGGAGAGCTTGGATGGCGTATACTCAGCCAATGAATTCCTCACAAGGGTTAACCTGATGAAAGCCTACAAGTTCCCAGATTATGATACACCTATCAAGATAGGTAGAGTAGTAGCCACTTTCGGAGCTGGTAATGTAGCTATGGATTGCGCTAGGACAGCGTTACGACTAGGAGCAGAAGAATCCTACATCTTATACCGGAGAACAGAAGCTGAGATGCCTGCTCGAATAGAAGAAATTCATCATGCAAAAGAAGAAGGTGTGATTTTTAAACTATTAACCAACCCTACACGTTTCATAGGTGACGAACAAGGTCATCTAAAAGAGGTTGAATACATAAAGATGAGATTAGACGAACCAGATGAATCAGGCCGTAGAAGACCAGTACCTATACCAGGATCAGAAGAGAAGATGCGTATCGATACAGCCCTCATAGCTATAGGTCAGAGTCCTAACCCGTTAATACCAAAAACTGTTAAAGGATTAAAAACAGGTAAACATGGTAACATCATAACTGATGATGATGGACGTACATCAATACCTGGTTTATTCGCTGGTGGTGATATAGCCACAGGGGCCGCTACCGTTATACTAGCTATGGGTGCGGGTAAGCGAGCAGCTAGAGCCATTGATGCATATATAAAATCTAAAAAAAGATGATCAACCATCCTAATACGAAAAGTTACCATGCAGAAAATACTTTTCTATCAAAAACAGCTCCCATGATTTTATTTCTTTTTATACTTGATAGCTGCTTTTATCAGACCATCAAATAACGGAGCAGGTTTCATAGGTCTTGATTTAAACTCGGGGTGCGCCTGTGTACCAACAAAGAACGGATGATCAGGTATCTCCATGAACTCCATTAGGACACCATCTGGCGAACGACCTGAGAATAACAATCCTTTACCCTCCAATCTATCTATATACACAGGATTAACCTCATAACGATGACGATGACGCTCAGATACTTGCTCTGTACCATACAGTTTGTAGACAAGAGTACCTTTTTTTAATATAGCAGGGTACGCTCCTAGTCTCATAGTGGCACCATACCTAGATTCTCTTATAATCTTCACCTGATCTGGTATTAGATCAATAACAGGATGCGGTGTTTTACTATCAAACTCTGTAGAGTTAGCTTTATCCAGGTTGCATATACTCCGAGCGTATTCAACCACTGCTAACTGCATACCCAGGCATAAACCCAGGTATGGTATCTTATGCTCACGAGCATATTGTATTGTTCTAATCTTACCTTCAATACCAGATGAGCCGAAACCACCAGGTACTATGATACCATCATATTGACTAAGAGTCTTAAGCATATCTTTTTTCTTTTCAAATATCTTAGAATCAACCCATTTTATATCAGGATTCACATTGTTATTCCACGCTGCATGCTTAACAGCTTCTATAACTGATATATACGAATCAGATAGCTTATATGCCCCTATATCAAAGTATTTACCAACTATACCTATCTTCACGTTTTTATCCAGTCTACTGACCTTATCTAAAAAACCTCTCCAACTTTTAAGATCCTTCTCCTCTTTCCTTAAACCCAACTTCTGTAATATCTTCTTGCATAACTGTTGTGATTCAAATAGAAGGGTTACACTATAGACGTTCTCAACATTTGAATCAGATATAACCTCATCTTCGTGTATATTACAAAACAATGCTATTTTCTCTTTACGTACGCTGTCAAGTGGTTTCTCAGTTCTAGCTATCACAAAATCCGGTTGTATACCGATTTCACGTAGGAGTTTAACTGAATGCTGAGTAGGTTTAGTCTTAGCTTCACCTAACGATTCAAGTATAGGAACATAGGTTACATGTATATAGATAACCTTCTCACCTTCTAGCTTCATCTGACGTACAGCCTCTAAAAATAGTATGTTCTCGTAGTCACCGACAGTACCACCAATCTCAACTAATATAAAATCCAGTTTTTTATCCTCTGCGGGTTTCCTTATCCGTCTTTTAATCTCATCGGTCACATGAGGAATAGGTTGAACTGTTTTACCAAGGTATTCACCTCTACGCTCCTTCTCAATCACAACACTATATACCTGTCCACTTGTTATGTTATGACATTTAGGTATATTTATATCAAGGAATCGTTCGTAATGACCTAGATCCTGATCGATCTCTCCTCCATCCTCTGTCACCCATACCTCCCCATGCTCAGTTGGACGAAGAGTACCAGCATCATAGTTAATATAAGGATCAATCTTTATCGCTGTGACATTATAACCATGTAACTGTAGTATTTTACCTATAGAAGCTGTGGTTATACCCTTACCTAAACCTGAAATAACCCCACCTGTTATTACTATATAGTTAACCATAAAATTTATCCTCAAAGTAACACTGAATAATCAATAATCTTTAAATCATTTTGGTTTTTTTATACCATTTACTCTATATACGAGATACTAAAAAAAACCACACCTGAGCAGAACCAAGTGATAGCCAACAGAAAGAACCATACATTCTCAACAGAGAATAGAATGCCTCCTAATATGATAATCCATGGCACAATGAGTAGCAACAAAGCAAACATTACTGTTTTAATTGATATATCCTCCTGCATAATTATCTCATCCACAGTTATTCTAGATTATTCTAATATGTGCCCCCAATATCAAGCATGTAATATTTAAGATTAATTATCAATGATGATTGGATTAACCAAGTTTTATTCATTTAACCCTCTACCGATATCATCCTTCCACCTTTTCATAAAGTTAATAAATAAAAATAAGTTGTAGACTTTGAAAAATATAAAAAAGGTGGAAACATGGGTAAAAGAAGGATTATACTCACATCAGAATCAGTAACAGAGGGGCATCCTGATAAAATGTGCGATCTCATCTCTGACGCTATACTAGACGAGGCGATACGGCAAGATAAATACTCACGTGTAGCTGTAGAGACCGCTACAAAGAACGGGGGAGTAATGGTCTTTGGTGAAATGACCACAAGAGGGTACATAGATATACCACACGTAGTTAGAGACACTATAAAAGAGATAGGCTACACCAGATCAGAATATGGTATCGAATGGGAGACATGCTCTGTATGGGTACAGATAACAGAACAGAGCCCTGATATTGACCAGGGGGTATCAGGCAAGGGTCCACATAGAGAGATAGGCGCTGGTGATCAAGGTATGATGTTCGGTTATGCCTGCTTAGAGACGAAAGAATACATGCCCCTACCTATACTATTAGCGCATAAACTAACACGGAGATTATCAGATATAAGAAGAAACGGTGGTATAAACTATCTTCGACCAGATGGTAAATCCCAGGTGTCAATAGAATACGATGAAAAAGGACAACCACTGAGGGCAGATACCATAGTTGTTTCAACTCAGCATGATCCAGGCGTATCATATCAAAGAATAAGAAATGACATAATAGACAAAGTTATTGCACCAGTATGTGAAGAATGGATAGATGAAAAAACCATATATCATATAAACCCGACAGGCGCCTTTGTCCGTGGCGGACCATACGCTGATGCGGGTTTAACAGGTAGAAAGATCATGGTTGACACCTATGGAGGGATAGCTAGACATGGTGGCGGTGCATTCTCAGGTAAGGATCCAACAAAGGTTGATAGAAGCGCTGCTTATGCTGCGAGATACATAGCTAAGAATATAATAGCTTCAGGTATAGCTGATAAATGCGAGATACAGCTAGCATACGCTATTGGTATACCGGAACCAGTATCCATAAACGTTGAATGCTACAATACAAATAAGATACCATTAGATGATATAGAGGTTTACATCAGAGAGTTCTTCCCGCTTAAACCATCTGATATAATTGAATCATTAAATCTAAGACGACCCATCTATAAGAAGACTGCTGCGTATGGTCATTTCGGTAGAGAAGAACCTGATTTCTCATGGGAGAAGACCGATAAAGCTAAGATACTGAAAAAAGAAGTGAATATATAGACTTTAACAACCGTTGAAAAAAAACAGTCTTCTTCTAACCTTTTTTATGAGTATCAAGCATTTATTCTTCCCCGTTATATTAATGTAGACGTGATATAATCCATTCTACGTATTTATACGCGGGGTGATAAAATTTGAATCGTAAATACACCTTACTTGCATTGATAATAATCGTGCTAGGAGTAATAAGCATCGTTTTTGTAGTAATATTAAATAGTATCAATATAAAAGTAGCTTATATACCAGATGAAAAGCTATCACATGGATGGTATGAGGATACATCACTTCGCAGTAGCAGCTCCTACATACTAGGTTTTGAACAATGCAGAAGTATAACCTATAAGTTTAATAATGACTCATCAGCTATACTAGTAGTGATAACTGTTAAATCATTAGGATGGCTAAACTCTAAACAGTTAGAAGAGAAAATAGATTATTTCCTAGAATATAACATTAAGGATAAAAATATAACAATCAATGAATCTATGAAAAAGCGAGGTGAACGAGTACATCCAAATGGTCACAGAGCAGTATACATACTCTCCAGAGGAACTTATCAAGAAGAGAATATTACATTTAATGTCGAATTAATTGGTGAAGCTTGGAACTGTGATATCTCAGGTACATCTATTATATGTATTGGTTATGCCTGTACAACCCGTATAAATGATAACAGGGTATATGAGGACAAATCTAGATACAGAGCGATGGTAGCTGATCAACTGGCCTCCGTAGATGGTATAAGAGGAGAAGGATTAATAGTTAATGTGGCGTGCCACTAGTTATAACAATCCTAAAAAAATTTTTTTGTCTATATCACACCCGTGATCTTAGCTAGCTTCTTCGCTGCTTCTAATGTTAAACCATGTTCACCCAGTATAGTATACCTATCAGGTCTTATCTCCTGGGCGTGAATCAAAGCCTCTATTATCTTCTTTTTTGGTATACCAAGCTCGTTAGCGGTTGTAGGCGCGCCTATAGCTCTTAACGCATCTCTTATCTCCCTCCAGTTACCCCCATGAAGGTACATCATCATTATAGATCCTACCCCGCATTGTTCACCATGCATAGCTCTACCAGGTGCTATACGATCAAGCATATGAGAAAACATATGCTCAGCGCCTGACGCGGGTCTGGTGTTACCAGCCACGCTCATAGCTACACCTGAAACAATCATGCATTTAACAGCCTGCCATACAGCCTCCTCTAAACCTGATCTTATATCCTCTGCTTTATCTAACAACAGTTTAGAGGATGTCTCCGAAAGTGTAGCTGCGAATGTACTGAACTCCTCATTTTTTAATCTATGAGCAAGCTCCCAGTCTTTTATAGCTGATAGGTTTGATATAACATCAGCGCATCCTGACGCTAGCATACGATAAGGAGCCTTTGAGATTATAGCTGTGTCAGCTAAAACAGCCATAGGCGGAGTAGCATCCTTTGATACAGATCCTTTTTTATCTTTTAATGATGCTCTTGGTGATGCTATACCATCATGCGATGCACAAGTTGGTACACTAATGAATATCTTGTTAAGCTCAGAAGCAGCTAACTTGGTGACATCTATAACTGATCCTCCACCTACGCCTATTAAGAAATCACTTTCATGTTTACGAGCAGCGCGTATAGTATACTCTACCTCCCGCATAGTAGGCCATGCCGCTGTTATACCAGTTGATATCAATGGTTGAGGTAGAACTACTAGCTCAGTGTTGTATCCTACATTTGCTAACAGGGTCTCTATCCTTGCGCCTGATATCCTCTTAGTGTTCCTATCAGCGACTATCAGAACGTTGGACCCTGTGGTTATACGTTGACATAGACCTTTT
>JAVYLV010000037.1:0-10940 GCA_038740425.1 Thermoplasmatota archaeon | reverse complement strand
TCTCATGTCTTTATAAGATTCATTACCGGTCTCAATGTGTCTATTTTTACGTTTAAAAACTATACTTACAATACCACCTAGAGCATACGCTATGCATAGGACAAGGCCTAATAACAGTTTAAAAGGTTCTTCGCTCAGGGGTGCTAGTACAACCTTCTGGAATGGGTCATCAGCCCATATCTCCTTAACAAGCTCAAATATTATCCATAATAAGAAGAGTGAGATATATAGATAAGATAATAGATTTTTATCATCTGTTAACGAGGCTGCTACTTTTCTAAATCGACTAGTTATATTTAATACAGTAACCATAACCCTCCTCTAATAGGGTTATCTACTTTCTCTTATTAAAGATACTAGATAAAGTGTAGATACGCACATCCATCTCATCAGAGGCGACATCACCATCTGTTGTATACGCATAAACCTTCAAAGTGTACCGCCCAAAGAACGGGTAATGAACCCCCTTTATATGACACATGTATGGCGGTGTGTTATTCCAGTTGAATAAGAAGTTACCATTCATACAATATATAACATATTTTATAGAATCATTAGTAAAAACCTCGGATGTAGCAACAGTTTCACCTATAATAATAGTAGTTCCTCTAAGACCCTTATGCCAGTATCTACCCAGATTCAACTTCACCAATGGTTCATCCCTTATGTAGAAATAACCCTCCATGGGTCTACATAGTATAACCTGTAGCCTTATAGGTGTTGATGCTAACTCAGATATAACCGCCAATAACAACCTAGATGCCTTTTCATAGTAAACAGGGTTTATATGATCAATGGTGTCGTTAACAGAGTGACCATACGGGTAACCATCACGATGAGCTATCCATACAGCATCATAACCATAATCAATAAAAGGCTGAGCATCAGAGCCTATATAGTTAGGTAAAACCTCAATATCTAAATCCAGTATATCATGATACTTATCAGCGACCATGGTGGCGTACTCACCTATCCACCAGGCTCTCTCACATGGGAAAAACCTAAGTGTATGCTCACCTATAGAAGTATCAGCGTAACCTATCATATCAGCATTCAACACAGCTACAATATTATCACCTCGTCTATAAGCGTCACGCGCATAGCTGAAACTACCATACGTGCCAACCTCCTCCCCTGAAAAAGCTATAAAACAAATAGTATAATTAAAAGAACGTGATCTTAAAACATTAGCTATAGATAACAAAGCCGCTACACCTGAACCATCGTCATCAGCGCCAGGAGATGTAGGAGTAGTATCATAATGAGCACATAGTACATAGGTTTCATTATTATACGCTCTCATACCAGGTATAGTAGCGATTATGTTACTAGCTTTGAAACCATCATAGCTCCAGTTATGGTACTCAACATCTAAACCCATATCCTTAAACGTGTTATACAGGTATACGGCAGCTTTTGTACAATTCTCTGATCCAGTGTAACGAGGTTGATACTCCAAAAGATCTGATAGATATGATAACAACATAGAACTGTTGATATGTTGCATCATCTCGATGATACTACCAGATGGCATAGGATCAAAACTCAAGCTAGGGCCAGCTAGGACAATCGCTGATGAAAGAGTTAAAAACAGAGGAGTTAACACAACCAATGATAGATAAATTTTACTTCTTGGCATATACTATCAACCCTTATTTAAACACCATACGCCAGATGACACATCACCATTTTTTATTGTAATCAAATTATAATAGTATGCTTTCTATGATTTAAATATATCTATAATATATATTAACGTTTAAAATACCCCAGATAAGATCATACACAAAAAAACGTACACCTATTTTATAAAAACAAACCAAAAGTAAGACAACTACGTTTAAAATAAGATAAAATAAATTATTTAACAAAATTTTTTTAATCGTTTGAATCTTTTGTTAATGTCTTTATAACCCGAGTAGCGTAAACCTTAGCTATACTATCATTATACCCCTTGTTAGTAAGATGATAATAAACAGCGTCTATATAGAGTTGTTCAATTTGTTTTTTCCTCTCAGCAGATATCAACTCTTTATCAATCATAATTACTCTCAATCCTCAATGTTATCTCTGTCTCTCTGCTTATAAACGACTTGTTGTACAAACATTATCAACAATCTTTTACAGATATTACCCAGTCTTTACCAGCACAATAAAAAAAAGAGACGAGAAGATTTTTATGGTGTTGACACTTAGATCTACGTGATTAATTTTTTCTTCTTATATAATGACTCACCATGGGCATCCATAGATACTACTAGAGGCCCAAAATCTTTAACACGTAACACCCATACAGCCTCAGTCATACCTAACTCATCCAACCAGTAAACACAATCTACTCCTTCTATCATAGTAGCAGCCAACGCACCAGCACCACCAGTGAATACACTATACGTTGACACATTCTCTTTCAAAATCTGATTTACACTATCATCTAACAAGCCTTTACCAATTATAAGTCTAACCTCGTACCTCTCTAGTAAACCTTTGATCATGCTACTCATACGGTTACTAGTAGTAGGACCAGCTGATATAGGAAACCAACCACCACTAGCATTTTTTTTCATTAAAGGACCACAATGATAAACACCCTTACCATCTAAACTGAAAGAAACCTCATCCTTAGATATAGATAATAGCTTCTTGTATCCTCTATCGCGCAGTGTGCACAACAAACCATTAACATATATTATATCTCCTACATGTAGACGTTTTACTGTACTCTCATCTAACGGTAGATGTAGACGATGCTCCATAACTATACAATCTCCCATTCACCATTACTATGTATAATCATACTTGCTCTACGATCAGCCCAGCATTGAAAAACCACTCCTACAGGTAGACTAGCTGGATGACGATGAGCAATCTCCACATGCACATCAAGCGCTGTGGTTCTACCACCAAGACCCATAGGACCTATGCCAGTATCATTAACACATTTTAGTAGATCCAACTCTAAATCAGCTATAATAGGATCAGGGTTACGTTCACCTACACGTCTAACCAACGCTATCTTACCTAACCTCAACGCTAAATCAGCCCCTCCCCCTATACCAATACCTAGTATGATAGGCGGGCAAGGATTGCCATCAGCCTCCTTGACTCTCTCTATGACGATATCCTTAACACCATCTAAACCAACAGATGGATTAAGCATACGTAATATACTCATGTTTTCACTACCACTGCCCTTAGGTTGAGATGTTATGATAACATCATCACCATCAATAAAATCCCACATGATGCTGGGTGTGTGCCATCCTGTATTATCTGTACTAACCTCACCAGTCAGAGGGTTAACAGCGTTAGGTCTAAGAGGTATGATCCTAGTAGCCCTCCTAACTCCTTCTACTATACAAGACTTTAACATACCTATATCAGGAAAACATTCACCTACTCGCACGATGAATCCTTGCACACCTGTATCCTGACATAGAGGATAACCTTTCTGTCTAGCTACCTCTATATTACGCAGGATAGTTGATAACTGTAATCTCGCTAAACCTCTCTCATTAACATATGCTTCCCTGAGCGCTTTCTCTACATCACTTGGTAAGGTTGATTCAGCTTTACGAATCAACTCAACAATACCCTTCTCAATACTTCTCTTATCAATCATCATCAATCAAGTAACATAATAGATTAACTACTATTATAAAACTTATACAACGATTACACAATAAAAAATAGGAAAAAGAAGGGAGTGATAATTTATTTCGCTTTCCCAATCTCATCAACAGCTTCAGGATTAGCAAGTGTTGATGTATCGCCCACGTCAAGACCCAAAGCCTTAGCCCTTATTATACGTCTCATGATTTTACCACTACGGGTCTTAGGCACATCTGATACGAACCATATCTCATCAGGCTTAGCTATCTTACCTAGCTCCCTTGCGACATGCTCCATAAGCTCAGATTTAAGCTCAGGTGAAGGAGATACACCTTTCTTCAACACGACATAGGATGTTATAGATTCCCCTTTAAGCTCATGAGGTTTACCTATAACAGCAGCCTCAGCAACCAACGGATGACTAACCAACGCTGACTCCACCTCAGAGTTACCGATACGATGACCAGACACCTTCAATACATCATCAGCCCTGCCCTGTATCCAGAAGAAACCATCATCATCCATCCTTGATACATCACCAGCTAGATAAACTCCTTTAAACTTTGACCAGTATGTATCCTCATAACGCTTCGGGTTATTGTGTATACCACGTAACATACCAGGCCATGGATGAGTGAGAACAAGGTTACCACCAGCGTTCTTAACAGGTTTACCATCCTCATTATATACCTCAGCTGACATCCCAGGTAATGGTCTTGTAGCTGAACCAGGTTTCAAAGGTGTGATAGGTAATGGGGATATGACAAAATGGCCAGTCTCAGTCTGCCACCATGTATCCATTATCTGACATCTCTCATTACCTATATTCTTATAATACCACATCCAGGCTTCAGGGTTTATAGGTTCACCTACTGATCCTAACAAGCGTAGAGTACTCAGATCATGTTTCTTAGGCCATTCATCACCGAAACGCATGAATAAACGTACACTTGTAGGCGAGGTGTATAGTATATTCACACCGTAACGCTCAATTATATCCCACCATCGGTCAGGTTGCGGCCAGTCAGGCGCCCCTTCATATATTATAGAGGTTGCTCCCAGTATCAATGGTGCATAGACTATATACGAATGACCGGTAACCCAGCCTATATCAGCTGAACACCAGTAGATATCCTCATCTTTTACATCAAAAACCCATTTAAGCGTTAACCCTACACCTAGAGCGTAACCACCATGTGCATGTATTATACCCTTAGGTTTGCCAGTGGTACCAGAGGTGTATAGGAAGTATAACGGATCATTAGCATCCAATTTCTCTGTCTCGCATTCTGTAGACATACCTTTTATGAAATCATCCCACCATATATCACGACCATTTGTCCATGGTACCTCATCCCCGGTTCTTTTATAGACTATGCAGTGCTTAACACTTGGTGATTCCTTTAATGCTTCATCAGTCTGTGCTTTCAAAGGTACTTTCTTACCACGGCGATAGAAGCTATCACAAGTTATAACAACTTTAGCTTCACAATCAATTAAACGATCACGGAATGCTGTAGAGCTGAAACCAGAGAATACAACAGAGTGTATAGCACCTATCTTAGCGCATGCTAACATAGCGATAGGTAATTCAGGTATCATAGGTAGGTATATACCTACACGATCTCCTTTCTTTATACCCAGTTTTTTAAGAGCGT
The DNA here is from genome assembly GCA_038740425.1 of Thermoplasmatota archaeon. GTDB lineage: Archaea > Thermoplasmatota > E2 > DHVEG-1 > DHVEG-1 > JAVYLV01. The sequence continues at coordinate 5,670 of JAVYLV010000037.1, read as the reverse complement.
TAGCTAACTTGTTAACCTCACGATATAGGTCATAATATGTTAGTTTTTTTACGTCACCTGGCTCCCCCTCAAATATATATGCTATTTTGTTTTTACGCCATGTTTTGACATGTTTATCTAAGCAGTCGTGTACTATATTATATTTAGCGCCCACGAACCATTTAACGTATGGTGGTTTCCACTCGACTAGTTTCTTATAAGGTGTGTATAGTTCAATTATTTCCTTTGCTACTTCACCCCAGAACCATTCCCAGTTCTCTGCTTTCTTGTATAGCTCATCCAGAGTCTTTATGTTGTGTTCGTTCATCCATTTTTTAACGTTGGTTTGTTCTACAAACTCCTTTGATGGTTTAAAAACCCTTTTTTCATCTAATAGCACAGATACTGTCTCATTTGCCATATTTTTTCCCTCGTTTTTTTCTTTTATCATTTTAAATTCATCCCTGCTTTCTTTTTTTTCTTTTTGTGATCTGTTATTATTTTTAAACAACAGAGGTCTTGTGGCTGATATATCATTATAATTTAAGAATTTTTTCCCTATGAGCCTTATAAAAATACGTGTTTTTTTGTATTATTCTTCATATATCTTTTAGTATTTTTTTTGTTAGTTGTGTGAAATCTATGTCCTTTATGATAGTCATTCTACCGTATTGGTATGGCTCTATTATTGGTGATGGTGCTAGTAGATCGTTTTCTTTTAATGCTCTTATTTTCTGTATTTCGTCTTCTTTGTAATCTGAGTAGCTAGAGTATGCTGATATTATTACTGATTCGTATCTCCGGAAAGCGAAGAATATTGTGAATGGTGAATCTAATTGTAGTATCTCGTTGTTTTCTGGTGCTTTATGCGGGTTGAATTTGAAATGGTAGAATACTAGTAGGTCAGCTCCTATTTTATGTAAGTCTGGTATGTTTATGGTTTTTATTAGTTCTTCTTGTAATTTTTTCTTTATTCTTGCTGCTGTGTGTCGTGATAAACCTGTTATTTTCCCTATCTTCTGTGTTGTTGCTGATGGGTACTCTATGCAAGCTTCTAGTATCTTTTTCTCTTTGTTGTTTAGTGTTTTGTAGCTTATGGTGTTGAACCATGTTTTTTTCTTGTTTTCTTCTTTTATGTCTTCTATGTTGAATATTTTTTTTATTAGACGTGATGTATCGAAGAAACGTGTTATGTTGCTTATTTGGAATGGGAATATGACTTCGCATGGGTATTTTTTATCTAGTAAGCCTAGTTTGCCGAAGGTTTCTGTTCTTCGTTCGTTTATCTGTCCTATGGTTGTATAGTTTTTTGATAGGCTGATGGAGAATCCTTTTTCTGGTTCTCCTACTGAGAAGAATATCTCTGGGAATATCTCTATGGTTTTTCTGGTTGTTTTTATTCTTTCTTCTAGTGGTATTACAGGGTTGAATTGTGTGTATAGTACTGCTAGTAGTTCGCATCCTAGATGGTTTATCATTGGTATGTTTATTGTTTTGTAGTATCCATTGTTTTGTAGTCTCTTTTTGATCGATGTTAATGTTGATGTTTTTATGTTTATTTTTTTTGATAGTTCAGAGTCTGTTAGTTCTGGATAGGTTATGATCCCGTATAGTGTTTTTTCTTCTTTTTTTGTTAGTTTCTTTTTTTTCATGTTTTTCTCTTCTTTGTTTTTTTTTATTAAATGTAAAAACTAGGATTTATAGTTTTTCCATATTTACAATATAAAAATTTTTTTTTGTTATAATGCTCAAAAATTGTTCATAATTAATCATTTTAACAACATATTATATTTGTTTTTGTTTTATTGTAGAATAAACTAGCGTAAGATTTATTAAATCCTAGAGAATACGGCTTAAAACAAAGAAAAAAATAAGATGAGAGGCTAGATAATTATGGGTATGACTATAACAGAGAAAATACTCTCTAAACATATAAAAGAAGGTAAACCCGTAAAAGGAGAAGAAATCGGTATAAAAATAGATCAAACACTAACACAAGACGCTACAGGAACCATGGCCTACCTACAATTCGAAGCTATGAACATACCAAGAGTGAAGACAGAGTTATCAGTAAGCTACGTTGACCATAACACTATACAAGTAGGATTCGAAAACGCTGATGACCATAAATACCTACAAACAGTAGCAGCTAAGTACGGTATAATATACTCACGAGCAGGTAACGGTATATGCCACCAAGTACACCTAGAACGATTCAGCAAACCAGGTAAAACACTACTAGGCTCAGATTCACATACACCCACATGCGGCGGTGTAGGCATGCTAGCTATAGGCGCAGGCGGTTTAGATGTAGCAGTAGCAATGGCTGGTGGCTTATTCTACCTAACATACCCCAAGATAATAAAGATAAACCTTACAGGTAAACTAAAACCATGGGTGAGCGCAAAGGATGTTATACTAAAAGTACTGGAGATATTCACCACTAAGGGTAATGTCGGATGTGTATTCGAATACGGCGGACCAGGTGTTAAAACACTATCGGTACCAGAACGAGCAACCATAGCTAACATGGGTGCTGAATGCGGAGTCACAACATCTATATTCCCCAGCGATGAGATAACCAGAGAATTCCTAAAAGCACAAGGTAGAGCAAATGACTGGGTTGAGCTAAAAGCAGATGATGACGCGGTCTATGATAAAATCGTTGATATAAACCTAAGTGAATTAGAGCCCTTAGCAGCAGTACCACATAGCCCTGGTAACATAAAGAAAGTAAAGGACATAGCTGGTTTAGACGTGGATCAAGTATGCATAGGAAGCTGCACCAACTCATCATATAAAGATCTAATGACCGTGGCATATATACTAAAAAACAAGAAAGCTCATCCAAATGTCAGCTTCGTTATCGCACCAGGTTCCAAACAAGTATTAGAGAATATAACAAGAGACGGTGGCTTATCAATTCTACTATCTGCTGGTGCAAGAATAGCAGAATCAGCATGCGGTTTCTGCATAGGTAACAGTCAATCACCGAAAACCAAAGGTGTATCATTACGTACAAGTAACCGTAACTTCGAAGGTAGATCAGGTACTAAGGATGCACAGGTATATCTAGTCAGCCCTGAGACAGCAGCCGCAGCTGTTATAACAGGGAAGATAACAGATCCAAGAGAGTTAGAGAAGAAGGGTGTAAAATACCCGCGGGTTAAAACACCTAAGAAATTCTACATTGATGATAGCATGTTCATATACCCACCTAAAAAAGGTGATAAGATAGAGGTTATAAGAGGACCAAACATAGGTGAACCTCCACGTAACACACCCTTACCTGATACCATAACAGGTGTTGTAACCATAAAGGTCGGTGATAAGATAACCACTGATCATATCATACCAGCAGGGGCACGTATGAAGTATAGATCAAACGTGCCTAAATACTCAGAGTATGTCTTCGAGATAATAGACCCAGCATTCCATGAGAAGGCTAAGCAGAATACATCCAAAGGTAAACATAACATCATAGTAGCAGGGGTAAGTTATGGTCAAGGTTCATCCAGGGAGCATGCAGCCATATGCCCAATGCATCTAGGTGTAAAAGCAGTATTGGCTAAATCCATAGAGAGGATACACAAAGCTAACCTTGTTAACTTCGGTATAATACCATTGATATTCACAGATGAGAAAGACTATGATAGTATAGATGTTAATGATGAACTATTGATCAGCGACATAGGTAAAAAACTGAAGAAAGGAGAGATACTGACAGTAGCTAATAAAACTAAAGGTAAAGAATTCAAGGTTAAATACGACCTCTCCGAGAGGGAGAAACAGATACTACTAGCAGGGGGTACCCTGAATTTTATAGGCGGTAAATAAAAAAATGAGGCAAAAAGGGGTGTTGATATGATATGAAACAACAGAATGTAAAATTGTATGATAGACATAAGATAAAAGTGAAGAATACGATAGTTGAGATAGATGGAGATGAGATGACAAGGATCATGTGGGGTATGGTAAAGGAGAAACTACTGTTACCATTCCTAGATATGAACCTGGAGTACTACGATCTGGGTTTAAAGAGAAGAGATGAAACCGATGATAAGATTACAACAGAGGCTGCTAACGCCATAAAGAAACATAAGATAGGTGTTAAATGCGCTACTATAACACCAAACAAGGATAGAGTCAAAGAGTACAAACTTAAACAAGAGTGGAAAAGTCCTAACGCTACAATAAGAGCTATACTTGATGGTACAGTATTCAGAGCTCCTATACTAGTAAAGAACATACCACCAGCTGTTAGAAATTGGAAGAAACCTATTATCATAGGTAGGCATGCTTATGGTGACGTCTATAAGAACCAGGAGATAAGAGTTAACGGTCCTGGTAAAGGAGATTTAGTTTTCACACCAGCTGACGGTGGTCAACCTACACGATTAACCATACATGAATTTAATGGTCCAGGTATACTGCAAGGCATACATAACACTGATAAATCAATCAGGAGTTTCGCTAAATCATGTTTCATATATGCTTTGGATCAGAAAGTTGATCTATGGTTCTCATCTAAGGATACAATCTCCAAAACCTATGATGGTCACTTTAGACATATATTCCAGGAGGAGTACGAGAAGAACTGGGAGAAAAAATTCAAAGAGGCTGGTATAAACTACTTCTTCACACTTATAGATGATGCTGTAGCACGTGTGATTAAATCAGAAGGCGGATTCCTATGGGCTGTTAAAAACTATGATGGTGATGTAATGTCTGATATGCTAGGGTCAGCATTTGGTAGTCTAGCTATGATGACTTCTGTGTTGGTGTCACCTGATGGTTTCTTCGAATACGAGGCTGCTCATGGTACAGTACAGAAACATTACTACAAATACCTTAAAGGAGAGAAGACATCTACTAACCCTATGGCGCTTATATTCGCATGGACAGGTTGCTTAAAAAAGAGAGGGGAACTTGATGGTACACCTGAGGTAGTAGAATTCGCTAAGAAGTTAGAGGAAGCCTCTATCCAGACTGTTGAGAGTGGGATAATGACAGGTGATCTAATACAAGTAGCTGAACCAAGTCCTAAGAATAAACAGGTTTACACTGAGGAGTTCATAGATGCAATAGCTAATAATCTTAAAAAGAAGATAGGATAGCAGATTTGATGATGAAAAATAGGAGGTTTTACTGAGATATGGCGCAGAAGGCTATAAGAGAAGCTGATGGTAAAAGAATGATAGCTAGACTACTTGGAGAATACACAGATGGCGGATACAAGATAGAGGATAGATTCATCACTATAACACCAGAGACTGATCTAAAGAAGATACCAAGTGAATACAAATGGGTTACCAAACAAAAACTAGTGGTTAAACCTGATCAACTCATCAAGAGAAGAGGTAAAAGCAAACTAATACTGCTAGATGCTGACTGGAAGACAGCTGAAAAATGGATAAAAGAAAATATGAACAAAAAGATAACCATAGGATCAGTTACAGGTGTACTAACACATTTCATTGTTGAACCATTCATACCACACAAGGAAACTGATGAATACTACGTAGCTATCTTATCTAAACGCGAAGGTGATGAAATACTATTCCACCATCAAGGAGGTATAAATGTTGGTGATATCGACACTAAAGCCTCTAGATTAATGGTTCCTATAGGTGAATACCCAAAAGCAGAGGAGATACAAAAGAAGCTACTAGGTGGGATACCAAAAGAGAG
>JAVYLV010000036.1:4554-11114 GCA_038740425.1 Thermoplasmatota archaeon | reverse complement strand
TAAGAGATCAGCAAAGCCATCATAATGTGATGCTTATTGATGACCGACAACACGCTTAACCGCCGAGTGAGATGCGGCAACGCCCGTTAGGGCTTGCCGAGGAACGAAGGCGGAGCGGGGTTATAGGGGCTGCAGCCCCTATTTCACTATGTGGTTTTGATTAAACCTAGTATAGGCTCATATATCAATCCTTTATCCATCAATGAGGCTAACGCCTCCTCTACCGTATCTTCTGTTAAACCTGATGCTTTACATTTGTTCATGATCTCGTCCCATGCTGCTCCTTCTTCGTCTTCTATCTCTTTTATCACCCTTAGTACTATACCCTCGGCATCTTTTTCTTTCTCTGATTCAACCTTAAATGGTGTTTTAGATGGTTTCTCCTTTATTGGTGTTTTTATTTCTTTCTTTTCTTTTTCTGTTTTCTCTTCAGTTGGTGTTATCAGTGTCTTGGTATGTTCTCTATCTGGTATAAGGTATTGTAGTGACTCCTGTATCATCGCTATGTATCGATGTAGATCTATGTTGCTGTAATGTTTAACAGCTGCTACTACACCTTCAGATAACTCTCTGCTATATCCTAGTTTATGTAGATCATAGGTGTTAGCAGGGTTCATTTTTTTAGCTTCTAATACAGCGTGTATCCTATCCTTTGTATGTTTACATGTCTCTATTATCCACTGATCTCTTACATGTGCATCAACTTCTCTTATATACTCTGGTCTTATTGATACGTATAAAGTTTGATCCTCTAATCTATACGTCCTTGTTTTTCCTACTAAAGCTATAAAGGAGGGTGTCTCTATACTTTGAAGTGTATCTGTTGCTTCTTGCTGATACTGCCCTGAGTATAATGTGTATACACCTGTAGGGTCTGATACATGGGCTCGTAGCATCTCACCCCCTTCTGTCATGGGTTCTATATCTGTTAGCACACCTACTATGAAAACACGGTTTATCTTAGCACCAAGAGGTGTGATAACATATGATGGCGTCTTTTCACCTGTCCCTTTAACTTCTAATGTTGCATCATTGTATTCCCCAGCGAATACACGCCATGCGGGTTCTCTCTTGTTCATCATGCTAACTCCTCCAACTCTTTTGTTAAAACCTCTACCTCTTCATCGATGTTAATTTTTTTTATCTCCGCTTTCTTCGCTATTATAGCTGTACCGTACTCATCACCTAGAGCGTTACCTATGATGTTTAATCTACGTGCAAATAAAACCCTGTGGAATTCATCTACTATAGATTTATTATCCTTATTGTTCCGCTCCCATTCCTTTATCCGTTCTCCGAATAACTCCTCTATGAATTCTCTACTCAGAGAGCATGTTACACTACCTGTACCATCATCTAATAGTATTTTCACTCTTAGATCAGGTACTCCTTTGACTTTTCCATGTATACTGCATTCATCATCTTTTGTAACCCTGTTGCATGTAGGGCATCTTGCGACAAGACCTGATCCTTCTCTTATCTCTATCACTGTGCCTTCTACTTCTACGTCTAATGCTCCTCTGCGTTCTACCAGTTCATGTAATGGTACACGTCTGGTTTCTATATCTTTCTTCGCTATATCTGTATCAGTTATCTCTTCAACGTTTGCTTTCTCATCGAAGATTAACTGGGGTATGCCCTTCCATGTTTTAACATAACCTCCTCTTATCCTTATGGTTTTCCCTGGTGATAATTTGAAATCATGCCATGATGTGAACTGTGCTTTACCTGTTTCATCACCTATCAAACCAGAGTAAACCCTCTTTTTAACACCTTCAACTTCTACCTCCCTCTCTTTAACCTCTAAGACTTTCACTGTTAACTCTATACCTATAAGCCCTGATTTTAGATTCGATATTTTACACTCTTTTGGTTCGATGTTATGATCCATTAATCGATCCTCACTGGTTTTCTCCACACTGGTTCGTTCACTAAGATTAACTTGTATTGTATCACGCCATCCCCGTGTATAAGCGTTTTTTATCTCTATTACATCACCTTTCTGTATGTCAAACTTCTTCCAAGCTGTGAACCTTGTAGTACCACTCTCATCACCTATCACACCGTATAGTATATCCTTCTTCTCTCCACGTGCAGTCACTTGTTTCTCGTTAACACTTATAACCCTGCATAGTAGATGAACATTAGATGTGTTAGATTGGAGGTCAGCTATTAGTGTTCTCTCAGCTGGTGTTGATGGTGTTGTTGCAGTGAATTTCTTGATGAGCGTCTGTTTGGTTTGGTCAATAGGTACACCGTACTCTAAGAACCTTTTGAATTCTTTCTCTATCTCTTCCCTGTCCACTGTTTTATCAGACTCCTCACTTAGAATATCCAGGATCTCGTCTATGTATGATTGTATATCATCTGTATCAGTAACCATTATTTTTTATCCTCCCTTCACTTATTTTTAGTTATGATATGGTTAAATCCCTATATAAAAGAAACTCATTTTATAGAAACCCTTTTTTTCATAAGCCTTTTATGTTACCTTTTTCATCTATATCTATATACTCTGAGCTCGGCCTTGCAGGCAAACCCGGCATGGTTGTTATTTTACCTGTCATTGGTACTAGGAATCCTGCTCCAGCTGAGAATTTAATTTCTCTTACTGTTATCTTGAAGCCTGCTGGTCTACCTACAACCGAAGGATCATCTGATAATGAGTAAGGCGTCTTAGCTATACATATAGGTAGTTTATCCAATCCTAGTTCATTACATAGTTTGATATCCTGCTCAGCGTTAACAGTGTAAACTACTCGTTCAGCACCGTATATCTTCTTAGCTATAATCTCTATCTTATCCTTTACTGGTAGCGATGTGTCATATAGGTATCTGAATCTTGTTTTTTTGTTATGTATTATATCTATTAGTTTACCTGCTAGTTCTATACCACCTTCCCCACCTGCTCTGTATACATCTGCTACAGCGCATGGTACCCCTTTGGACGAGCAGTAATTCTCTATAATATCGTACTCTTCATCTTTATCACCTTGGAATTGGTTGATTGCTACTATTACAGGTACTCCAAATAGTGTTATATTCTCGATGTGTTTATCAAGGTTTGATAAACCATTTTTAAGTGCTTTTAAATCTGTTCCCCCGCCGTGTCTTTTTAGTGATCTACAGCTTACAACTATGACAGCTGCATCAGGTTTTAAACCACCTATGCGTGAGACTATATCAAAGAATTTCTCAGCTCCTAGATCTGAGCCGAAGCCAGCCTCTGTCACCAGGTAGTCTGAGAGTCTCAGCCCCATTTGTATTGAGATTAGACTGCTAGCTCCGTGTGCTATATTAGCAAAAGGTCCTCCATGTACAAATGCTGGTACGCCTTCTATGGTTTGTACTAGGTTAGGGTGTATAGCATCCTTGAGTAGAGCGGTCATTGCTCCTACTGCTTTTAAGTCATTAGCTGTGATTGGTTTGTTATCATACGTGTATGCTGCTATTATATGTCTTAGCCGTTCTTTTAGATCTTTAAGGTTTTTTATGAGGCATAGTATAGCCATGATCTCGGATGCTGGTGTTATAGCGAATTCAACCTCGTGTGGTACACCATCGTTTGGTCCTCCTAATCCTACTACTACGTGTCTTAGAGCACGGTCGCTTATATCTAGTACCCTTGGCCATACTATGTAACGTGGGTCGATCTGGAATTTGTTACCGTGATGTAGATGGTTATCTATTAGGCTTGATAGTAGGTTATGAGCACTGGTTATGGCATGCATGTCACCTGTGAAATGAAGATTGATATCATCATATGGTATAACCTGTGAGTATCCTCCACCTGTAGCTCCGCCTTTGTGGCCCATTATGGGTCCTAGCGATGGTTCTCTTATTGATAATGTAGCTTTCTTTTTTAATTTTGTTAATGCTTGTGTTAAACCTATAGTGATGGTTGTTTTTCCTTCACCTTCTGGTGTAGGGTTTATAGTTGTTACTAGTATGAGTTTTCCTTTTTTCTTATCTTTTAATCTTTTTATTACATCTATTTTAACCTTGGCTTTATAGTTACCACAGAGTATTAGTTCATCTTCATGTAGATTTATCTTTTCAGCTATCTTTGTTATAGGTTGAGGTTTTATTGAGTTAGTTGTATAGTTTTTTTTCTTCATGGTTTTTGCGTTGGAATGTTGATTTGGTTATTAATATGTTTTTGTGTATGTTAAAATAAGAGGTTGGTGGGATGAACAGGTTTTTTCTAATTTTTTTTATCCTCTATGGTTCCATTGGGTATCTGTTATAGTCTCGTATATGTTTATGTATTCTTGGTCTGGTGTGTCTATATTTTTGCAGTTGTTGTTTTTTTTGTTTTTGGCGTATTTCATTATAGCTTTTGTGTCTAGATGCCAGTAGTATATACGCCAGGGTATACCGTTGTTTATTGTGGTATCCTCTCTTAGTAAGGATATCATTCCTTTTGCTTGTAGGCTTAATATTAGTTTTCTCTCTTCAGGTGTTAGTATATTATCAATTATATAGTCATCGAATCCAAATAGATCTAATATAATATTGGCTTTTTTGTATGCCTCACTGAGTGTATATGAGAAGGCATATGCAAGTGCATCTCTTAGTTTTTTTAATGTTACAACAGACATGTTTTCCCCTCGTTATTTACCAGATAAAGATATATTTATTTTTTATACTTTATATAATTTTCTAGTTTTTTTTATATATTCATATGTTTTTTCCAGTAGGTTAGCTCATGTTGGGGTTATGGGTTAAATTATTATAACCCTCTTTTGTTCCTCTTATTATCTTTCTAAGGATGGTTTGATAATATGAGATTCGCTTTGGTTTCTATGAGACCTAGGATAGGTGATAAAGAAGGTAATATTGAGATCATGAGCAGGGCTATATCAGGGACTAGGGCGGATATGTATGTGTTTGGGGAGTTATCTTTAACAGGTTATAAATGTAAGGATGAATGGTTGCCGTTGGCTGAGTCAGTTGATGGTCCCTCTATTAAGAGATTGAAAGGTATAGCTAAGAGAAGGGATTGTTACATCGTTTTTGGTATGCCTCTACTTGACGAGAATGTTAAGGGTTTGGTTCATAATGCCTCCGTGCTAATACACCCTGATGGTAAGGTTGATCATTATGAAAAATGGTTCTTACCTACAGTCGGCCCGTTTGAGGAGAAGATATTCTTTGACCAGGGTGAACGTTTACCTGTTTTTCAGACTAGGTTTGGTAAGGTAGGTTTACTTGTATGTTATGATTTGTTCTTTCCTGAGGCTTCTAAGGCGTTATCCTTGCAGGGTGCTGATATCATAGTGTACATATCAGCTACACCGTCTATAACTAGGGGTTATTTTGAGACTTTGTTACCCGCTCGTGCGCTTGAGAATACTGTTTATGTTGTCTTTGTCAATCTTGTTGGAGCGCAGGATGATCTTGTATTCTGGGGTGGTTCCCGGGTTTATGATCCTCTGGGTGTTTTATTGGTGAAAGCTCCTTATTTTAAGAGTAGTACTGTTGTATGTGATATAGATGTTAGTAAGGAGAGGGTAGCGCGTATGAATCGTCCTTTGATACGTGATGTAAGACCAGAGATATACCTGGATTTGTATGAGCTGTCACGATATCACATTAAGAGTGGTAATAGAGCGGAGAAGCAGTTATAAAGGGTCGTCATTTTTTGTTTGTTTTTTTGATCAGTTTGTTGCAACCTTAGTTTTTGATATTGAATGGCTGTACATGCGTACCAGGAGATAGGCGCTATCGAAGAAGAATATAGCTGAGAAGAAGTACCATGGGGCGATTCCTAATAAGACGAGGTATAGTACTGTTATCTTAGTCAACCATCGTTGGTCAAAGAATGTTACTATGAGTCTATGTTGTATATTTGACATTTTTAGATTATTGCGGTTGTAGTCTATGACATCGTTACCAACTTCGTCTAGTACTACAGATGATATGATCATTAGTAAGGGTAACCATAATACTTGTATACCTGCTATTAGTACTAGGATGATTATGGTTGTTAAGCCAATAGCATGACCATAGTTATCTATCTTACCTTTTATTAGTACACCTATCATGATCGCTAGCAGTATAGTTGCTGATATAGGATCAATGATCATGTTGTATACCCATAGGATCGCTATTAAAGGTGCCATCGCTAGAGCTATGTGTTTATTGAATGTTTGTTCGTCGAATGCATCATCTATATATTTTAAACCTGCGCCTATGGTAGTGTATGACAACAGTATGATTATTATTTCATTCATATTTTTACTCTTTTTTTTTATTTAACCTTTTTTCTGGGTTTGATTACTATATTTAGTTTTCTATTTTTTGTATGGGGTTAGAGAGTTTATATCTGTTTTCTGCAGATGTTTGTTCATCTGATTATCTAGGTGCATAAGCATCCTTTTTATCTTCTTAGATATGCCTCCTATTATGATTCATGATATAGATTGCATCCCCTCTTTTTTTATTGAGGAGATGCTCATTGGATTTATTATCGCTTTAAGAACTGGAGGAGATAAGAAGGTTTTTTATTCAGAGAGTGATGATATGAAAAGCGGAGTTTTTTGTTTTTTTATTGTCCA
>JAVYLV010000036.1:0-4544 GCA_038740425.1 Thermoplasmatota archaeon | reverse complement strand
GGCGGCTGATGCTTTCTTGTCGTTTTTATCTATGCTACTTCTAAGAGTTATTTGTGCTTTATGTGTTTTTATGTTACTGTACCAACGTACGCCTAGGTAAGCGTAGTCGAATAGTATCATAGCTGCAAAGAAGATGTAAGGTATTAAGCCCATTATGGCTAGTATTAGTACGGCAACTTTGGTTAGCCAGCGTTGGTCGAAGAAATAACCTGTTATCTTTTTGGTTATGCTGTTACTGGAGATGTATCCCTTTTTATCTATTATGTCGTTGCCAACTTCGTCTAGTAGTGCTGATATGGTTAATATTATCAATGGTATTAGTAGTATTTCTACACGTGCTATTATTATGATCGTTAGTATAACCGATAATCCTGCTAAGTGAGCGTAGTTGTCGATTTTACCTTTTAGTAGTACACCTAGTACTATTGCTAGTAGTATGCTAGCGGAGGCGGGGTCTAGGATCATGTTATACGCCCATAGTAAACCTAGTAAAGGTGCTATTATGCATGCTATTTTTTTGTTGTATATTTGTTCATCGAATGCGTTGTCTATATATTTTAACCCCGCTCCTAGTAATGGGTAGTAGATTAGAAAGAAGTACATGTATTCGCCTCCTTTATCTCTTCATTTTTTTTATTTATTTCATTCATTTTTTTATGCCTCTAATACTAAAAACCAGGACGGGGTTTATAAAACCCTATTATCGATTTTTCCGTCAAAATTCCAAAAAACGCGTTTTTTTTATTGATTTGTCGGAAAAACAGGGTTCTTGTATCTGTAACCCGCCTTGTCTATTTTTTTAGAAACAAGGAGGGTGTACCATTTGTGATTGAGAGCTAATCTTTCTTAATCTAATATGTCTTATCCTATTTTTTTATTCGTTATTTATGAGAGACATGATGATTTTTTAAGAATTATTGAATAGGGTACTAGATGTACTACCGAAAGGAACGCCACTTGTCGGTGGGACTGTAGTATGGTTTTTGAATAACTGTAGTCGCTATACGCTGTTTTGGGTCTTTTCCTTTCTCGAGGATTTAACTATTGTTTGTTTTTCTTAAGAGAAAGGCTGTTATGTCAAATAAGGTCTTCAATCACTATGCGATAAAGATAGAAGGTATGAAAATAAGAAAAAAACTACTTTTTTTATAATAAGATGTTGGTGGTGCCTGTTGTTTACTTTACAGGGGGCGTATTCTTTAAATAGATGAATGTTATTCCGATTTTTCATGGTGTTATGGCAAGGTAAACCCAGAAGAAGTAAAACAGGTAGAAGGATACGTTATGCTCGTGGTAAGCGAAAGTTTGAGATAGGTTGTGAGAGTACTCTTACTACTATAGGGAAGGTTAAACTAAAAAAAATTAGAACTAGGGGTAATAATCAAAAGACTAGGTTGATGTCTTCTGATGTTGCTTATGTGACTGATCCTAAGACTAATAAGACGCAGAAAACAGAAATTATAACTGTGGTTGAGAATCCTACTAATATTCACTATGTGAGGCGTAATATTATTACTAAAGGTGCTGTTATAAATACTAAATTAGGTAAAGCGCGTGTCACTTCTCGTCCTGGTCAATGTGGTAGTATACACGCTGTTTTATTAGAATAATGGAACCATGATGATGGCGTATGGTTTCAAAGGATGATAATAAGATAGTGTTATGGCCTCTTTATTTTGATGTATCTCTGAGTAGAAGTGAGGGTAGAAGAGTTAAGATGCAGCATAAATCTGATAAATATCCTTCTGTTGATGATATCGCTAATGTCGCTAGATCCCTTGGTCTGCATCCTATAGTTGATAAAAACGCTATGCATCCTTCTCGTGCATGGCGTAAGGAAGGGCGTGTCTTGGTTGATAAAAAAGGTTCAAAACAGCATATTCTAGTAGAGATCGCTAAAAAATTATAATTCTAAAAATGGTATATTTTTTATATTCTTTTGATAGGTGTTGCTATTTGCTTCACCCATCCTTTAACTGCAAATATCTCCATTATCTCTTTCATCTCATCAAATTCTTGTTTAGTTGAGATCTCAGTTACCAGCATCATTTTTCTCTCAATCATCATCTTCTAAACAACTCCTCAATGTTATACTTTACATTTTTTATTATATAAATATATCGTGTCTTTTTAGCAAAACGCCTAAGAATAAAAACAGCCAAAATAACAAAAAATGAACAACAATAAAACAATACGAAATATTTTAAATCACATCCTAGTTACTCTAAGATGAAAAAAACATGAACAAGGATTACGATTATATAAAGATCGAGAAGAAATGGCAGAAAAGATGGTACAAAGATAAAATATACGAATCTAAAAAAGATAAAAAAAGAAAATTCTTCATACATTTCGCTTACCCTGGAGTATCAGGCTACCTACATGTTGGCCATATGAGAGGTTTCACATACTGCGATATAATAGCCAGATACAAAAGAATGACAGGTTACGACGTACTATTCCCAGCAGGCTTCCACGCTTCAGGTATACCCTCCATAGGTTTTGCTAAGAAGATACAGAGAGGCGACCCAGATACAATAAAACTACTCAGAGAAAACGGATGCACAGACAAAGAAATAGAAAAACTAAAAGACCCTTTAGAAGTAGTAAGATACTTCAGTAAAATATACACTGAGGATTACTGGAAAAGATTCGGATTTCTAATAGATTACAACAGATTAATGACAACTATATCTGATGGCTATAAAAGATTCATAACATGGCAATTCCATAAACTAAATGAAAAAAACCTTCTAATACAGAAACCCCACTATGCCCCATACTGCCCGAACTGTGGACCAGTAGCAGTTGATAAATCAGAAACCGATGTGTCCAAAGGAGGATCATCTGAGATACTAGAGTTCACAGTTATAAAATTCAAGTTAGATGATGGGGCTATACTACCAGCAGCTACACTGAGACCTGAAACTATATTCGGCGTAACCAACCTATGGGTGCACCCAGATGTCGTATACGAGAAAGTAAAAGTAGATAACGAGGTCTGGATATGCTCAACTGAATGCAGAGCGAAGATATCGGCACAGTTCAACAATGTTGAGACATTACCTGATAAAATACCTGGTAAAACACTGATAGGTAAGAAATGCATCATACCAGTTGTAAACCGTGAAGCACCTATACTACCAGGTGTATTTGTTAATCCTGATATAGCAACTGGTATAGTAATGTCAGTACCTGCACACGCACCATATGATTACATAGCTCTATTAGAATCCGGCGAAAAAATAGAACCTATAACTATCATCACAGGTGACGGTTTAACCTCTAACCCTGCTAAAACAGCATGTGAACAACTAGGTATAAAAAGCCAAGAAGAAAAAGAAAAACTAGATGAAGCAACTGAGATAGTATACAAAAAGGAATTCCACACTGGCTACCTAAATGAGAAATGCTTAATGTACACTGGTATAAAGATATCAGATATCAAAGATACAGTTAAAAATGACCTAATACAGCAAAACAACGCGACTATAATGAGAGAATTCTCAGAAGAAGTTATATGCAGATGCGGTGAACGCGTAATCATAAAAAAGATACCTGACCAATGGTTCATCAAATACAGCGATCCTGATCTAACAAGATCATCGATAGAGCATTCACAGAAGATGAACATATACCCTGAGGAGTACAAAGAAGAGATGCCTAAGGTACTAGAATGGTTCGATGACCGCGCGGTTATACGCAAAGGATCCTGGCTTGGTACAGAGTTCCCATTTAAAAAAGGATGGATAATCGAACCCATATCAGACTCAACGCTATATCCTATGTATTATATCATATCATACTACATCAATAAAAAAATAATAAAACCAGAGAATCTAACATTAGAATTCTTCGATTACGTATTCCTAGGAAAAGGAAAACCATTGAAACCCATATGGGAGCAGATACATGATGATTTTAGATACTACTACCCTGTTGATATAAACCTAGGTGGTAAAGAGCATAAAACCGTTCATTTCCCAGTATTTCTCATGAACCATGTAGCAGTACTACCAGAATACTTACGGCCTAAAGGGATATTTGCACACTGGTGGGTCACGCAAAGAGGCAAAGAGAAGATAAGTAAATCCAAAGGAGGAGCTGAACCTATAGTATCAGCAGCGAGCATATACGGTGTTGACGCTATGAGGCTCTACTATGCACATATTGGTTCCCCTTTCGTTGATATAGAATGGGACCCAGAGGTTGTTAAAAAATACAAGAACAGGGTATCTAGTATATACTCCCTAGTTAAACTTATAATGGAAACAAAAGAGGATAAGGCTAACAGAAACATCGATTTATGGCTTAAAAGCACACTTAACAGGTGCATACAAAGGGTGAACATAGCATTTGAGACATATGATATAAGATCAGCCTCTAATGAGATATTCTTCGAGTTCTTTAGAGACATACAATGGTACCTTAGAAGAGATGGCGGTAACAAGAAAATACTAAGAGAAGTATTAGACCAATGGATAAGGTTAATGTCGCCGTTCACACCACATCTATCAGAGGAGTTATATGAGCTTATAGGTGGC
>JAVYLV010000035.1:0-11391 GCA_038740425.1 Thermoplasmatota archaeon | reverse complement strand
TGAATATGGAGGATTGGACTGAGAAATATCGGCCAAAACGTTTGGATGAGATCCTTGGTAACCAAGGTGCTGTCTCAGCGCTTAGAAAATACGCTGATACTTGGGAGAGCGGTAAAATACCGAAGAAGAGAGCTGTTATATTATCTGGTAAGCCTGGTGTAGGTAAAACAAGTAGCGCGTTAGCGTTAGCTAATGAGTACAAATGGAGTGTTATAGAGCTTAATGCTTCTGATGCTAGAAACGCTAATATGATAAAAAAGATAGCTACTGCTGGTGCTTTGCATGATACACTTGATTACTCGGGTTTTTATCAATCATCAGGGGGACGGCGCTATAAGTTGATAATATTAGACGAGGCCGACAATCTGTATGAACAAGTAGGTGAACATCGTTTAGAATCAGTTGATCTGAGCGATAGAGGCGGCAAAAAAGCGATAATAGAGACGATACAGGTTACTAGACAACCTATAATATTGATAGTAAATGATTATTATAGTCTGATTAAAGGATCTGGTGAAGCATTATCTAATCTGTGTACTGTGATTAATTTCTATGAGGTGAGCGAAGGCGAGATAGTGAACCTTCTAAAGCGTATATGTCAAGAGGAGAATATAAATGCTGATCTAAGGGTTTTAGAGTCAATCGCTGCCAGGTCTAAAGGAGATGTACGCTCAGCTATAAATGATCTACAATCATTAGCAATTAATAACAGGAGGATAGATATACAGAATCTTGACATCTTGGGTCACCGAGATAGAGAGAGATACATCTTTGATGCATTGAGAGATATATTCAAAAGATGGAGCATACCCAGTAACAGAGGTGATATTATACCTGATATTGAACCAGAGATTTTTCTACTGTGGATCAATGAGAATGTACCACGGGTGTATCAAGGTGAGGATCTGGTTAAGAGTTACGATAATATATCCAAGGCTGATATATTCTTCAGTAGGGTCTACAGAAGGCAATATTATAATCTATGGTCATACGCTTGTGAGTTAATGACACATGGTGTATCACTATCTAAGACAAGGAATTATGGTTTTGTTCAATACAGCTCCCCTGTATGGACAAAGGAATTAAAACTTGGTAAAACAACGAGAGAGCGAAGGAAAAATATCAGTTCAAAGATTAGTAGATTGTGTCATGCTTCTTGCAGGAAAACCCAGGATTTCATACTACCGATGGTATCCACTCTATTTCAGAGGGATACTAAGTTCGCTTGCAATATTAAGAAGTATCTTGAATTATCAGAGGAGGATATAATATATCTGCTTGGTGATAAATACACTTATAAATTAGATGAAATCAACAAATATTGTGAGGAAAAAAATGATGAACAATTAAAGATAGACGATGTTGACAATGAGAAAAAAGGATATGATGTTAAAAACCAACCTAGTCTATTTGATTTCTAAGGTTATATCTTAGTTTTTCTATCTTCTATCTTCTTCTTTCTATCTTCTATCTTCTTCATTACCTCCACTGCTTGTTGTTTGTATTCCTCTTTTATCTTATTATAGGTATCTTCAGATATCTCCTTAGCTCGGTATTGTTTTTCTATCTCTTTTAATATCAACAGGAGAAGCGTCTTCTTAAAGTTAAGTATCTCATCTGATTCTAAAACATCCTCTTTTTTTGTTTTTGATCTCTGCCGTCTTAATATCAAAAGCATTACTAAAATGATTAATACTACAAGTAAAAATATGAATATTAAATATAGAGGATGAACTGGTGGTTCCGCTGGTTTGTATAACGGCAAGGATAACGATGCATCTGATGTGAGACTCTCAAATCTACCTATAATCCTATCATCAAGATTAACCATTATTGTATTAGTATTATATGTCAATCTTTTTTCATAGTTGGTAGTCGTAGTTGGTAGATTATAAGTTATAGAGATATGTAAAATTTCATCCTTCTTTATGCTAATATTATACAATGTGAGATTACAGGTATAGGTATAACCTCTTATAATAGGTGCTAATTTAACATTATGATCAACCGATAATATAGTTATAGGATCCTGTGATTCCTTCTGTATCCAGAAATCTAACAGGGTAGCGCCGTCTGAATTCTTATTTTTTAGCTTTATATCCTCTGTCACTTTCAGATGGTTACCAGTGTTTGTTATATCAACCCTATAATCAGTTATCTCAAGAGTGTACGCTCCTACTATACTATTTGTAGATAGAACTAAGATAAGAGATAATATTATCATCATGAATACTCTGCTTTTTTTAATCATAATTAACCCTCAGTGTTTATCAAAGAGGAATTTATGTAATTTTCTATGATTAGATTTCAAACTATTTGATACTCCTCATCTATTTCTGGTATTTATATTTTTTAACGAAAGTTGTAAAAGTATGAAAACTGTTTAATGCTTGTTGATCATCTATGAAGATAAAGTTAATCCAGATCAAAGCTATTGATGCACATAGATACAGTGAGATCCATCCTGATAAACCTCAGCAGATACGTATAGATCATAATAGTACGATAACACATGTGCTTTATCGCCAGGGTAATGACTCTTCTGTTGATTTTCAATATACAGCTAACTACGGACCTCTTGGTATAATAAAACTCGAAGGTTTCTTGGTGTATGAACACCCTGATGCTAAGGTACTATCTGACAAATGGAATGAAACCCGAAGGATGCCTGATAACATTGCTAGTTTCATACATACAACTATCATGCATTTTTGTGTACCTGAAGCAGTATTTATAGCTAAAAGTCTAGGTTTACCACCACCTATACCTCTCCCGCAGGTTAGACTTGGTAATGATGCAAAACAAGGTCGTGTAGGTGGACCAGAGATAGCCTAGTAAAAAGAGGAGATGGAGGGAGTTTTTTTATCATGGAGAATATTGTACTTTCACTTGGAGGATCGGTTATACTCGCACAGGATCACAAACCTTGTTTTCTCAGGGAGTTATCAAGACTTATTAAGGATATATCAAAAACTTATAGGCTATTTGTAGTAACAGGTGGTGGTAGGTTAGCACGTGATATCATTGAGTTGGGTAGAAGAAATGGTTTAAATGAAGAGAGATTAGATACGCTGGGTATAGACATCACACGTGTCAACGCTAAACTATTATTATACCTGTTGGATAGTCTTAATCCTATAATACCCACTAGTATAGAAGAAGCTAGTAGAGTTGATAAAAGGATAGTAGTGATGGGTGGTACAACACCTGGTCATAGTACTGATCTAGTTAGCGCTGAGTTAGCTGAGAAGACTAAGGCGTCTCGTTTTGTGAATGCTACCAATGTTGATGGTATATATGATAAAGATCCTAATAGATACAAGGACGCAAAAATGATAAAGAAGATAAATGTAGACGAGTTAATAGAAAGATATGGGGTAGGATGGCGTACTGCTGGTGCTCATGCTGTGATTGACCCTCCATCTTTACAGGTGATTAAAAGAGCTAGAATACCGACGTTTATTGTTAATGGTAAGAGATTAGATCAACTTGAAAAAGCGATGAAAGGTTTACCATTTGAGGGTACTATAATTGAATCATAAAAAAATACAGTTGAGGTATCAACGTTACTCTTTTTCAAATATGTTGTTCACCATCCATTCAGCATCAAAAGGTATTTGATCATCGTAACCTTGACCTACCCCGATGTATAGTAGTGGTTTACCGATGGTATAAGCTATAGATAACGAGCTTCCTCCTTTAGCATCAGCATCAACCTTGGTTAATATAACCCCATCTATACCTACCACTTCGTTAAATCTTTTAGCCTGTTCAACCGCGTCGTTACCAGCTAAAGCATCCCCCACAAATATTATGAGATTAGGTTTAGCTACTCTTTTGATCTTAGCCATTTCATCCATCAGGTTAACATTGGTCTGCATCCTACCTGCAGTATCTAATAATACTACATCTTTATATTTTGCTTTAGCGTGTTGGATAGCATCATAAGCGACCGCTGCTGGGTCAGCATTTGGACCATGTTTAATCAATTTTACATCAAGTTTTTTAGCATGTATCTCTAATTGCTCTATAGCTCCCGCTCTAAAGGTGTCACCAGCAGCCATGATGCATGTTATATTATGCTTTTTTAAGAGATTAGCTATCTTCGCTATGGTTAATGTTTTGCCAGTTCCATTGACACCTACAAACATTATTACAACAGGTTTATCCTCTCTTTTTATGTATTCTATTAAATCAAAATTGTTAGATGAGAGTACATTCGAGATGGCATGTTTAAGTAGGTTTTTAATGAAATCCTTAGCTTTATTCTTATCAAATGGTACATGTTTTATCTCCTCTTTTATATCTTTTTTTATTGATTCGATTACAGAGTATGCTACATCAGCTTCTAATAAACCGATTTCAAGATCCCATAGCAATTCATCTATTCTTCTCTCATCTAGAGTAAGTACTACAGATTTCTTAACAGGCTCCATTGCAGATTCTATACCTTTACGTGTTTGAATGATACGTGCCAACTCAGTCTCAATGCTTTTTTCAATCTGGTCATCCCTATTTTTTTTGTAATCGATCTTTGATTCATCTGTTTTTTTATCTGGGGAGAGGGATTCTTGTCTATGTTCATCTTTTTTTATCTCACTAGTTTGTTTTTCTTTTATATCTGATGTCGATGTCTCTTTTGCTAATTCTGACTCGATCTCCTCTTCGAGTTTTTTCTCGAATATTTTTAATTTATTTTTCAGAAAATTAAACATAAGAAAACTTAATCCTCGGTATCTACTCTATTTTTTCTTGAGATCCTCTATCATTCTTTGTGTCTTCGCTGATAAATCCTCAGTTTCTTGTTGTATCCTGTCAGACATAGAGTACAATCTCTCCTGGTTTCTTTGTATCTCCTCTATACGTTTATCAATTTTCTGTATTGCTTCATCAATATTTTTTTCAGCTACAACACCTGCTCCTATGTCAATTAACGCTTTGGATGTATCTTTAAGCGATGCATGTATGAACACTCCTGTACCTATCGGAACTAGTGTTTCTGATACATCTTGATTCTTTTTTAACTGTTCAAGCGTCATCCTAGATTTAAGATTATCTTCGATCATTGCTTGTAGGTACTGTAGTTGGGCGTCAATATAGCTTAATTGTTCTTTATAATACTCTATAACAGATAGATTCTTCATTACTTCTTCTTCAGACATAACTCTGGATCCTCTCTTCTTTTTTTATTGTTAATAAAACAACTGATTATTAAAGTATTTGTATAAAACAGCATGTTTCAAAAGTAATCTCCAAACAAAGGCTGAAACTCAGAGAAATCTTATTACCACATGAAGCAGATGATTGTATACTCTTTAAATATCAAGATAGAAGATATAAGTATCAATGTTGTTTTTCTTTGAACACTGAGAGACAAACGACTAAATCCTGTTAATATTTTACATCTGCATATTTTTCTTAAAGTATTACTCTTATCTGTTGCTGCGTTCACGTTAAATTTCTTTATAATGCCTAAGAGCAATATCGGTTCTTCATTTCTTTATATCCTTTCTACTTTTTTCCTACTCTTGATCGACCAAAGAAATATAAATAAAAGAAATCCCTAAAGCAAAGAAACGAAAAACTTACAGTAAGAGATTTTCAGGTAAGATGTTTTCTTATTTAGACATAGACTTATATAAAAGTGAAGGGTCTCTAATTGTTTAACGCCTAATCTATTGCAGAACTCCTGGTAAAAATCTGACATTTTCTCTCTTTGAGTTAATATGTTCCTATATCCATATCACATTTACGATCAATTTATCAAGTAAATTATTTATATACATAAACAGATTCTACAAGAGAAGAGAGGAGAGGGATACAGATGGAACTCAGCAAAGAGTTCGTGGATAAGCTATCAGAAATATTAATAGAAGAAGGGTTAATAAAAAAAGAATGTTGAAGAATAAAAATTAAAATGATTTAACCACTCTTCTAATATTTTTTATATCAAAAAAAACATACAGGGGAGTATGAGGATATACGCATCTGCTGATATACACGGTGCACAACACCGTATTAATATCATACTAAAAAACGTACAGATATACAGACCAGATATAGTGATAATCTGTGGTGATATAACCCAGTTCGGACCGAGTGATCTAGCAATAAACCTTCTAAATCAGATACCAGTTAAAACCTTAGCGATACATGGTAATATCGATCCCCGTGATGTCACACAAGCTATCTCCAATAGTAAAGCGGTAAACATACATCTAAGACAAATAGTAATAAATGGTAAAAAATTTCTAGGTATCGGCGGTGATATCACCGGTGAACTATCAGAATACAGAATAGAAAATGACAGGAGTATACTACTTAGTGACGCTATAGATACTAATACTATAGTTATATCACATATCCCTCCATATGGTACACAGGATAAGGTATTCATAGGGCGCCATATAGGCAGCAGGGAGCTATTAAAGATTGTACAGGTGAATAAACCTATGTTAGTACTGTGCGGTCATGTACATGAGGATCCAGGTGTCACAAGAGTGGATCAGACAATAATAGTAAATTGTAGTATGGGTAAACGAACTGAAGGAGCGATCGTAGATATCAATGATTCTATCAACGTCAAAATAATTGATTAGAACGAGGATGTATAGCCCCGAGCGGATTCGAACCGCTGTCACGAGATCCAGAGTCTCGGATGATTGACCACTACACTACGGGGCTATCAATATAATTTATTAGACAAACCTGGAATATTAGATAATCTTATGAAACTTACTATACTGAGGATTCATATGATATATTTTATTCTTTTTTTTATAGTTACATCCTTTCTGTAATTCAAAGAGTATAAAGTGGTAATCTTTATATCATCTTCTTTTTTTAAAAAATTAAGTTAGAGGTGATCCTCTATAAAAGTTGATATAATAGGTGGTGGTATAGCCGGTCTTAGTACTGCTATATCCATAAAGGAGCGTGACCCATCAGCTAAAGTTATAGTATATGAAAAATATAAAACCCTAGGTTACAACCCTGAGGGGCGAAGATGCGGGGAGGGTTATACTCTTGCTAGTGCCTGGAACAGATGGAGACCTGATGTAGGTAGTGTATATAATGAGATATTAGAAGTCGAGATTGTCATAGGACGTATGAGATACGTTATAAAACGATCACCAGGTACTTCATATATACTTAATAGGCAAAGATTCATAGCTCAACTAAGGGAAAGATCTAAGAGATTAGGTGTTGTATTCTGTATGGGTGAGAAGGTGAAATCAATTGATCGGTTTGATGGTGACTATATAGTTGATGCTTCAGGATGCCCTAGCACTATCAAAAGATTATTAGATATACCGCTACGTAGAGTGGGATTAACATATCAACAGACATTGGAGAATTCAAACTGTTTTCTACATGGTAAGATAAGGATGATATTCTCTGGTGATTTTGGGTACTACTGGGTATTCCCACGTGATCCTAAGAAAAACGAGGTTAACGTTGGTTTAGGTGTATTCAGCCATGGAAAAATGAGAAGGTTAAAAGAGAAGTTAGAAACGTTCAAAGAGGAGCATAACATACAAGGGGTTGTTAATCATACCACTGGGGGGTTGATACCTTTAGGATTACAACCACCATTTAAATATGATAATATATTATTTGTAGGCGACGCAGGTGTAGGTTCATTTCCGCTGACTGGTGAGGGCATATACAGAGCGTTGATAAGTGGCGATTTAGCGAGTTGCTGCATAAGTAGAGATACAACAAAGCAGTATCCTTATCTAGTTTACAGGGATTTTATCAAATGGGATGTTATAGGTAGTATGATCATATCCATGAATCTTGCTGCACGAAGGATTGGACCAGATGCTGTCTACGCAGTTATGAATGCGTTCGCTAGAGGATATAGTTTCCTCAGAGGAACAACATAAGAAAGGATTTTATCTCTTAGAAAATAAGATAATTTTTTGCTTAAGTATCTATCTTTAAAGTGTGTTCTATAATGAGAATAAAGATGTGCTTAGATATCTATCTCCGCGATCTGGGAAGATAACGACCATAATGCCCTCTTCTGCCTTTTTTGCTGTTTCTATAGCTGCAAATAAAGCAGCACCACTACTCATCCCAGCGAGGATCCCTTCTTCTCTTGCAAGTCGCCGAGTCATCTCAAATGCATCATTAGTCTCAACCATCACCATCTCATCAATTTGCGATGGATCATAGATAGCAGGAACCAGGGCTTCTTCTAAGTTTTTTAGACCCTGGATGTAATGTCCTTTAGTTGGTTGCGCGCAGATGATACGTATATATGGATTGAATTCTTTTAGGTATTTCCCCACACCCATGATTGTTCCTGATGTCCCGATAGCAGAGACAAAATAGTTGATATGACCACCGGTTTGTTCAATGATCTCTCGTGCTGTTGTTTCGTAATGTGCGATTTTGTTGTATTTATTAGAGAACTGATCTGGCATGAAGTATTTATCAGGGTTTTCTCCTGCTATTTTTCTTGCTTTCATGATAGCACCATCTGTTCCTAGTTCTGCTGGTGTGAGAATCAATTTTGCTCCAAAAGCAGTAAGTATTTTTCTTCTTTCAATAGAGACTGCTTCGCTCATCACGATCACAAGTGGATATCCTTTAACCACGCAGACCATAGCGAGACCTATACCTGTGTTCCCTGATGTAGGTTCAATAACAGTTTTTCCTTTGTATAACGCCCCTTCGGCTTCTGCTTGTTCGATCATCTTCAATGCTATACGATCTTTTATGCTACCACCTGGATTTTTTCCTTCTAACTTAGCATATATCTTCATTCTAGGATTTGGATTTAGTTTGTTGATTCTCACAAGTGGAGTATTACCGATCAGATCAATAATGGTTTCACCCACGTCTTTTCTGCATAGCATATGATCCCCTTTCCTTTTTTTCATTGTGAGTGCATCTTTTCTTATTGTTATGGATATCATTGGTTTTTTAAAAACTTTGTGTAGCTGTAGGATAAACTACATAAAATAACAGTTTTTTCTTGTTATAAATCAATGATAAAATCAAAAATGGAACAAGTCTTCATTTATATCTCCATATATCCCAAAAGGTGGAAAAGATAGTAGATTACAGCGGGGACGAGATACACAAAGACACATCTACTCATCTTATTCCTATTTTGGTGTATATATTTATAGGAGATACGCAAATACTCACCTCAATTCACCACATATGCAAAAATTATAAGTATATTACTGGTTATTATTAGTAATAAAAAGGGGGATTTGATAATGGATATGGATCCTCATCAGAGCTGGATAAAGGAATTCAATGATTTTGTAACATACTGGGAGAGAGAAATAGATTCTCTTAAAAATACAGCGATAGACCCTGATGAATGTAACGTGATATCTGAATTATTTAACCGAGATAAAAACATATTATTATGCAAGAAGCCATCATCATTTACTGATGATGAGTTCATATCTCATATAACTCCTCTTACTACCAAACTTGATGTATGCTTAGCAATGGCGTTAAAAAAATAAATATACTACACAAAAAGATTATCCTCAGAGCTAAACTTGCTACTCTTTTAGATTTATGAACATAGGGGGCCCTAAGCGTAAATTTTTCTGCTAAACTTGTTTGTTTGATAACAATTGATATAACATTCATTTTCTTGAGTCGTCTATCCATTTTTTTATCCTAAGGTATCCTATTTTTTTCTCTCCGTTCACCCATAGTATAGGTGCTGTGACTTGCAGATCATGTAATACATCATACGATCTAGCTAATTTGATATCCTTTTCACTCCATTCTCTTATATCATGTGGAAATGTCACTATCTCGATATCATCTCTACCTGATAGTAACTCTTTCACCTGGGTGCATTTAACACAGTTCTCAAGTGAGAACAATATAATCTTATTCATTCAAACAGTCACGCTCCATCTGCTTAATAATACGAAGATATCCCTAAAACCATACATTTATATATAATACTTCAGGTTTATTTTTTTCTGATAAGATAAAAATGGATCAACATCTGAGAGGAGTATTAAAAAATGAATGATGGATATAAGATAGTTAGAGACCCTATACATGGCAATATCAAGCTATCGGGTTTATTCCTGGAATTACTTGATACTTTGGAGATTCAGCGTTTATATAACATTAAACAACTAGGTTTCGCTCATCTGGTATTTCCTGGTGCTCATCACACTAGATTAGAACACAGTCTAGGAGCATATAAGATAGCATCTGATCTAGCATTGAATCTTGGTTTAGATGATACAGAACAGGAGCTTATACAATGCGCAGCCATGCTCCATGATATAGGACATGGCCCTTTCTCTCATACACTCGAAGCTTTAATACTTGATAGGTTCAAGGTCGATCATGTTGATATAACAGAGAAATTGATAACTGGTGAATATCACATATACGAAGAAACAGAGAAAAAACTTATACCCCAATCCAGGACAGTCAATGAATTATTAGATGATTCAAATATAAACAAGAAAAAACTTGTTAACATAATAAGAGGAGATGTAAGTAATAGAAATTATCTATATCAGATGTTGAACAGCTCTATAGACATAGATCAACTAGATTATCTCATGCGTGATGCGTACTATACAGGTGTAGCATATGGCATGATTGATATTGATCGTTTAATGCAGACTATGACTA
Source organism: Thermoplasmatota archaeon (assembly GCA_038740425.1). Lineage (GTDB taxonomy): Archaea > Thermoplasmatota > E2 > DHVEG-1 > DHVEG-1 > JAVYLV01. The sequence continues at coordinate 750 of JAVYLV010000035.1, read as the reverse complement.
TATATAACGATCAACTTATGATACAGAGGAAAGGGGTAACAGTCGTTGAGAATATACTAATGGCTAGAAGCCTGATGTATTCATCAGTCTACCTCCACAAGACTGTCAGGATAGCTGAGCTGATGTTGTCAAAAGCCTTAGAGTTTTTACCAGATCCTGAGCCATTGAGATTCTTTCGTTTAACAGATGGGGAAATACTAAATGAACTAAAAAAACAAGGTGCTTACCAATATGAGATAGTAACACGTTTGAAATATAGAAAACTATTCAAACAATCGTATATGCTTTCACGTCATGAATGTAACGAGGAGATGCTTCAACTTATAACAAAACTAGAGAATCCTAACACCAGACGGGAAAAAGAGGAGTTATTAGAAGAGCATTTCCACATACCACCAGGTCATGTTATAATTGATGTGCCATTACCTGAGCTATCACGTTCAGAGCCTAGACTCCACAAGACAGATATATCAATATTGGAAGATAACAAACCATGCAGCTTAGATGAATTTACACCTGTAGCTAAAGCTGTAAGATCACGTGATGCACCAGACTGGATATTGATGGTTATAACAGATGAAAGATATCGGGATGTATTAAGTAAAAGTATAGAGAAACACCTATTAGATTAAATCAGGCTTTGGTTCATAATTAATATCTAAGAATCGCATATCCTCCTGCGCGAGGGATGGGTATGCGAAAAAAAAATTGGAAAATCTACAAGAAAGCAGAGTAGGAAGAATTTCGACT
>JAVYLV010000034.1:5712-11635 GCA_038740425.1 Thermoplasmatota archaeon | reverse complement strand
GTATTTCACCTTTTATAAAAAACAAAAGGTGTTTTATTCTATTTTATTTTTTTAGTGTTATACCAACAGGGCAATGATCTGATCCTTGTACATCCTTAAGTATAAATGAAGATTTAACATTTGATATGAATTCTTTGTTGACAAAGAAGTAATCTATACGCCAACCAACGTTTCGTTCACGTGCATGCGATTTAATATCCCACCACGTGTACGCTCCTTGTTCATCACTGTGGAAGTAACGGAAGGTATCAATGTAACCATGTTCTATGAATCTATCTATCCATGCTCTCTCAACCGGTAGAAAACCTGATATCTTCTCGTTTTCTCGTGGTCTCGCTAGATCTATCGCTCTATGGGCAGTATTAAAATCACCGCATACTATTATATCAGAGCCTTCTTTTTTAACCCGGTCAACATAATCCAGGAATGCATCGTAGAATCTTAGTTTGTAATCTAAACGCTCCTGGTTTTGTTTACCGTTAGGGAAGTATATATTAAATAGTGTGAATCTTGGGTATTCCATTATAAGTATACGCCCCTCACTGTCAAATTCTTTAATTCCAAAACCTGTTTTAACCATTATTGGTTTGTACTTTGTGAATACAGCTACACCACTGTATCCTCTACGTGCTGCAGGGTTGTAATATGAGTAGTAACCAGGTGTATTCTTTAAATGAGGGGGCAGCTGTGAGAGATCTGCTTTAATCTCCTGTAGGCATAGTATATCAGGTGATTCGCTCTGAAACCATCTGTATAAACCTTTCTTATCTGCTGCTCTTATACCGTTAACATTCCATGATATTAATCTTGTAATTAAAATCACCCTCCATCTCTAACTTGTCTCATATATTTTAATCTATGATTAGTATTTTTATTTATATCGCTCCATGATCGCTACGTAGAATCCATCAGTGTTATAGGTATCTGGATAAATGTATTCCTCTTTTAAGAGTTTGAACTGATCGTGTTTCTCCAAGAAATCTCTTATCTGTTTTTCACCTTCTGATGGTAATACACTACATACAGAGTAGGCTATTCTACCGTTAATCTTTGCTAATGTATGATACCTTTCAAGTATGTCACGTTGTATACCCCTTACTCTATCTAAGTCATTGAGTGTTATCTTCCATTTTATATCAGGGTTTCTACGCAGAGTGCCCAATCCACTGCATGGTACATCTAACAGTAGACGATCAGCTCTACCTCTTAATCTTTTTATACTCTTAGAGTTTTTTATTAATCTTACTTCTATGTTATCAACACCTGCTCTCTTTGCTCTTCGTTTAAGTTCTTTCAGACGTTGTATGCTGTGATCCAAGGCTAATATTTTACCTTTGTTTTTCATTAACGCTGCTAGATGAAGTGTTTTACCGCCTTCACCCGCGCATGCATCTATAACTGTCATTCCTGGTTCTGGTTCAAGTATCTCAGATACCCACTGTGAGGCGGCATCCTGTACTTCGAAGAAACCTTTATGGAAACTAGGTAGTCTAAAAGGATTTATTCTATCTTTTATGAGTAGTGAGTCTCTTCCTATATCTGCTGGTTCAGTGTTCACCCCTTCTCTCTTGAGGACACCTCTGAGAGTGTCTCGACATGGTATCTTTAATGTGTTAACCCTGAGGTATGTCAATGGTTTCTTATTCAATGAATGTATCATTGGTTCCCATTGTTCACCTATCTCTTTTAATCCTATATCATCAAGCCAGTCAGGTATTGATTCTCTCATCACTCTAATGTTATCAGAACGGTATAACCTGTTGATCCATCTTTTAGGGATTTGTTTCGTATCATTATAAATTAGATTGTTACCTCTTTTGTTCTCATATACCGTATAAATTTTCAGAATATCTCTTAGCGTCTTTTTATCATGGAGGAGGACATCATCAGTCCCTAATATATACCAGAGCAGACGCCAATATCTAACTATTTCATATATTGTATCTGAGAAGAGAAATCTTTTACTATCGATCCATTGCGGCCTCTTTTTTAATGTCAGATATATAGCTTTTGAGGTGTATTTGCCCTCTATAAATATTAAATCTAAGGCGTATTTAATCTCATTTGATAAAGATAGTATATTATTAGCTTCTGTCATGATGTTCAATCCACAGTATATTGTGGATGATGGTATAACTTAGAGGGATCATATAAAATTAGGTTGTAAACATCTGCCATCGAATCATCTATCGCTGCGTCGCATGTTGCCATATATACAAAAGAATCAATAATCAGGAGGAGACTAAGGACCATAACAGGTCGATATCAAGGCTGGTGTGAAACAGACAAAAGCTTGTAGAATCTATGTTTCTTTTTATTATCATTTTATGCACATATTCAAATAAGTATTTCTGCTATGTCTCATCAGTCCAGTATTTTCTGTCACTCAGGATTAAACTCCAACCAAGCGACATCTGTTTCAAATATTTGGTAAATCTGCGTATATCCTGAAATTATTTTTCTCATGATGCAAAAAAAGAGAACTATAGCAGATTTTATCTTCAATCTATCCATTCAACTCCTAATCTTTTCTCCCAATCTGGTCTTTCTCCTTTCCATTTCTCAGCTAGATTCTTATTAACACACTTTTTACATAAACCCATAAGCTGGAAATAACAACCTGTACATACAGGGTTACCACATTTAATACAGATGAATCTACCTGATTTCTCGCCACACACATGGCATTTTCCCTTTGTTTTCTGTTCTTTTTTCTTATTGCTCATAACAAACTCTTCTTTCATATTAAAGAGAGTATATATTAAGGTTATAATTTATGTTTCAATCCATTTCTATTATTTTTTTATAGCAAAATCTGTTAATGTTTTAATAATTTTTTATCTTATAAGTATTTTTCACCTACGATGTACTTTCTTTCTCTTCGCATGTATCAGATTCGCTAGTATATGCATGAATGGCGTTATCAGTATCAGGAAGAGTATATGCCACAATGTGAAGCTCTCAAGAAACCAGTTGTATTGAGTTAAACCTATTAGATTTACAAATGATGATGAAAAAAAACTCAATGCTAGTGAACCCAGCAAAAAATCTATCTGATCAAATGGAACCCAGTTTTCTCCTCTTTCTTTACCTAAGCGTCTTTTGAAGAAACTCTCAATTATATCGCCCATGAGGGCGCCGAAGCATAGGGAGAAAATCAATGGGATCATGAGAGGGTATCTTCCAAAGTCGTTTAGACCTAAATAGTTATACTCTGTATTGTTGATATAATACGCTGCGATCACAAGACAGAAACCTGCTATCATACCTAGTAACGTGCCTACGAATAGACCACGATATGTTTTACCGTCACCCAGTACACGTCTCCCATCTTTGTATATTCTACCACGATCTATAGGTAATCCTCCTCCTACTATCACAGCGCTAGCGTTTGCTATGTATGCTGGTAGAATCAACCATAGTGATTGTATAATTATTATATACCACATTTACAATTGAACTCTTGATATTGTAAGAGTGTTTAAAAGAGTTGTTAAAAATTAAGATAACATTGATTATCTTTTAAGGATTATTAAAAACCCATTTTTAAAAGATATAAGTTTATTTATTTCTCACAAGTTTTAACCCAGTATATGAGAATTTATTGGATCTTTTAACTATAGCTTTCAATGCTGTGTTTGATATGTTGAAATGTTCAGCGACTGCGTTTGTGAATTTACCATCTGATCCTATAAACTCGTATATCTCCTCTTCAAGTTTGGAGAATGTATCATCATCCAATGAGGAAACGGCGAATATATCGCTTATCTCATTTACAGGGCAGGATATATTAATATTGAAGATAGAGTAGAAGGATCTATACATTTTCTGTGGTTTACCATTTATACCTTCTTCTGGTGTAGTCCATTTAGTCTCTGCAAGTTTCATCTTGTCAAATAGTTCTAATGCGTATTCTCCTTTTTTACCGTATTTATCTATTATGATACTCGCTGGGGTCCAATCTTTAGATATTTCGTTGAATACGTCTTTTTTTACATTATCATCGAATGCTCGTATGATTGCAACTAGATCTGTTGAATCATTAATCACTTTTGTTCGTATCATATATCCTTCTAGTATTATCTAAAAATCAGTATTGTAATACTGATTTTCTTATATTTAAATCTTACTCAATTTTTATTGATAGATTATTATATAAATATACTTTTTGTATCATAATGAAAAGGGGCTAGATTAAACGATTAAAGTTCTATTTTTTATCTTTATTAAATAGTTCTATTATCTCTTTACCGAACTCTGTTATACGATACAGCTTAATATTGTTAACACCTGTTATCTCTTCCACAATATCAAGACCTAACAGGGATTCTTCCTTTTTGTATCTGTTATTTAAACCTCTCAGAGCACCTATAACATTAGTAGGTGTAGTATTTATCTGATAAGCTATATTAGATATGTAATTACCACTTGGACTTATGTCAAACAGGTGTTTTGCGATTTTACGTCTTATCTCACTACGCCTAAGAGCACGTACCACATACGGCCGCTTAAGATTGATAGAATATTCTATTGTCTTATTGTTCTCAGTGGATCCCATCCTTCAACGCCCAATAAGTTGTATAATTTAACCCCTTAATAAATTATTCTCATAATGTATAATTAGTTGGATATATATCTGCATAGTAACCTGCATATGCTAGTAAAATTAAAACATATACGGGGGAGTGATAGAAGTACAACAGGGTAAAAGGAGGGTTAATCGAAAGTTATATGATTCAGACTGATCTATCAATGTTCATCAAGGATGACACACCAGCATATAATAGCAAGATAAAGTACATTGATCATCCCTATGTTAGAAGTAACACTATAATTGAACGACGATATCAGATTGAAATAGCGGATCATGCACTATCGCGTAACACCGCGGTTATATTGCCCACAGGTCTAGGTAAAACCATCATAGCTCTACTAGTGATAGCACACATACTACCAAGAAGAGTGTTATTCTTAGCACCAACTAAACCACTGGTATCGCAACATTACTCAACATGTAAAAAGATGCTTATAATAGATGAAAATAAGATACAGATGATCACAGGTGACGTACCGGTACGCAGGAGGGTATCATTATTCAAAAATGCTACTATAATAGTAGCTACACCGCAGACTGTTAAAAATGATCTTGAAAAGAAGAGATACAACCTTGATAATATTAACCTTATCATATTTGATGAAATGCACAGAGCAGTAGAAAACTACGCTTATGTGTATATAGCAAAACATTCAAAATGTAGAATACTAGGTTTAACAGCGTCGCCTGGATCAAAAAAGAAAAAGATCAATAAGATATTGGAGAATCTTAAAATCAAACATATTGAAAGCAGAACAAGAGAGGATATTGATATTAAGGATCATGTGAAAGGTATAATAATAGACTGGGTGAAGGTACCACTAGATAAAAACATCAAAGAAGTGTATAAACCATTATACGATTTGTATCTTGAAAAATTAGAGAGATTAAATAAAGTAGGCATATTAACATACAAGAAACCAGAGTATATCTCTAAGAAGGATATAATAAACGCCCGTTCCACTATAAATAAAAGATATCGAAATAAACCATTCATCTATAATATATATAATAATCATACTATACTACTACATGCGTATCATTGTTTAGAGTTGGTAGAAACACAGGGTATAGAATCATTTCTGAGTTACATTGATAAATATACTAATAAAAAGGATAAAACCAGATCTGAGAAGATGTTCCTTGATCATCCTCTACTTAAAAAAGCAGTGAAAACATCTGAAAAAAGGAGAGGTATATCACATCCTAAAATAGAGGCGCTTAGAAGGATAATAACAGAACAATTCAAAGAAGAGCAGGATTCTTTAATGATTGTATTCACACAGTACCGGGATACTATACGCTCTATCGAGGACATGTTAAAGGATC
>JAVYLV010000034.1:0-5702 GCA_038740425.1 Thermoplasmatota archaeon | reverse complement strand
GGGAAAGCGGAGTGAAGGGTATGAGCCAGAAGGAACAACAAGATATAATAGAGAGATTCAGAAATAGAGAGATAAATGTGTTAATAGCGACATCTATAGGCGAAGAAGGTATAGACATACCAAATGTTAATAGAGTGATATTCTATGAACCTATACCATCAGAGATAAGAGCTATACAGAGGAAAGGTAGAACAGGTAGGAGTCATATAGGTAAAGTTACTATACTTATAACAGAAGGGACAAAGGATGAGGCTTATTTATACGCAGAGAAGAGGAGAGAGCAAAAGATGCTTAGACTTGTAAGGAAAATGCGTTAAATTATTCATATTATAACTACGCAAAAAAAAATAATATGAAGAAAAATGGAGGAGGATATTTATCTCTATCAGAAAAACAGCCTCCCGCCTATTCATTTTTATATCTTCTTTTTTTCAGCACTCAAGATCTTCATCATCACCTGATAATAAAAAAAATTTTTTTATTATCGGTTCAGGAAAGGTTCGTTCATCATTCCTAATTCAGGGTTATAACTCTGGTAATAATTTAAATTTTCTATTAACCTGTTTTTTACAGGTATCTTAAGCTATTATCAGAATCAACAAAAAAAGAGGTGTGATTCTTATTCATCTTTTTAACCCATTATACTCCAGATTGCGTCACGCCATTTTTCACTAAGAGTTTTTATATCAAGATCAATGATTTTTTTGTTTTTATTTTTCACCACTAAGCGTTTCTCCTCTATCGTTTCACCTATAAGAGTATACGGTGTATTACTCTTTGTTAGTAAAACCTCGAACTCCTTCTGCTTCTCTTTTTTAACCTCTGCGATCCATCTTGTATTAGACTCAGAGTATAACTTGAAATCAACACGCATATCCCCACCTATATCCTTTAAATCAATTGTTACACCTATTCCATTACCTATACTCATCTCTGTTAATGCTACACCTAATCCTCCTTCACTTATATCATGACACGCTAATATGAATTGTTTATCCATGGCTAGTAGTATACCACTGATGCATCTCTGCAGTAGCTTAGCATCACTTCTAGGTACAACCCCGCCTTTAATGTTAAGTAGTTTATAGTATTCAGAACCGCCCATCTCTTTCTTTATGTCAGCACCGATGATATAAATAGGGTTACCTGTTTTTTTGAATTCACTAGTAACACATTTCCTTATATCCTCAACAATTCCTATACCCATTAGTTCAGGTGTAGGTGGTATAGCTGCTATATTAGACTCATTGTATAAACTCACGTTCCCTGATAGAAACGGTAGTTTAAGCTCTCTAGCCATATCGCCTAAACCCCGACAAGTCTCATATATTTCACCCATGCGCTCTGGTTTCTCAGGGTTACCAAAGTTTAAACAATCTAATATAGAGTCAGGTCGTGCACCAACAGCTACTAGATTACGGCACATTTCATCTACTGCTGAGCATGCACCCCAGTAAGGGTCACACTCCATGAATCTAGGGTTTACATCAGCTGTAACCGCTAAACCTCTCCATGAGTGTTCAAGTGGTTTGATAACTGAAGCGTCACCGTGTGTCTCATGATTTAATCTACCATGCAACGGGTTGATAACGGTGTTACCACGTACTTGATGATCGTATTGTCTTATAACCCATTCTTTAGAGGCGATATTATGGGATCCTAGTAGTTTTAATAACGTCTCCTGTACCGGTGGAGGTGTAAAATCCTCCTTGCTGGATATATCTGGTTGAGGTAGTTTGTACGGTCTTATACAAGAGTCGTATTCTGGTCCACCAGTTAGAAAATCAAGATCCATCTCCAATATCTTAACACCTTTGTAGAATACACGTATAACCTTTTCTTTTATCACACGTCCTACAGGCGCTGCAAACACATCCCATTGTTTACATATATGTAAAACCTGTTTCACATTCTTAGGGTTAACTAGCAGCATCATACGTTCCTGACTCTCTGATACCCATATCTCCCAGGGGTCTAAACACTCCTCCTTGAGTGGTACATCATCAAGGTGAATCTCAGCACCATAACCAGCAGCGTATGCTAATTCACCGCATACACATGATAAACCCCCTCCTCCAAAATCCTTCAAACCTTCAAGTAATTTCTTCCTGTTGCATTCTAATGTAGCATGTATTAAAGGCTCCTTAGTGATAGGGTCACCAACCTGTACAGCTGATCTACTACTCTCTTCACTCTTATCTGTCAGCTCAGCCGAAGCAAAGGTTACACCATGTATACCATCCCTACCTGTTTTACCACCGATATAAACGTATATGTTACCTGGTGCTCTAGCGTAGCTATGAACTAATTCATCCTTCTTCATTATACCTATACATCCTACATTTACTAAGCAGTTTGACAGGTAACGCTCATGAAAGTAGACTGAACCAGCCAGTGTAGGTATACCGATCCTGTTACCATAATCCCTTATACCATCAACTACTCCTTTAAACAAGTATCTGGGATGTTTCACTCCTTCTGGTAGTTTTGATACAGGGTAATCCAACGGCCCGAAGAATAAAGGATCAATGAAAGCTATAGGCTGAGCACCCATGCATACCACATCACGTACAACACCGCCTATGCCTGTAGCTGCTCCACCATAAGGCTCTATAGCTGATGGATGATTATGAGACTCTATCTTAGCACAGTAGTTATATTCATCATCAAAGACTATGACGCCTGCGTCCTCACGTGCTATTATACGATCCTCAGCTACATTATAGATATACTTCTTTAACGGTGTCTTCGAGGATTTATAGCAACAATGCTCTGACCATGCTTGACCTAGAGCTTGTAACTCTACATCAGATGGCAAACGCTTCTTATCCATGAAATAATCCCTTATGCGTTTCATCTCATCTAATGATAAGGCCAGACCCATCTGGTCGCTGATTAACTGTAACTCCTCATCAGATGCTGAGATTATATCAATATCAAATAGTTTAAAAGGTAAACCCTCCCGCTTCTTGAAGAGGTGATCAATTGTTACTGTTTCCTCTTTCTGCATATCACATGTCACTACCCTTTTTTTCTATTTTACCGATATTAAAAAAAACTTATATCTCATGTATCTCTATCTCATAGGTGTGTATTACAGGATTTGTAAGTAAACGTTGACACATTGATTCCACATCTTTTCTAACAGATTCTTTATCCTTAGCATCTATTATTAAATCAATGGTTCTAAGCATCTTAGCATCCTTAACTTTTTTGAAACCTAGTAAATGCAACGCTTTAAGAGTATTAGCTCCTTCGGGGTCAGTTATACCTTTTTTTAATTTTATTTTAATCTGTGCTTCAAACATGAAAAAAACCTCTCTTACAGATGGAATAATAAACATATAGATTAAACTTATCCCTTTGATTACCCCTCTTTTTTAATAAAACCCTGCAGCATCCTCCTGATTCTATCCTGGAATTCACTCAAGTCATTCTCATTATCCACTATTATATCAGCTACTGATAACACTTTACCCAGACCCCAACCCAACTCTCTTTCATCACGTTCTTTTATATCCTTAGCGTTGATGTTATCATCTGCTCGTCTCCTTTTAAGAACACGTTTCATCCTAGTCTCATCAGAAGTGTTTATAGCTATTAATATAAAATCTGATCCTAAAGCTGTCTTAAATGTATCAACCTCCTCTATACTCCTAACACCATCTATAATAATACAATCAGAAGGCGGATGCGCTCTTATCTTAGCTATAGTCCTTTGAGCCCATATATCCTTACCATGTGATTCGCGCATCTCCTGCGCTACCTTACCTACATTCTTATCGTTTAACTCGAGACCACGAATCCTTGTTTCCTCCCATACAGCATCACCCATTCTAACTACAGGTATACCCATGGATCTCGCTACAGCTACAGCCTCTGATTTACCTGAACCAGGCATACCAGTGAACGCTATTATCTTCATATGTCACCCTATGAAATCATTGATTTGCTAAACACTAGTTTATCGATAAAACAGATAGGGGGTTATAATTCTTTAGTGCAGGGGGAGCGATTTGAACGCTCGAGTGCCTACGCAACAGGGTCTCTCCGTATTTATTAACCATCATGGCTAATATTACTCCTAAGCCCTGCCCCTTGGACCAAGCTCGGGTACCCCTGCAAGATTTACTAGATTTACAAGTAATAGAAGCAAGGATAAAAAAACTTATCCTCATAAATTATTGTTTTATACAATTATTTTTCTGATAGGTTAATTCACATGAACGAGCGTGAAAGTTGAATACGATAACGATCAGAGTTATTTTTGTTCGCCTTTAAGTAGTTGTTTTGCTCCGTATTTAGCGTAGCATTTAGAGCAGAAATGACGAGCGACGAGTGAATGAAGATGGTAGCCAACACCCTCCTCTTGGTGGTAAACCTCGTTAGCTGGTATGGTAGAATGACAATACATGCATACCTTTGGTGTTGGTGAGACTTTAGGTATTAGTTGTGTCTCTTTTTTTTCTGCTTCAATCATATAACCCTTATCTCCCTTTATTTATCATTTCTAAAGTTACTTATAATCCTTTGCATTTACCCTGGTTTTAAGATTAGTGTTGTTTAAAAAAATGGTATTAATAAAATATATAAGTAGAATATCCTTATAACGAGAGGGCTACCCTGATATTTGAATGAGGTGTATAGCGGGGTGGGGTAGTCAGGAAATCCCGACGGGCCCATAACCCGTAGATCAATGGTTCAAATCCATTCCCCGCTACTAATATCATGTTTTTTTAGGAAGTTAGTATAGTTTATGTTAATACTCTTATGCCGAGGTTGCAGGGGAGTTTGGAAAGATACAAGTAGGTTAGAAAGAGAAAAAGGGTTATCCATGCTTCTATTCTATGCTTGATAAAACCTGATAGATATTCATTTATTTGTTATTATGCACAACAGAGTGTTAAACTTATATATTATTTGGGTTAGTCCTTATCTCTTCTTATGGTCAGTGTATAGTATGTCTAATGAGGGTATTGAGACTCCTCTGCCTTTATCTACATAGCCTACTATTTTAACTTCTGCTTCAGAGTATCTTTTCAGTATGCGTATAGCTTTATCAGCATCTTTCTCTGATGTTATAATAGTGAAGCCCATGCCCATGTTAAAAGTCTGATACATCTCTTTATCCTCGATGTTACCGTATTTTTGTAGGAATTTGAATACTGGTTGTGCCGGTAGTGGGTTGTCTATGATGTATTTTACATTTTCTTTTAATCTTGGTAGATTTCTTAATCCACTACCTGTTATATGGGCTAAACCATGTACCTTTATATTTCTGGTTAATGCTAGTATTTCTTTTACGTATATTCTTGTTGGTGTTAACAGTATCTCTCCTATACTCTTATTAGGATACAATCCTTCTGGGAATTTATCGTTGTATGATAGATTGTTTGATTCTACTACTCGTCTAGCTAGTGTGTAACCATTGGAGTGGAGACCTGTACTTGAGAGACCTATGATGATATCACCTGGTTTGATCTTATCGCCTAGTATTATATTCTTTTTTTTCACGTATCCTAAACAGGTGCCTGCTAGGTCAAAACCATTTATTAGCTCTGGTAGATCAGCTGTTTCTCCTCCTATTATTGATATATTAGCGAGTCTGGCACCCTCTGCGAGTCCTTTTCCTATCTCCCTGGTTAGTTCAGGGTTAGGATCATCAACTGCTAGGTAGTCTACGAATGCCATGGGTTCTGCGC
>JAVYLV010000033.1:0-11693 GCA_038740425.1 Thermoplasmatota archaeon | reverse complement strand
CAATTTTCTTAAAAATTTTATCTACAGAAGGCTTAATTTCAAGATCATACATTCAAGCCATACCTCTTGGCAAAATCATCTACACGAATACTTTTTTCTTTTTTAATTTTCTTTATCTTTTCAATAAATTCTGGCTTAAGTTCAGGCTCATTTTCATATTCAACATATTTCTTTATGATATATTCAATTGCTTCGCTTTTATCTTTTAGATCATATTTGGCTTTAACGATATTTAAAACACGATTGATATTCTCATTTAATTTTATTAATGCCTGAGTCATAATTAGCTCACCTAAGTATATATTAGTTTAACTAATTTATATTATTTTCTATAAAATCTAAATTTTTAATCTCTTTTTCGCCTCTTCCAAGGTATGATATTTACCTTTTTTAATATCTTCTCTAGCCCTTTGTATTTCTTTAATTGTCTTTTCATAAAGTTCTAATTCGTCTTCGTTCATTATTCTTAGATATAACCTCTACATTTAATATATGTACTTCTATCATACAAATTCATAAAAATTTGTATATTTCTCATGTTGTAAAGAGGCTTATGGCCTACACCCAGCATTTAATTCTTACATTATTGTTTCTTCATTTTGTCTTCTTCACGTTTCACTTTTATAAGCAGTTTTTCTTTACGTTCTTTATCCTCATCTGGCACTATAGATTTATCTGTCTTTACATCTAATTCCTTCTGTTCAGCCCTGATTTTTTCCTCATGTTTTGAACAGCGAGGGATCTTTCGAATCTGACAAAATGCTTCCACACGATCTTTGGTTCTAAACTTTCGATATCAGGCATTCTGTTGCCTCCCTACGTGTGGACTGGTAACACGACAACACATAAAAAACATTTGCTGTCCTGGGGTTGTAGAAATCCTCGATCAGATAAAAATCAAAAAGATGTTTTTTCCTGATTTTTCTAAGGTGATCAGGTTTTCTATGAACACCCTGATGAGGGAGTATCGTCGTCGGTTGTGGATGTTTTTCCCGGGGATAAAGTCACCGAATCGGTGTTTCACACTGGAGTTCTTTGATTCAATGCAATTTCTCATCCTGCGGTACTGTTGATTCCACTGTTCAGGTTTTTTCTGTTTTCTTCGGTAGACCTGTTTTCGGTATCGTCCCCGTTTTGGTTCACCCCGTACGTCGATGATGGAGCGTTCGTTCCGTTCTTTTTTCACGTATCTTTGGTTTTCCTCTGAGTCGAAACCCTTGTCACCACAGACATTGTCAAAGGGAGCAGGGACTTCTTCAAGTAGGGGGATGAGCTATGGTGATTCATGGCGGTTCCCATGAATTCCCCATGCTGTGAGGATGAATCTATCAGGGGTATCGAAGATGATGATGACTTTGAAGGAGTCACGTTTTCTGATTCTTCGTCCAATGCGTTTGATATAGGAGAAGCTCGCCTGGGTTTGTATCAACCCAGTACCATCTATGGTGGCATTCGCCCTGGATTTGACCATCATGGTTAACTGCCTGAGAAGAAACCGGAACTAGCGTGGTGGGAACCTTTGCAGAGGAACAGAAACGACACAGCCTTAGAATTATGCGATGATTCACATGAGGTGATAAGTCTTCTGAGGATTTGGATACTCTTCTCTTAGTTTTTTATTGGCCCTCCTACGTATACTACTACCAGATTAATTTATGCAGGATGTTAATGTTTATTTAAAAATATGATGAATTCTGAAAAAAATCGATTTATTTTTAAATAAATTAAATATAACAGTTACTCTAATGGAGTGTTTGTATGATAATGAATCCAAAAAAGATAAATTTGTGAAGAGGCAGATAAAGGCTTTTTATTGGGGTTGTATAATCTGTGGTATAATATCTATAATTGTGGGTGCTGTTCTTACTGCATATTTCCAGTTGATTTATAGACCTATTGTACCAATGATGCCTATGCCTTTCTCCCCGTGGTGGATTATTATCATAGGTGTTGCGGTGATGATAGCGGGTATAGTGATGAGACATATTTTTTGCATGGTATTAAAGCATCGGAGAAGATGATTGATCTCTCAGATGAAGAGCCAGCTTTTGATTCATCTGTAATGAGTGTATCTGAAGAGAGACCATCATCTTTTATAATTTTACCTAAGAAGTCTTTTCAGAGGTTAGGTCTCCGTCTGCTTATTTATAGTATCGTTGGTTTGATATTATTTTATATCATCCCGTGGTCTATGCTGAATGGTGGTGTGGTAACTGATCATACCCTTAAGGATGATTCAGGTAAATTCATGGGTGATGTCGTCTCTTCTGATATTAAGATAGCTGATTCTTATTATCAGGGTGGTGTTAACATGGTTCTCACGGGTTATATCCTAGTGTTTATACTAAGTATAATTATTATTATTACTGGTATCATACAGAGTAACCATAGAAAAGCGTTTCGTTATTTATCGTTAGTTAATACTATACTCAGTTTTGTGGTTCTCTTAGGAGGTGTTAACATTCTTATAGGTGTGATAAGGATTATAAGCCTTCATTTATTGGTTATGCAGCAGATTACTCAGTTTTCTTTTAATAATACTGCTATAGGTTTTTTCCCTTCAGCTTATATTGCTCTTGTTTTTGGTATTGTTTATGTTAAAAATGGTTTCCAGGGTTTTGTGATACAGAGACAAGGGTTAGATGAGCATATTGCTTCTAGATCATCGTCAGTATTATCTGGTAATGAGCGAGGAGGTGCTGGTAATGAATAAGAAACTTTATGCTAGAGTGAAGTTACTAGGTGGTTTACTTATCACTTTTAGTATCTTTGGGATATTGTTTATACCGGTATTTCCTTGGATTACTACTAATGATAATGGTACCGTTAAATACGCTTCTGAGGGTATGATAGACCTGGACCATGTCTTATCTTAAATCAGTAGCAGGTTTTGATATGGGCTCGTACTTTAACCAGGATCAGTTAAAATCGGTTTTCGGGGCGTTATCACCGCTTACAGGTCTAAGTCATAGTATCTATATGATTAGTGTATCATTTTGGTTTACATTGTTCCTCGGTTTTTTGATACTGGTAAGTCTTGCTTTTTATAAGATTGATAAACGATATGAGATTGTGTCATATGTACTATTGTTGATTGGTTGTATATCGATAATAAGTAGTGCATTAGTCCTTATTTTCCATGTTCAGTTCGTGTTTAACTTGTCATCGGTAGCGTCATCTATAGAGAAGGCTGCTATACCGTATTATCTGTTCTATGTTCCATCTTTTAAGTTCTCATCTGCGTATTTTGGTTATAATTATGTACCGTTAGTATTCGGTGTGTTATCATTGATTGTAGCTATTATTTATACGAAGATGGTTTTCTCTACTTCGATGGTTTTCATTAGAAATAAGATTCAAGCTAAAAAGTGATATAATCTAGGTTTTGCCATGTGAACTAGTGTTAGACTAGTGTTAGATAGGATTGTTTATAGATAGAAGAGAGAGGGTTGGTTTAAGATGAAGAGGTTTGTGTTTTTTGTTCTAGTGTTTATGTTTTTGTTATGTGTTAGTGTTTTTGATGTTTGTTGTTTTGTTACTTCGGTGGAAGCGCCTAGTAATTTGTTTTTTGGTGGTGGTTCTGGTACAAAGGATGATCCGTATGTGATATCTAAGATTGAGCATCTTGACAGTATTCGTAATAATCTTAGTGGTTATTTTGTTCTTGTTTCTGATCTTGATTTTAATGATGATAGTTGTTATCTTGACCCGAGTAAGAAGGTGTTTTTTTCTACTGGTGAAGGCTGGAGGCCGATAGGAGATAGTAATTATGATAATCATTTTTTAGGTGTTTTTGATGGTCAGGGTCATGTTATCTCTAATTTGTTTATTAATCGTTCTTCAAGTGATCTTGTTGGTTTATTCGGGTATGCGTATGGAGGTATAGTTAAAGATATTGGTCTGGTTAATGTTAATGTTTCTGGGGATTGGTGCGTGGGTGGTCTTGTTGGTTATATGTATATGGGGAATATTTCTGGTTGTTATGCTACTGGTAGTGTTTCTGGGAGTGAGGGTGTGGGTGGTCTTGTTGGTGAGATGTACTATGGTTCTGTTTCTGGTTGTTATGCTACTGGTAGTGTTTCTGGAAATAAGATGGTGGGTGGTTTTGTTGGTTTGTTGTATAATAGTACTGTTTCTAACTCTTACTCAAGGGGTAACATAACTAGGATTTCTGGTTATGAGACATCTTTAGGTGGCTTTGTCGGGAATTGTTCCTTTTCATCTAGGATATTTAATTCTTATTCAACAGGGAGTGTACGATGTCAGTCTCCTCCGCATCCAGTAGATAAAGGCTTCGCTGGTGAGGTTGGCTATAATTGTGTGATGAGTGGTAATTTCTGGGATATGGATTCTTCTGGTCAGATCTCAACAGCAGGTAATGCAGCAGTTAAAACAACATCTGAGATGAAGACGAAGTCAACGTTTACAGATGCTGGGTGGGATTTTGATAATATATGGGATATCTCAGATTCTATAAATGATGGTTATCCATATATTAAAAATTACACAGGTATCGAGATAGGTACTGAATATGGTTCAAAGAAAAGATCAAATGATATACCTGGTTTCGAACTTTTAACTATCCTTTTTGCGTTTGTTGTGATATTATTCATCGTTAGAAGAAGGCATCGTTAAAAATACAGGTTTTTTAATCAATTGTTTTTCTTTTATCCTTTTTTTCATCTATCGGTGCCCTATCAGGTTATTTTTTTGAATCATAAGATTATTTAACCCTAAGATGATATCGTCTTGTTAGAGGTGAAAAAGGTCAATTATGGATGAAATAAATAGAATGAAGGTTGTGTCATGTGTGGATATGTTAGTGGGTATCATTCTTATTTGTATAGGTTTTGTATTGTTTGCGTACGGGAACGACTGGGGTAGTTTTCTTGCATCGTTACCCAGTTACACAGCAGGGACGACAAACCCGTATCTGCTCTTTGATAAGATCCCGTTGATCATTAGCATGAGTGGTATCGCTCTGTTATTATATGGGATAAAGAGACTTGTTGATGATATCACAAGGTTATTTGTAAAGAAATCCCAGTAGAATTGCTACTATCCTCATTTCTTGACTGGTATAACCTTTTTCTTTGATAAGAATTGTATGTAGATGTAAAACTGTTTTTATAGTTATAATAAAGTAGTTATGATGAGGAGGTTTACTTAAGAGATGGTCTCCTCCTCTTTTTCTCTATATGTTTTTTTATGAATCTATTTTAACCTTATCTTTAATGTTTTTTTATTTTTATCCTTTGTTATTATTATCTTATCTTCTCTGCCAAGCCATCCTAACGCAGCGTATAAATCCTGATCCTTTAACTGTGTTAGTAACGATAGGTTCTTTGTATCATTTTCTCCCCACGCTTCTAGAGCCCTCCAGACTAAGCCTGCGTTTGTGCCTATACTTCCAATTAGATTAGTCTCACCTAGCTTATATGTGTTGTTATCTAGGTTTATCTTATTCTCTCTGGCTAGCCAACCTACTGCTGCATGGAAGAGATGAGAATCTAGCCTAGAATGTTTCATTATATCTGTTTTTTTCAATGGCCCATGTTTGTCTAATACCCTCCATATTTTACCTGCACTGTTACCAAACTCGTTGATAGGATCCATCATACCTCACCGTTATCGGTAATAGTTAATCCGTATTATAATATTTTTTGCTCAGTTATTCTATTCTTTAGCTCCATCTACTATCTAATATTAGGATTTGTTATCATATCTTTTTCATATAAATAGATAATTTTAGATTATTCTTTTATCATTTCGCTTTATCTTTGTCTATCTTCAGAGATTTTTATATAGTATATGTTTTATTTTGTCATCTACCTTCCTAAGGAGGTTATAATCTGAAAATGTCTGAGTCTTATAAATATAAGAATATCTGTTTCATACATTTATCTGTTATGTTACTCCTTATACCGGTGTGTTGCGAAGGATTATCTGCCCATGATGTCAGATATGTCCATCTCTCTATATCTCCTCTTTATCCTACTCTAGGTAGACCGTCTGTGATATCTATGATGTTAAGATTTGATGATAGTGTCGGCAGTGTTAAAGCGGTGGAGTTGGTTGATGTATTCAAGGGTTTCATAATAAAAGATCATAATGTCATGGTTGTATCTGGTAATGTAACCTTAGAGTGTTTCAACATCAGCATAAACAGACTTAATCATTTATCTAAGCATGTTATATGGTATCCTAGTGTGCCTGGTAGGCATAGGTTGCTTTGTCTAGTTGACTCAGATCCAGTTGGATACATCGATGTTGATGTTGGTTTCTATAATGATCAGATCGTTTACCCATCTATGGGTTGTCCTAGTATCATATCCAAGGACAAGAATGATTCTCTGTTTGTATTATTATCAGAGAAGCATGATGATGCCAACGAGTCTACTAATGTAGAGTACTTATCGCTGAGTAGGATAAATGATTCAGTCTCTTACAACCTGTATGATAAGGAGTTGTTGGTAGTGGAGAGACTCAAGATAGCTAATGATGGACTAGAAGATGAGATTATAATCAGATGTGATATCTCCGCTATTCCTCCTGGTTTCTATGATATAATAGTTAAAACATCTAAGGAAGAATATACATGGCCTAACGCTGTTAAGATAATGGATTATACACCTTATAATTTCAGTTTTGTTCAATTATCTGATATCCATATAGGTAAGCAGTATAATACTATAGATGAGAAAGATGAGGTTATAAAAAAGATAAGATATATAAATGAATATATCAAACCTGATTTTATCGTGCTCTCAGGAGACATGATTGACTGGTCTAATAAAAGAACAGGTTACAAGGCTTATCTAGACCTGCAGAATATTATAAAGAATAGTACTTCCCCTATCTATACTATACCGGGTAACCATGAACGCTACACTAACAGACTACTACTTATGTATATGCCTTATACTAATCTCACACCTTATCATATCTTCATAAACCCTATCAGTGATTACTCATTCATATACGGTGGATGCAACCTGATATTCCTAGACTCAGGTTATGATTATAACAGATTCGAGGTTAAGAAGGATATATGGAATCAGACTCCTGAGTCCAGCGGTCTCAGCAACACCCAGATGCACTTACTTGAGAATGTATATAGAAGAAATGATACCAATATAAACATAATAATCATGCATAACCCTGCTGTGAATGAGCATAATGATACAGGCCTAAGAGCTTTGTATAACACTCTGATCAGTGGTAACGATGAATGCATAGCGTTCAACAGAGATTTATTCATTGACTATTGCATAAGAAGGAATATCTCAATGGTGTTATCTGGTCATACGCATTGTAACCGCGTGTTAGACCAGTACGGTAAACAAGTCAACTATAGCCATGTTTCACCATTGTTCATACAGACTGATTCAGCTACACTTAAAAGAGAACGTAGCGGTGGTAGAATCATAACTATAAAAGACAATAGTATAATATCCTATTCTTATCAACCTATGCCCTGAAGTAACCCTAATTGTTATGGTAGAGATTTTCTACTTATGCTTAGGTAGATCGGTCCGCCTATGATATAAAACAGGATAACGACAGATAACAATAACGATGAGAATAACAAACTATATGATAAACCAAGTATCATAACCATTATGATGATAACTGCTGATATAACCCCTGTTTTTTTACTTATCTTAGGAAATCTAATCTTTGAAATCATCAAGTATGATATTAACAGAATAACTAAACCTAGTATATATATCGATGGTTTTATTATAGACGCATTAGCTAGTATGATAGTACAAGCTGATACAGGCAGACCTACAAAAGTTGTCTCATCCTTTATTATATGAAAGAAACCCAATCTGAGAAAACTGGTTATGTTAAAGATCAACAAAAATATAACCAAGGTTATACGAATGATTAAATCATCCTGTACAACTAAAGTATATGAATGATACACCAATATGGTAGGAGCGACTGATAAAGAAACCATGTCAGCCATGGCCTCTAGATAGCTGCCTATAATGCCTTGACCTGTTATACGAGCTATCACACCATCTAAACCATCAGCTAGGATAGCTAACAACACCAAGGAGTATGACACCACCATGCTAAAACCAGATAACACTGATATTATCGCTAATAAACCCAGAGATAGATTTACCGTTGTAACTATATCAGCGTATACCATACTCTTAGCTAACAACATCTGCAATACTATCAACCCCTGCTTTCACCTTAGAGCCTTTTTTCACTTTGAGCTCCCTCACCATCTTAGATGGTAGATATATATCAACCCTTGATCCTAATCTGATTAAACCTATTTTATCACCCTTTTTAACCCTATCACCTTCTTTGATGTAAGGTATTATACGGCGAGCGATAGTACCAGCTATCATGATGATCTTTATACAACCGATAACTGTATCAAGCTTTATTATCACACGCTCATTCCGATATGAATCCTTCCTGAAAGCAGGTATATGACTACCCTCTATATGTTTAATCATTGTTATTGACCCTTCAAAAGGAATCCTAGTCACATGCACATTATACAAGTTAAGGAATGTCGATACCTTGTAGCATTCACCAGCATCCTCATCATACTCTACAGTGAGTTCCCTTATAACACCATCAGCAACCGCTACAACACCATCACTTATCATTCTTTTAGGATCCCTAAAGAATACAATGAAGAAGAAGCATAGCATGATAAAAAACAGTGACACAAGCATTAACACATCATGTAGAAAACCTGATCCTAACAGCAGAGCAGATCCAACACTAATCCACATAGCACCATACGCTGATAATAACCATGACCACCCACCTTTAGCTATATTCATAACCTCAACCTGTTAAAAATTTTCTTAAACAATATCTCCAAAGGTCCATCTCTCTTACCCAGATCAAAGATACACATAATCTCATCATAGAGCTCAGGCACTATTTTAAAGTTTATAAGAAGAAGAATGATCAACGCTACCAAAGATAACAACTTAAAAACAACGTTATGAGCCATCTCAAATGAGAGATAACCAGCCCCCACCATGAAGATCACACCAGCATTTCTCAACAGATTCAGGAAATAAACAGGTAGAATCGTTATAAGAATCACAACCAATCTCCTTTTTACATCCACGTTGTATAACGCACCATTCATACCTACAAATAAAACCATGGATTGTATAGCAGTACAAGCAAAAATGATCGTTATAGGAGTATTATTGTAGACGATATTGGCACCATCACGTATAACTACCAAACCAAACAAACGCATTATAGACACACTCTGCTCAGATACAACCTCTATCATACCAGTCTTAAGCAGAGGTACTATCTCAGTATCAATAACAAAATATATCATACCTGCTACAAATGTTGCACCAGCGATCCAATCCAAGAAACGAGGATGATCCTCTAGTTTTAATGATAACCATTCATGATACGCTAAATAGAATAGGAAAAAAACACCTACTGCACAAGTAGCAGCGTTGAATAAATCCTGAGACGGATAATATAGATGCACAGGCTGCAAAGACCAGTAAAAAGCAAAGAAACACCAACCCATCATCTTAAGCCTCGTACTAACATATTTATCCTCTCTTAGATAATAACCTACACCCAGGAGAATCAAGCCGATAAAAAGAGATACGAATGTTAAACGTGTAGACAACACTGAGGGTGGATAAGGATAAATAAAATAACCAAATATCAACATAATGATAGGGATAGCGAAGAAAGCTATGATGACGTTTCTCTCCTTAATATCAACCTTTAGACTCATAGGATACCTTCATCAAATAAATAACTACTCACTCTATTTCCTTTTTTAATGTTATGAAAAGGTATATTAAAAATTTAATGTTTTACACTCATTAAAAAACAATAAAAACAAATAATAACTGTTGGATATATTAGTTAAATCTGAGGTCTTTATCATGAACGTGAAATTAATTAGCTACTCAGAAGAACCTGAGAAGATACCGGCTATGGCTGCTAAACTCACACATAGTAAAACAAAACCTGATGATCTAGAAAAAACCAGAGATAAAGAGCTATATTCCATACTAGATCATGTTGTTGATCTTGGTCATACTAGTGTACTTGAACATGCTAGTTTCACATTCGCTATAAGCGATGTCAGCAGGGCCTTAACCCATCAACTGGTACGTCATCGTATCGCTAGCTACTCACAACAGAGCCAACGATACGTGGATCTCAAAGAACCATCCTATGTAACCCCGCCATCTATAAACGAGAAACCAGATGCTAAGAAGATATACGAAGAGACTATGAATAATATCTGGACTCAATATAATAAACTATTAGAGATAGGTATACCAACGGAGGATAGTAGATATCTGCTACCTAACGCTGCTCATACCAACATAATAGTGACAATGAATGCTCGTTCATTGATACATTTCTTTGAACTTAGATGCTGTCTCCATGCTCAATGGGAGATAAGATCGCTAGCTCAGAAGATGTTAAATGAGGTTAAAAAAGTCGCGCCTAACATATTCAAAAACGCTGGGCCATCATGTAAAACAAAAGGTGTATGCCCTGAGAAGATGAAAAACTGCCCGCTATACCCCAAGATATAAGGATGGATCATGAAACGCCCTCATATAATTATAAACTGTGCTATGTCTGCTGACGGCAAGATAGCCTCACCTTTAAGAAGACAGATACGCATATCATCAGAGGAGGATATAGCACGGGTCCACAGATTGAGAAATCTATGCGACGCTATACTAGTAGGGGTAGGTACCGTAATATCAGATAACCCTAAATTAACAGTTAAAGATAAGTATGTTAAAAAACCCAGACACCCCATACGTATAGTATTAGACTCTCATCTACGTGTACCTAAGGATGCTTTAATCCTAGATGGATCATCTAAGACCATGGTATTCACCCTGAATAGAAATAAAAAGGAAGATATAACTAACAATCCTAACGTAGAGGTTATAGTTTGTAAAACCGATGCTAAAGGACAGGTGGATATCAAGGAGGTATTGAGTATACTATATAAAAGAGGTGTTAAAAAACTATTAGTAGAGGGAGGCAGTACAGTAATATGGGAGTTTATATCAAATGGACTAGTAGATGACTTATATGTGTACATAGGCTCATGTATAATAGGTGGAGCTGATACCCCTACACTATGCGATGGAGAAGGAATAAAAACATTATCACCTATAAACCTACAGATCATATCTACAAAGAGATTAGGATCAGGTCTGTTAATTCATTATAAATTAACATAAGATTGGTATTATGAAATTTATATGTGATCAGATGCTGGGTTCGCTCGCAAAATGGCTTCGTGTATTAGGCTATGATACATTGTATGTTAAAGAGGATATGCCAGATGAAGAGATACTGGAGATAGCAGGTAGAGAGGAGCGTATAATAATCTCTAGAGATAAACTACTAACACAGAAAGGCAGAAGGATGAAACTGTTAGTCATAGAGATAACATCAATCAAACTCCAAGATCAAATACAACAAGTCTTTCAACATGTAACATTCAATGACGATTCCATTCTTTCAAGATGTTTAATATGTAATAATGTACTACAACCCCTGGATAAAAAAATGATAAAAGACAAGAATATACCATCCAAAATACTAGATCAGCATTATCAGTTTTATTACTGCTCAAAATGCAACAAGATATACTGGATGGGTACGCACTACAAAAACATGATGAA
>JAVYLV010000032.1:0-12046 GCA_038740425.1 Thermoplasmatota archaeon | reverse complement strand
ATGGCTTTGATGCATTATCAGGCAACCAAATATGGTCAAGGTTTTTATCATCGTCAAAAGTGATGATATCAAATGTGCATAATGGTTTAATCTACGCTGTATCAAACAACCAGTATTTCGCTGTTAATGCTACAACTGGTCAAATCCCGTATAATGATGGAATCGGAGGGGTTATAACATCACCACCTACTCTCCATAATGATAAGGTTATATTCGGCTCTCATGATACTTTCATCTACGCTTTAAACATCTCAACAGGTGATGTTTTATGGAGATACGAGACAGGTTGGGGTATTGATACATCACCAGTAATATACAATAATACTGTTTATATCGGTTCTCAGGATCATAACATATACGCTCTTGACGTAGATAACGGTTCTCTTAGATGGTTGTATACATGTAAAGGAGCGATCCATTCTTCACTGTTTGTAGTGGATGGTTACTTGGTTTCAGGTTCTGATGATGGCGTATTATACATTCTGGATGCTTCAACAGGTTCGCTGGTATACCGTTTCATACCGGGTTATACGATAAACGGTACAGTGAACTATCTTACAACACCTATACTTGGGGGTATCACAGGTGAAAACAGAGTGGTTTACACAAGTAACGGCGGTGTTGTATATGCCCTACAGCTATAAAAGAATGTTCAGAACATGAGTTAGGTATCTTTAGATTTTTGATAGAATATAACAAAGATACTGTATAGATATTATAAAAAAAAATTGGGATAGGATAATACAATAACTTTTAAATATTGTATAATTATAATAATATTTTATGAAACAAATACGCGATGTAGATAATAACAGAGGCAGTTTACTGGCTATACTGATATCTTTAACATTATTAACAGTGTTGATCGTCCCTTTGACAAATACAACATTCAAGGCGGAGCTGGTGGATGACCTATTCAAACCACCTGTTGAACCGTTAAATAATCAACCATCAGCTATAATAATCCCCGATTCGAACCCGTTCTATGCTATAATAACTACACCATTAGCTATTCGTTATGATGATAAAAAGGAACAACATGTTATACCCTTGCTGATAAAGAACCAGCATAATCCATCAAAAGCTGTTGAGAGAGCAGAAAAACAGGTTATATTAGATAATAATAGTATACTAATTATAAATGATTCATTATCAGTAAAAGAAACCTCTCTTCATCTGGCTAAAACATTCTGGAATAGAAGCAATAAGGTATTATTAATAAAGGAGGATAACCTAGGATATAGTCTGGGTGTAGTAGCATCGCCTATAGCGTCCTATCTTAGTATACCCATCATAGTAACAGATGAGATAGATCAATACGTCATGGAAACACTAGAAGACTTGGAGGTTAATCATATCTATATATGCGGTAATCTCAGTATACGTACTGTGAACGTTACATATCTCAACAACGTGGAAGAGATCATTGATGAATGCATAGGGATCATAGATGATATATTCAACACATCAGTTAATTATATAACAATGACTAATCCATCTGATACTATCACACCTAGAGTATTAGACTCCGTTAAGCAGAGTTTCGCAGGTAAACTCAGCTCAAGCGTGGTGTTACCAACGCAGGCTTTTAACGCTCTTATAAGGAGAAATACAATAGCTTATCATAACTTTACCATTCCATCATCGTATAAGTATGTACAGGTTAAGATAGACCTTGAAAACCTTAACCCTGAACATGTTGATCTATTAGGTGATCGTTTATACCTCATATTAATAGGGCCTGATGGTAACCGTTACACGTATATGTCAACAGGTGGCGGTATACCTATACGTGACGAAAACGGTCGGATTAAGAGAGATGTGTTACACTATGAGCTAACAATCTATAATCAATCAGGTGTATACCAAGTGATGATACTTGGACAATGGTTCGCTAACAAGGAAGGTAAATACAACTTAACCATCACACTTGATAGTCTGTCTAATTCTATAGTCCCGCTAATGAGGAATCTATCCTCACTCGCTCCTTATCTAACGGCTTATCATAAAGGTGTAGTATTTGCTAAACCAGGGTTTGCATTTGCAGCTGATGATCATATCCTATATAATGGTTCGATATGCAGAGGTATAACACAACCTGGTACTAACCCTCTACTAATTGAACCGTCAAATCAACATACAATAGATATTCACCATCAGTTAAACAATCTCCTAGCGAAGATCGCTGATATAGACTCTAATAATACATTAGCATTGAAGCAGCACTATACCACTAACCCAGTATATATAGCGATCATGGCTGACCCAACCATGATTCCTATGTATTTCTATAAGAATCCTGATGGTTTACCTGATGCACCAGCTCATATAATGGGTTTCGCTGTACCTAGTGACTTCATATACGGGGATATAGATCCTAAACCTGATGACCCTGAGAATAATACTTACTCTTATTGGCCATTCCAAGAGAACATAGTAGGTAGAGTTACAGGTTACGATATCCAGGATTGCAGTGCGCTTATAGCACGCACAATATTCTATGACAGGATCATAGATGATATGGATACATGGCGTGATAATGCTCTAGTGCAGAGTGGATGTGGTTTAGAATTCCAGAACATCCCGGTTGTAACTAGGTTAAGTCATGTCATCTATGGCGGCAGAGGAGAACCCACGAAGTTCCCAACAGGTGAGAGTAAATTCATAAACATGAGGTTAAAGAAGGATTTAGAAGAGGGCGACTACAAGGTTAATATCACTCAGTGGACAGAGTCACAGAGGGAAGGGTTCAATGATACAGGTCTTGAATCTATAAAAAATGCAGGTTTACTAAATCGTTTGCTTTTCCCAAAGAAGATAATAGAGTATATAAGCTCTGAGGATGTGGTGACTGGTGGTGAGAAACAAGTGAACAGTAACTTCATTTTCGTGTTCTCACATGGATTTTACAACTTGTACGAATTTGGTGATATATTAATGGATTGCAGGGGATTCCCCTTTGTAACCATGTTAGCTAGGATACATCCCTCTCTTGGTAGTAGATTATCAACTAAAGGTAGTTTCGATGTTAGATCAGTTGAGAACATGGAGTATGGGCCATCAGTTATATTTGTGGTTAGTTGTATAACAGGTCGGACAGATGGCATAAAACCTGAGAATACACTATCGCAGACGTATCTGCACGCTGGTGTTAACACGTATATAGGGGCTACACGGGTTACAGCTGATCCAGGGTATCTTGATCCTAGACCTTTACCAAATGGTGTAGGATTTGGTATACTGGGATACCTGAATGCTACATTAAGATACAAAATCAAAGGAGAATACCCTGAGTTACACTTCG
The DNA here is from genome assembly GCA_038740425.1 of Thermoplasmatota archaeon. Classification (GTDB taxonomy): domain Archaea; phylum Thermoplasmatota; class E2; order DHVEG-1; family DHVEG-1; genus JAVYLV01. The sequence continues at coordinate 8,742 of JAVYLV010000032.1, read as the reverse complement.
GTGGTTTAATAGCAGAGGAGTTCATACTTAATCTTAATAAAAATCAAACCACTGGGTTAGCATTGAGAAATGCAAAGAACGTTTTCTTACCTAAAGATGCGAACTCAACTTTCCTATGGTCACCCCCATTACCTTTCTCATCTTGCAACCCTACATTGGATAAGCAGATACTCTCATCTATAAATCAGAATTCTCAGTTCAGTCAGAGGACAAAGGTGCTTGATAAGAAATACGTTGCTCTGCATGAGTTCGTATTGTATGGTGATCCTGCTTTTAACCCGTATCAGCCAAAAAATAAGGGTTAAACAAGATTATCACAAAACCACCTAAGCTGCTAATTATAGTTATTTATTTCATATTGATATTGATATCCTGTGGTTTCTTAAAGACGCCGTTCTCAGTTATATAACCTGTTATGTATCTTGATGGTGTTATATCAAAAGCAGGGTTCTTAACGTTTATCCACTTAGGCATTATAACATGATTACGTATAGTTGTTAACTCCTCTGGGTTTCTCTCTTCGATAGGTATCATGCTGCCCTCTGTTAGATTAGCATCAAAAGTGTTTGAAGGAGCAGCGACGTAGAATGGTATATTATTCTCTTTTGCGCATACAGCTTTTTCGTATGTACCTATCTTGTTTGCTATATCCCCGTTTCTTGTTACACGATCAGCTCCTACTATGACGCAATCTATTTCCTTTTTCTCCATTAAGTAACCAGCGGCGTTATCAACGATTAATGAGTAGGGTATATTCTCCTGTTTAAGTTCCCAAGCTGTTAATAATCCTTGTAGACGTGGGCGTGTCTCATCAACGTATACCATGAATTTTTTACCTCTGTGATATGCACATCTTAAGGGTGCTAATGCAGTCCCATGATCAACAGTTGCTAAAGCACCAGCGTTACAATGTGTTAATATGTTCATATCATCCTTGATTATATGTTCTCCATGTTCACCTATCCGTCTGCATCGATCAATTATATCATCAACATATGTGGATGCTGCGATGATAGGGTCTTCGCCTTCGTTTATCCTCTTTTTCATATAATCAATTGCGTAATATAAATCATGAGCTGTGGGTCTAGTGGATCTAAGCATACTAGCTGAGTAATCTATTTTTTTATAACCTAAGGCTATACCGTAAGCTGCAGCTGCCCCTATGGCAGGTGCTCCTCTGACTACCATATTCTTTATAGCATAAGCTACATCTTCCACTGTTTTAGCAGTAAAAATCCTAAAACGATTAGGTAGACTGCGTTGATCTATAAATTTTACATCGCCTTTTTCGAACCACACTGATCTGTATGATTCACCGTTTATAATCATACCCTTGTTTCTCCATTATTTTTTTATTATATCATTTAACATGGATGTTATCTCTCTCAGACTCATACCTACAAGCAATACCTCTCTGTCCATAATTCGTATGATTCTACCTGTTCTCAGGGTTTTCAGAACTTCTTTTACTAGATCAAGTGAGCCTTCTTGATAGTCACGTTCAGTTATCGGTGTTTCCTTTATTACAGGGTATTCTAACAGTTTTTTACTCTCTAGTATGACAACTGCGTGTACATCGTGTCGTGCTCTTTGTATCATCCAATGAATCGGTGTCTGGATACAAGGTTCAATTTTACCTATTGCTAATATTATGTTTTTTATAGGATCATAATCGATTATCTCTAAGACTCCTTCTTTGGTGAGCCGTGTCAGGTTGATGCCTTCACCGTTGATGAGTATCCTATTTCCACTATCGATGCTTATTGATCCTAAACCCTCATCTAATAGTTTTTTTTCATCTAGGTATTGAGAAAATTTTATCATCTCATCTACTAGAGGAGAGTTACACACTTCTCTTGATGCGAAAAAAGTCTGAAATCTCATAAAGGGGGTTGTGTCTATTCTCATATAATCATCAAGTAGAGGATAATATAAAGAGGGTATTAAACTATTTTTTACTCAAAAAAGACTATTTTGTTGTTTATTGTATGACTATACCGTTCTCGTTTATCTCCATGTTATGTTGTTTCAATGAATGCCTAGTTCCACGCATCTTACGTATAGTTAGCTTCCTACGATCCATAGTTGTATCTAGATCAAAGATGAGGATACCATCCACGAGGAACTCTGATATGGAGTCTCGTGATAGACTCCTTGATCCTTCAGGTATCTCTGATGTTACAACGGCTGTGCTCTTACCAGTGTATAGTAGGCTTAATAGACGGCGTATATACGTACGAGTGATGGATACAGGGTTCTCGTGATGTACACTGGGTGGTGGAGTGGTGTCATTAAAAGATGGTATGATCCCATATCCCCCACCTTTGAGCCATATAGGTGTTTCGACTATAGGTGTTAAAGAATCAAGTACGATTCTGCTATAGCTCCCACCTTTGATATTTTCTTCCATCTCTTTATAAACTGTGCTTCTATCGAGATCTATATACATAAATTTCAACAGACCTGATCTCATTGGTGTTTCAAAGTCAAATCCGAATGTGCGCGCCTGGCATATTATCTTCTCTATGCGCTCATCAGATGTTAGAAATAGGCATCTTTCATTGTTTTTCAAACCAGCGTTGATGAAATGATAGCAGAATATAGTCTTACCTGACCCGGGTGTACCAGATACAAGTATTATACTATTCTCAGGGAAACCTCCTCCTAATAGTATATCAAGCTTATCTAGACCTGTTTTCACTCTTTTTATAGGTTCTTTCTTTAGTATATCAATTATGATATCAAATGAGGACATGATGCATCCACTCTCCAATAATAAAAATAGATTATCTGTTTAAATAGTTTCCCTATATAGGTGGTAATTTTATGCTTGATGGTTCGTTAGTAGATAAGTTATCTTGATATATTCTAGTGGAAGTATCTATGTTTAATCAATCTATAAAAACACATGCTGAAGGTTAACCAAATATTTATAAATAGGGTTATTATTCCCAAAAACTACGTTTCTCCTTATTGATAAGGAGCGTACATATATAGAATACAGGATTTAATCTTAGAAATGAGTGATTATGGTTGATAAAAAAAACATCGAGATAATACAAAAAGTCATCGAAGAAGGTAAAAAACTTGAACGTAAATTCAAACAAAACATAGATCTAGTTGTTAATCTAAAGAATATAGATATGAATGATGCTAAGAACCGTATTGACGAGGAGATAATACTACCGCATGGACGTGGTAAAGAAGCGAAGATAGCTTTATTTGCTGGTGGCGAATTAGCAGTTAAATCAAAGAACCTGGTTGACCTTTTAATAAAACCAGAGGATATCGATGATCTAGCTAAAAACAAGAAGAAATTCAAGAAGATAGCTGATGAATATGATTTCTTTATAGCTGAGGCGCCATTGATGCCTACTATAGGTAAAACCTTAGGGGTCGTCTTAGGCCCTCGGGGTAAAATGCCTAGACCAGTACCACCGACAATCGATTTGACTAATATGACTAAAAATCTTAGGAATAGTGTAAAAATTAGAACTAAGAGTAGTACAACGATTCATACGATAGTTGGTAAAGAAGATATGAACCCGGAGCATATAGCAGAGAATATAGAAGCTATCATAAAAAGATTGGAAACTAAACTAGAAAGAGGTAGACAAAATATAGACTCAGTATATGTGAAGATGACTATGGGCCCAGTAGAGAGGATCATATTGTAGGAGTGTTATATAAATGACTGCTCATATAGCAACATGGAAAACACAGGAGGTACAACATCTCACATCCCTTCTAGCAGGGAGTAAAGTTGTAGGTATAATAGATATCAAAGGTATACCTGCTAAACAGATGCAGCAGATGCGTAAAAAGTTAAAAGATGTAGCTAGGATTCACTCATCTAAGAACTCATTGATAAAAATAGCATTGCAGGAAGCTGGTAAGAAGGTAAATGGGCTTGATCAACTAGCTGATGCGGTTAAAGGTCAATCAGCTATTATCATAACTGATATGAACCCTTTTAAACTATATACATGTATCAAAGAGACTAGAACGATGTCACCTGCGAAAGGAGGGGAGATAGCGACATCAGATATAATTGTTAAAGCAGGGGAGACGCCTTTTAAACCAGGGCCTATTGTAGGTGAATTACAAAAGGTTGGTATACCTGCTGCTATACAAGAAGGAAAGGTTGTAATTAAAAATGATAAGGTTATAGTCCCAGCTGGTAAGAAGATACCAAAGGATATAGCATCTATGCTTACTAGATTAGAGATATATCCTATTGAGATAGGTATAAATGTTTACGCGGTCTATGAGAACGGTCAGATATACAAACCAGATATTCTAGATATAAACCTGGATCGTGTACTGAGTGATATAAGACAAGCTTCTCTACAAGCGTTCAATCTGGCGATGGAGTCAGCATGGGTGTCAAAGGATACTGTCAGGCCTCTTGTAGAGAAAGCGTATAGGAATGCTTTAGCCCTAGCTTTTGAGAGGGGTATTGTCACTAAGGATACAGTATCAAAACTATTATTAAAAGGCTATCAATCTATGTCTATCCTTGCATCACGTTTATCAAAGGAAGCATTAGATGAAGAATTGCAGAAGAATGTAACATGAGAATGAAAACAGGAGGAAGAATAAAATGGAATATATCTATAGTGCATTGCTTCTTCATTCAGCAGGTAAGGAGATAAACGAAGAGAATATAAAGAAGGTACTCACTGCGGCTGGTGTTAAACCAGATGACGGGAGAGTTAAAGCGTTGACAGCATCCTTAGAGGGTGTAAACATTGCTGATGTGCTTAAGAATGCAGTTTCTATGCCAACGGTAGCGGCACCTGCAGCCCCATCTGCACCAGCTGAATCCAAGAAAGAAGAGAAGAAGAAAGAAGAGAAGAAACCAGAGGTTTCAGAAGAAGAAGCAGCAGCTGGTCTTAGTGCTCTGTTTGACTAAAAAGTATAAGGTGATACCAGATAAAGGAGGTTTTTCTCCTTCTCTTTTCTTATAATTCTCTAATTAAAGACAGGTTGAGCTCTCTTTTAAATTTTATAGTATATGTTTTATCTTAAGATCTAATAAAATGATTTTTTTTTTCATTGTGCTGTGGTGGGGGACGGGATGCATTTTTGAGAGGAGGAATACATGCTTATAATAGAAAATAGTGACGCTGTTTTTACCTCCTGGGATATAATTGTTATCATATGTCCCCCATTTACTCTAATATATTATTAACATAAAAAACTTTCTCTATATATTGATTTTTAATGAGAAAAATAGATAAAAAAATTATTTTTAAGGGTATCCCCCGACCATGAGACTAGGGTCGCCTAGCAGTATGAACTCTTCAAGGGTGAAGTAATCCCGTCCTACATTATTTATATAGTCAATCTGAGCCTGTTTCATCATTTCTCCTAATTTTACTCCTTCATGATATGATTTAAAGAAATGCACGTTGAGATACCCTGCTCCAGCGTATACACCGTCTTTATCTACATGGGTGTACGCTGTTCTTGTTGATCCTACAGATGCTATAGCTCCACCTTTATCATGGATGATGAAGCTCCATGCAAAACATGGGAAGTATTGTGATTTGTTATAGGTTCTATGTGTGAACATCAGGAATATCGTTGTAGATAAGGGGTAATACTTGTAAAAACTTGAGATGTTAAAATCAAGTTTAGCTGTTAAACAAGCATCGAAGAATACTATGGGTAACTTATGATCGTTTCTCAGTAGTTTAATAAAGGGTGTATAATACAATGGTTGAGTGAAACCCATTTTGTTCCTTATGGCATTTGGCTTATAGGTTCCCCATCCATGCTCGAAGCCATGACCAGAGTAGCTAAGGAAGCCAGCACCATTGTTTATAGCTTTGTTGAACGTGTAAGCGTTGAGGTTCCTCTTAGAAGCCCATAGATAGATAGGTGTGAAGTCAGGTAACTGTTGTGCTACTTTTACATTAGTGATCTCTCCTTCGTAGATGAAGAAACGCAGGGATTTACTAACAGGGAATGTATCGCCACCTGCTAGTATGATTTTTTTAAACCAGTTCTGGTTGTAAGTAATAGTTTCATATGTTATTATCTTTGAGACGATGATATCCACTTCTTCTTTGCTTGTACATGCTAATCTACCAAGAGCTACATCAGGGTATAGGTCAACACCATCTATATCTGTAATCTGCGTAGGGCTGCGTATGTTATCAGGGAATACAACCTCACCGAATCTACTGTTATTGTTTGAATCCCAGGAGCAAAAACTACCATTAGCATCGTAGATATCAGCGTAGTATAGATCAGATAGTATATCTTCTTCGTTATCCCATCCAGGAGTCGCATAAGTCTTTCTTATAGGCAGTCTGGTTATATCTCCTACTAGTAGAACGTACTGTATGTTGTAGTGTTCAATCGCGTATTTGATATAGTATTTTATCTTCTCAGCGTTATCTCTACCTGTATAGTTAAGATAGATCTCATCAAGGGTGGTTATCCTGGTCTTTATGGTATAGTTCTCTTTATGTTTTAGTAGTGGTTGTAGGTTTGATACGAACTCAGAGGGTGTTATTATAAGGAGATCATAATGATCTATACCTATTGTTTCCTTATCTGATTCTGCGGTTATACTGGTTGAGAATGGATTTAATATGCTGATCATTATAACGAGAATTATAGGTATGATTGTATTATGTTTCCTGCATCTGTTAAGATTATATGGATTAATTTTGTATGAGATCATAGATGGGTATTTTATATACGTGTATTTAAATATTTTTAAAATATTGTTGATAGGTTTTATTTTTTTTGATGGGTTTGTGAATGGTTAGGAGAGAAATTAGAAGGGTATAATTGTGTTATTGTTGTCTCAATCTATATCACAGATATTATCTGCTACAGAAGGGGTTAAACGGGTTATCAGATAAAAAGAAATCGAATAAGATGGTTTGTTGTATCTAACATTTTTTTCATTCTGAACAATGTTAGCGTATCACTTTGCTTTTACACATGGGCAATATCTTTATATATAGGAAAATTAATTATGTATTTGCTTTAGGATAATAGATTTGGGATGTGGATGGGATGAAGATAGATAGACGTCTTACCCTGTTAGGTGTTATGCTTATTGTTTTAAGCACAATAATGGCTACTCAATATGCGACAACCAAGGTGGGTTACACGTATAACCTAGTGCATCCTAGTAATGCTGATATACGTTTTGTTGGTTCAGATAATTCATCTGATGGTATCCGTGTTTTACGTGTTGAGGGTAGTAATACTAGTGCTACAGCTAAAGTGACTTTGGATTTGGGTAATTGGGCGTCTGGTACAAACAAGACGTACACTGCTGCTTTCGCGATAGTTAATGAAGAGATATTTGCTGTTAATATCACCCATGTGACTGTTAAGAATGCTACTAGCGGAGCGAATTCAGTTCAGAATTATCTGCAGATATGGTTGCATAGTAACGGTAGTTTGAAGGCGTCAGATGATCCTATATCTGTGTTTATATATAATAATGGATCACAGAACGGTTATAGCTCTGCTACTACTGCTTGGCGTCTTGCCCGTGGTGACGCTAATGCTTCTACTATGCGTCATCAGGCAAACTCTACTGTTGGTCAGATATTAACACCCTGGGATGGGATTGCTCATGTGAGGTTCACTCATAATCTAACAGGCGCAAAGGATAAAGCAGTACCTATTGGTGAGTTGGGTAGGACTTATAATAATGCTTCTGATTTCGTCTGGGTGCAGATATCGATAAATATACCTCATGGTGTGTTGAGGGGTAATACTACTGGTATAATTGAATTCCATTTCAAGGCTGATACGCATTATGGATACTAGTTAGTAATAGCGATACGTAGCTCTCTGATATATCTCTTTTTTTCTTTGATTTATATATCTGCTTTTAAAGGTAGTATCACTACTGGTAAACCTTTCCATTGCAGACGACGTTGTATAGCGAAAGCAGTCTCATTATGTAATATCTTATGGAATATTGTCTCATGTTTGAAGACGATTTTACCTGTGAAGAATGTAACGTTCTTGAATTCTTCAGCTATACATTCACAGAGTTGAGTAGCGCTCTCTACTACATCTGTGCCTATATCCATGCGACTGTCTGCTGCGAATCCTAGTTTGCGAGCTATTTTAACGTATTTGGCTAACGCTGTCTCTACTGATTCTTTTAGTTCTTTAACCCTATCTACTCCTTTGAATGCTCCTGAATCTATCTCTGCGATTGAAACGAAGATTATATTTTTGTATAAACCTGGGAAGTTACGTATAAGTGTTAATAAAGTGTTAACACCGAAACCATTGTAACCATTAACTAGTAGTACAGCTGTTTTATCCTTCGGGTTGACTGGTGATTCATTTGGGTTATCTGCTAGATGAATGCTTGATAATAGCAGGTTTTCGTCGAATCTATGCATAGCTTTCCTAACAGTCATGTAGTGTCTATGGATAAAATAGCAGCATACTATCACGAATGATGTTAGTATTATTGTTAGCCATCCTCCACTCCATAGCTTATAGTATATCATCATTACAAGTATAGAGAAGCATAATATGAATCCTATACTAAATATGATGAATCTTCTTATCCTTTTAGGTTTCCTCCGTCTCTGTTTGAACGATAGTTTAGCCATACCAAGTTCTGATAAAGAGAAGGTTAAGAACACGTTTATAGCGTACATTGTTACTAGAAAGGTTATATCCCCTTTTGTGATCAGCATTAAACCCAGTGCAGATACACCCATAACTAGTACTCCATTCTGC
>JAVYLV010000031.1:0-12597 GCA_038740425.1 Thermoplasmatota archaeon | reverse complement strand
ATGACCAGTATGTAACTGATCATGGTGGAACATCGGCCAATCATCAATGATAGTTGCTTGCATATTAGGCATGATCAACAAGAAAGATAGTAAACAGAGTAAAGATACAGTAAGCATTCTTTTCATACATGAAGTCTCCTAGAATCCTTATTCTTGAGTCTTTTCTAATTATTTTTTTATAATTATATAGTATTAAACCATATTTAAAACTTGTTATACATATATTACTCATTTAAAAGTTTTATATATCCCACAACAAGGATAGAAAAGATATGTTTTAGTTAAGTCTCTATTTTTCTAGTAGTCCAAAGATTCTCATCTATAGTGTTATAGATATCCTCATCCGATATATTCTTTGGTTGTTTGTCAAGTAGTAGATTCCTCTCTCCATTACCCTCCTCTTGGGCGTATTTTAGTATAACATCCTTCCTTAGTTTCCAGTAATGCGTACGCCATTCACGACCATCATATAAGGTTGTCTCTTCCCGCTCTGTTGTAAGCATACCCTCTTCTTCTAGTATGTAAAAGAGTTGTCTATCTTCAGGATCCAGTACATTATCTATTACACGGTCATCGAATCCGAATATATCCATTACAAAACTAGCATCACGCCTAGCCTCTTCTATATCTATACCTACACGATTAGCAATAGCCTTGGAGAGATCGTCTAGAGTAATTATATTGGTCATAATAATCACAGCCCTTATACAATCAACATTTTGATGAAACCTACAAATTTAAACAACGTCTATATTTTAACCTATAATAATGTAGAGGAACTTATATATATAGTTTTTGGTGATTTGGTTGAAATTTGTGGTCCTTTAAAAAATAAACAATAGTTTTAGTTCAGAAATATCCCTGTAGATATATTTCCTATCAACACGAGAAAAATATAATAAACATATACTGTTTACAGGGTTTACGAGGAGTCAGCTTGTCCAGAAGGAAAAACGTAATCATCATGGGTGCAGCAGGTAGGGATTTCCATAATTTCAATGTATCATTTAGAGATGATTCTAACTATAACGTTGTTGCTTTTACTGCAACTCAGATCCCTAATATTGAAGGTAGAAAATACCCATCAGCGTTAGCAGGTAAACTCTACCCTCAGGGTATACCTATACACCACGAGAAGGAACTACCAGATCTAATAAAGAAGTATGATGTGGATATGGTCGTATTCGCGTATAGTGATGTACCGTATTCGTATGTTATGAGGAGATCCGCCATAGTAAACGCTGCAGGCGCTGACTTTTATCTACAAGGGCCTAGAAACACAATGCTTAAATCAACCAAACCAGTGTTATCTGTATGTGCTGTACGTACGGGTTGTGGTAAATCACCAGTATCCAGAGCTATATTTAAGATCCTGAGAGGGCATGACTATAGAGTTGTTTCCATTCGTCATCCAATGCCTTATGATCCTGATTTAACCAAACAGGTATGTATGCGTTTTGCATCATATGAGGATCTTGATAAATATGATTGTACTATAGAGGAGCGGGAGGAGTTTGAACCATACATAGATATGGGAGGAGTGGTATACGCTGGTGTTGACTATGAGGTTATACTACGTGAAGCTGAGAAGGAATCTGATGTGATCATATGGGATGGCGGTAACAATGATTTCCCTTTTATTAAACCAGATTTAAGCATAGCAATAGCTGATCCGCATCGTCCTGGTCATGAAGTATCATACTATCCTGGTGAGGTTAACGTTAGATCGGCTGATATAGTTATAATAAACAAGATAAACACAGCTAAAAAAGAGGATATAGAACACGTGAGGGCTAATATAAAAAATATTAATCCTGATGCAAGGTTAATTGATGGTGTATCAGAAGTGACAGCTGATAAGGCTGATATTATCACTGATAAAAAAGTATTGGTTATAGAGGATGGGCCGACTGTTACGCATGGTGAGATGAGTTACGGGGCTGGTATGATAGCTGCGATGAATGCAAAAGCTAAGGAGATCATCGATCCTAGACCATATGCTGTCGGCTCAATTAAGAGTACATTTGATGCCTATCCTCATCTTGATACCATACTACCAGCTATGGGTTATGGTAAAAAGCAGATTAAAGAGCTTGAAAAAACTATTAATGCTACACCGTGTGATGTAGTGGTGAGTGGTACACCTATAGATCTGAACAGGATTCTAAAAGTGGATAAGCCTATTATCCGTGTGAAGTATGACGTAGCTGATTCAACAAGACACCATCTAGAGTTAGTAGTGGATGAATTCATAAAGAAGTATTTAACTTAGAGGATTTACCGATATGCATAATATGGGCTAACAGGGTCTCTAGTTGTATATGCTCGTTGCTACCCTCCACTATTCTAAACTCAGTTTCTCCTGTTTTCTCAATTAACTGTATTTTATACTCATCAGGTATAGTTAGATCAAAGATAGCAGTATGAATCTGTTTTACTATATCCTCCCCGCTTAGACCATTGTTTATTAGCAGATCATATAAGATGTTTCTAGCTGCCATGAAATTACCGTTAAAAGCAGTAGTGATGAGTTTTTTAACATCGTCTATGTTAGCTGTACCTGTAGCCTCTTGTAGTACCTCAGCTGTGATTTTTTTATCTAATGATACTCCGATTTGGAGTGTATTTATAGCTTTTCTTAAGTCACCTTGGGAGATGTAGATAAGAGTCTCCAAACCATCAGGTGTTATCTCTATTTTCTCTTTAACAGCTATCTTTCGTATATACTTCTTTATATCATCTGGTTTAATGGGTTTAAATCTGAATAGAACACATCTGGATTGTATAGGTTCTATTATTTTAGATGAGTAGTTGACTGAGAATATGAATCTGCATATATGGGTGTAACGCTCCATTGTACGTCTAAGAGCTGATTGAGCGTCCATGGTTAGAGAATCAGCTTCATCGAGGAATACTATTTTAAATGAAACAGTATGCATAGGAGCTGTACGTGCATAATCCTTTATTTTACCTCTTATCACAGCTATGCCTCTTTCGTCACTAGCGTTTAATTCATGAAAATGCTGGGTGTATTGCTCTCCGTATAGTTCTTTTGCTAGTGTTATAGCTGAGGTGGTTTTTCCTGTACCTGCGGGTCCTGCGAATATCATATGTGGTATTGTCTTTGTTTTAGCGTAGGCTTTTAGACGTTCTATTATCGCATCCTGCCCTACAATATCATCTAATCTGGCAGGTCTATATTTTTCAATCCATATGTCTTGCGAGGCATGATATTCTTTCATTTCTTTTTACCTGTTACCATCGATATACCTCAATGTCTTATTAATTTTTGTTACCCTGATTGTCCCTACCGTGAACACGAATAAAAACCAGCAACCCTCAAAATAGATTCTATCCTATAGATCACTCATAGGTAAATTCTATTGTAATAAATCTAGGTTCGTGTATTTTTCCTTTGGTTTCCATCTATTAGATGCTATAAGGTTATATTAGTTTAACCATATTCTCCGCATAGCTTTAGTTGTATCATCTAGAAAACATAAAAAAACTGGCCGAAAACTATAAATATAGTAAATCCATTAACAATTGTTAATAATTAGTATTCATCAGGTTCAAACAATGAGCATATAGTACTCCTCACCGGAAAACCCTGTATATGTACCCTTCATAACCATCCAAAACAGATTATAATAAAAAATACTTTTATATTCATAGTCATGTTTCAATTTCTTGGTGTTAAAGAAAATGATCAATCTCGAAACACAATTATCGTCACTTAGACTCCATAACCCACTCATGCTAGCTTCAGGCGTGATGGATGAAGATCATGGAAGCATAGAACGTATGATAGAATCAGGGGCAGGAGCCATAGTCACAAAATCCATCGGTATAAACCCTAGAGAGGGTTATCCAAATCCGACAATAGTAGAAGTTGATCATGGTCTTATAAACGCTATGGGATTACCAAACCCAGGAGTAGAAGATTTCTTAGAAGAGATAAAAAAAATCAACAAAGATAAAAAAATACCAATTATCGGCAGTATATATGGTTCAAAACCTAATGAGTTCTTAGTAATAACAGAAAAAATGAGTGACGCAGGATTAAACGCAGTTGAATTAAATCTAAGCTGCCCTCACGCCAAGGGTTTAGGTTTAGAAGTAGGATCAGATCCAAAGATGATATATAAAATTGTTAAGAAAATAAAAGACAATACACAGATACCAGTATTTGTCAAATTATCACCTAATGTCACAAGTATTATAGAGCTAGCTAAAGCAGCAGAGAAAGCAGGTGCAGATGGCATAGTAGCTATAAACACAGTTAAAGCAATGAAAATAGATATAGAACTAAAAATACCTGTTCTATATAACAAAATAGGGGGTTACTCAGGTAAAGCGATCAAACCCATAGGAGTAAGATGCGTGTATGAAATATCAGAGAATGTCGACATACCAATTATAGGAGTGGGCGGTATAACAAATGGATACGACGTAGTTGAATATCTAATGGCAGGCGCCTCAGCTATACAGATAGGGACAGGGGTATACTACAAAGGCCCTGAGATATTCTCTCAGATACGCAAAGAGCTAACACAGTGGATGACAGAGCATAATTACAAAAAAATAACAGATATAATAGGAGTAGCACACATATGAACTACCCAACCACAACTCACATACTAAAAAGAATTAAAGAAACCGAGGATACAGTAACACTGATTTTTAAACATAATGAACCTGCAAAATCAGGACAGTTCTACATGATATGGATACCACGAGTTGACGAGATACCCATGAGCATATCCATAAACAAGAACGAGTATAAAGGTATAACTTTCCGTATAGTGGGTGAAGCTACCCGTGCTCTAGCCAAACTAGATAAAAACGATACGATAGGCATAAGAGGACCTTATGGCAATGGTTTCAACATAACACAGGGTAAAATACTATTCATAGGAGGAGGAACAGGCGTAGCCACATTAGCATCAGCAGTAGAAGAGGCATTAACTAAAGGTTGTAAAACAACAGTAATACTAGGTTTCAAAACAAAGAGAGAAGTATTCTTCGAAGAGAGGTTAAAAGAAGCAGGAGCTAACGTATGTGTAACTACCGATGATGGATCATATGAGTACCAAGGTTATAGTACAGATTACGCTGCCGAACTACTAAAAAAAGAAACATACGATCTTATCATCACATGTGGACCTGAGCTCATGATGAAAAAGATACTGGAATTATCAGATAATGTACCTCTACAAGCATCATTGGAAAGATATATGAAATGCGCTATAGGTTTATGTGGTCAATGCTGCATAGGGAAAGGTCTAAGGGTATGCAGAGAGGGACCAGTATTTGATGGTGAAACATTGAAAACATTAGAGGATTTCGGAATATACAGAAGAGACGCATCAGGTAGAAAGATCCTATTCCAGACTATATAAATAACACGAATGAAAATATAAACTAGGAGGCGAAGAAAGGTATGGTTGTATACACAGATCAAATTAACATATCAACAAGAGGAGAAGGGGATATCATTGACATAACACAGGATGTACAATCGTCCTTACAAAGATCAGAACTCACCAATGGTCTAATCTGCATCTTTATACCCGGATCAACAGCTTCCATCTCAACTATGGAGTACGAGCCAGGCCTAAAGAAGGACATACCAAAAACAATGGATCGCATAGCCCCTAGAGACATAAATTATCATCATCATGACACATGGCATGATGATAACGGTTCATCCCATGTAAAAGCAAGTATAATAGGACCTAGTTTAACAGTACCATTCACTGACAAAAGATTAACACTTGGTAGATGGCAGCAGATAGTATTACTAGAGTTTGACACCAGACCTAGAAAACGTATAATAATATTACAAATCATGGGCGAATAAAATAGTTAAGAAATCTACTAAACTTAAACATCGCAAATGTTTTTTTACTACCCCTCTATCCTAAAAGCTTTTTAATCCCTTATACCCTTTTCAGTAACTGAGAACACAGCCTCACCTTCAGGTAGATGAGGCGCATCTATCAACCTACCTATTCTCTTATTAGCCTTACTCTTTCTCAGATATATACGGAATGTAGCTGTATGACCCACTATATGACCACCTATAGGTCTAGTAGGATCACCAAAAAAAGTATCAGGTTTAGCTGATACCTGGTTAGTAACACATATAGCACCATTATAGAGATCAGCCCATCTAAGCATATCGTGCATATGTTTGTTTAACTTCTGCTGACGATCAGCAAGTGCTCCTCTACCAACATACTCAGCTCTGAAATGCGCTGTTAATGAATCTACTACCAGCAAACGAGCAGGCACCTCTCTAGATAATTCCTTAACCTTATCTATGAGTAACATCTGATGACTGGAGTTATACGCCCTAGCTACATGTATCTTAGCCAATACCTCATCAGGATCCAGATCCAAACCCTCAGCCATCTGTATGATACGATCAGGTCTGAATGTATTCTCAGTATCAATAAAGAAAGCATGTCCTTCCAAACCCCCTTTCTCTACTGGTAACTGCACGTTAACACATAGTTGAAGAGCAAGCTGTGTTTTACCAGAGCCGAATTCACCAAAAAGCTCAGTTATAGACTGAGTCTCAAATCCTTTACCTCCCAGAAGATCATCAAAACTCTTAGAACCAGTGGTTATGTGACCAATCTTCTCCCTTCTTTTCAACAGTGCAACGCCCGATTCAAAGTCACCTACATCAGCCATGCTACGTGCCGCTTTTATTATCTTAGTAGCAGTTGATTCACCTATCTCCGCGATTTCAGCTAGCTCCTTTGGCGATGCTACAGCTATACTCATTATATCATCAAATCCTGCCTCTCTGAGTTTATCAGCGATAGCAGGTCCTACACCTGGTAGAGACGTTATATCCTCTTTATCCATAAAGAACCCCTAAACCACAGGATAAAGAATTATCTATTTATAAAGATGTGGTTTATTTTTCTTTTCATCCATATACCTTTAAAAGACTATGCATTCCCTACATTATCCTCTCTATCATCTCCAATACAAATCCACCATCGTCAATAGCATACCTCGCTATACCTATCTTCTTAGCATAATTCCTCATTTTTTTAACTGATAAAAATCGTTCAAAAACAGATCCTTTCTGTACAACGTTCAACTCAAGAACACAGTCAGCTAGACTCTCCATCTTCTTCTCAAATAACTCTCCATGTATGCCCTTAGTCATAACTATAAAAAAAGCACCCCGATTTTTTAGATTACTAATTTTAACAGCATAAATAGCTTTAAGAACCTCCTCCTGAGGGTATTGACTAAGGAAGAAATCCAACGAGTTTATAATGATCTTCTCAGATGGTGCTGATTTAACACTGTTCGAAAGTACAGCTAGAAAATCCTCCTCCCCTTTCTTGGTTGATGGTACAGCTGTCGAACCTATCTCTATTAACTCTTTTAGTTTTAATTTAGACCTCTGTTCGTATACACTAACGCGTTTCTGCTCACCTTTAAGGACGTTCTGGTAATACTGTGAGGATATATCAACAAAACTGATATTAGCAGTATCCCAGTGGAAACGGCTCATGGTATCTACAACCTCATCTTTAGTCTCCTCAGTGGTTAAGTATAATACTCTACCTATCGTCGCTATTTGTTTAATCAGTATCTCTATGCTACTACCAGGTGTACCAAGTAGCAGAACAGTAAAACCACGAGGTATACCACCCTCTAATAACCTATCGAGCTTTTCAATACCTGTGCTAATAAATTCATCTGTTTTATTATTCATTGTCTCTCTATAGATATACTGGTTTTTTATGCTCTTTTCATTATACTTGCAAAAGCTGTTTTAACGCGTTCTCTTTCTATTCTATCCTCATCAGATGCTTCTGTTTTAAAAACAAAACCTGTCATAGGTGCTCCTTGAGCTGTTGAAGTCGTCATTATAACCTCTCCGTTCGGGAAAGCACTGAGCAGTAATCCTCTCAGCATACCATAGGTGAACAACGATGCCGTAGCAGGCTCAGTTGATTCCTCCTCCAGTAAGGATTTGAATACTACCGACTCAATCTCAGTATTTGTGATCCTTGTAAAGGTAGCACCTGTACCAGTAGGATTCATGATCTCCTCTACAATATTATCCAACCATTCCTTCGCAGTCCAGTTAACTGGTTTTTCTTTTATGTGATCAGCGAATAAACCACGGCCAAAAGCTTCAGCTGTCTGTATCAATAACTCAGTATTACCTGTACTATGAAACTTATCCTTAGCTATATTAAAAGCATTTGTTATCCTCTCAACAATATCATCCTGCTCCTGTGGTTGAGTGATCCATACAATCCTGTCAACTGATTGTATCTCCCTTAACGGTTTTTTATCCATTTATACAATCCTCCTAATCCTTAGATGAATGATTCTTTTACTTTGATGATCTTCTCATTTAGGAATACAATCTTATTCATGTAATCATCTAACTCTTCCTCTATAACGATTGTTATAGTATGTATATCCTCTGAACGCGCTTTATTTATAAGATGTTGAAAGAACTCTTTGACAGTTTCAGGGTTATTATATATCATCAAAGCACTAAGAGAGTCGATAACAAGGTATTTCTTCACATCCTTCTTAGCATCATACGCTATATGAAGTATCTCTATTATGATCTTCTCAAGCAGAACGGGACTCTCAATGTAGACACAATTTTTATCTATACGTGATATACCAGCTGCACGTGAAATACAATCAACAAACTTTATATTCTTCCTATCCGCAATACTCTTATAGGATTTAACAAGGGTATCATACGACTTAGTAACAGTTAGGTAAATCCAGAGCTCATCTCTACTGCTTAACAGCTGATCCATAATTGATTCAAATAGATCAGCGTAATTATTCATAGGTACGATCACACCTATAGATTGATGTATCTTAATGGCTTTAGATATCCGATCCCTCAGCCCTTCTATAACAGCCTCAGTCATAGCTAAAATTCACCATTCCTAGAGTAGTTTATGACTTCAACAGAGGCATTAACTCAATACCTCGCTCTGTTGATATATTCATCGCGAATTTTGTTCTACTATGCGAAGTACCACGCATTTTAACAATCTGCAGGGTTCTTATCAAATCACCTCTTCGCTCTATATCACCTAAGAAGATTATACCATCAGATATGAACTCTTCTATCTCATACTGAGAGTATTTAAAAGTCCTAGGCGGCACTTCTGATGTCAACAGAGTGGTACATTGCATAGCAGCAAGTGAGGTACCCAGCTTAAAGATGAAATCACGTATCATCTCTCTTGTCTGCAAACGATAACATAACGCTGTTATTGAATCCATTACTAGCCTTTTCACGTTTAACTCTTCAGCTATATCCCTCAGTACATCTAACAACGCGCTCGCATCCTCAACCGTGTATTTCTCAGAGTCTAAACCTAGTCTCTCACTAATTATACGTAGATCAATAAGGTTAACCATACCTGTCTCAACTAGTTTTTTATCATAGAATTTAAATCCCTCAAGGTTTTTAGTTAGTTTAAACAAAGGCTCTGTTATAGTAAAGAATACACCTCGCTCTCCTCTTTTAGCACCGTTGATAAGATACTGCATACAGAGTGTAGTCTTACCTGATCCGCTACTACCTACAACCAGTACAGTGCTACCTGTAGGTATACCACCATTCAGCTGTATATCTAACTCTTCTATCCCTATACTTACCTTTTGAGTGTCGGTACATAGTTGGCTTTCAGGCATGCTCTCCTATTCCCCTTTCCTTTTTTCATAAGAGTGATATCATATTGTACAATATAAAACTTAAGGTTTTATTTAAATATATCATTGAACCAGGAGGGTTAAGATAAACAATTCATTGTGGATTAAGGAATACTCCTTATCTGTTATTATAGATGATAGCTTCTCTAGGTCATATACTGTCATTAACTAACATAAAAACTGTAACAAACAATGCTAGATATCAACTGTAATCAACCATGATATACACTAAACCAACCTATCAAGTCCAACCAGAGGAAAATATCTGAATTTTTAATTATAGATATCTATATCAGGATTCATCTTATTTATAAACAACCCTACAAAATATTTATATATAAAAGGTAATATATATATTATTTGTATAATATATATCTGTGATTAAAATGAATAAAAATAGGATAATGTTCAACAACGATGATAAAAATATAATACATCTATTCGCTGAGCTAGGTATGCCCATGAATCTTGCAAAGACACTCTTATATATATCCAAGGTTGACGAATGCAGATCAAAGGATATAGAGAATGCTACAAAACTGCTACAACCACAGGTCAGCATCGCTGTACAGGAACTACAGAAAAAAGGATGGATAAAAAAACAAGAGAGAAAAAAGAAAGGCAAAGGTAGACCAGTACATTACTACCATCTCAACAAGTCTCTCTTAGAACTATTAAAAATATTTGAAAACGAAAAAAACGATGAAATAGAAAACATCAAAAAGAACCTATCGGAGTTACAACAGCTAATAGCTACAAAGGAGCAACAACATCTCTAAATATAACTCATCAGCGAATCAACCATTTTTCCATTTAATCGATCCAATAGAAAGTATAAAACTATCCTTTTATAGCTATTTATCTTCTTCCTGTACCATCGTACTCTTAGCATCATTCTCATCAGATTCACACTTAGTTTCTTTCATCTCAGCCGTCTCAGATTTCATAGTAGTAACTGTGCTATCTAGACCACCTATCACTTTTTTAGCTAGGAATTCACGTATCTCCTCTGGTTTTGTGGAGTCTATACCAAAATACTCAGGGAACAACCTAGTTGTTGTAAGTATCTCAGTAGACCCATGTTTCTTTGTTGATATCAGATGCATAGCGGAGAGTTGATCAACATGACCATACACCTTCTCCCCTATCATTCTCCGGAGATTAGACTGTTTGATCGGCTGATGAAAAGCGATCAACGCCAAGGTTTTAAGAAGAGGCGGATGAATCTCTGGTTTAGCAACCATTTTTGAATGCTCTAAAAACCTTCTTTTAACCTGCATAGCATACTTGTTACCTGCTTTAACGATCTCAATAGAGGTCTCATCCTTACGTTTAATATTATAAGTATCTATGATAGACTGCAACGCATCCCTCACCTTCTTCTCTGATAAACCAGTTGCCTCTTTTATCTCATCTATACTTAATGGTTTAGCAGATGAGAAAAGCACAGATTCAACAAGTCTATCCTCTTTTACACCCATCAATCATCCCTTAAACCTCTAAGATTATATTAGGTGTATCCATTGTTTTTAATAAAAATTTTTCCATATGGGAACCTCTGCTGATACACGGTTATCTTATTCTCATAAGCCAAGAACAGTATGGATATAAATATCTTTATACGCTCCGCTAAGGTGTTATCAGAGCATAGATCACTAAACGTGATGGTTTTACCCCTGAACTCTTGTATCCTCTCCCATACAGCAGTGATATCCTCTTCTATATGATCCTCATGTGCTGTACCCTCCATTCTTTTCTGTGCTAACTCTTTTAACCGCTCCTTCTCCTCTCTCCTTATCTTATCTAATAATTGATACTCCTCTGCTTCTCTTCTAGCCTCATCAAAAGCTGTTAACAACTCCATCAATGTAACCTTACGCTCCGCTTTTCTCCTCAAGGGTTCTTCCAGTATCGGATTAGGCATTCTCATAACAAGATTAGTATAGGAATAACCATCATCGCTTTCAAGCCAGGCACCAGTTGGCAAGTCACCCCAGTTGAAATCTGATGGTTCCTCCTCTTTCCCATTTGACTCTATGTTTAACACTAGATCATCACTCTGTAAACGTAGTATCCTCCACGCCATGTATATGATACGACCAGCGGTTATAAGATTAATCTTCTCCTCCCTAGCTCTCTTCAAGTACAATGTAGAAAACTCTACCAGATCAATACTCCATGGGTTAAAATGATTGTTTAAAACTAGTTCAAAAGCCAAAGCGATTGAACGATCAAACGGATCAGTCATTGAGATATGTTCACCCTCCTGTGTCTGTTGAACCATCTTAAGGTATTCGTTAATACGAGTCGTATGCTCCTGTTTATCATCAATTAACGCCTTATGAAACAGCAGATGGTTGATGACCTCATTGTTTATCTCATACATGCATAACCCTCTCCTCTAATAGTTCCCCTTTTGGCCCAACCGATTCTGGTGATATATTACCAATCATCTGTGATATACCATCCTCAGTCATGGTTACACCATAAATACAGTCAGCCTCTTTTAATAGTACTTTACGAAGAGAGACCGTGATGAACTGCGAATGTTCAGAGTTCCTCTTGATCATACGCGATACTATCTCAGCGTTAACCCCATCAAGGAACATATCCACCTCATCTAGTACATAGAACGGGCTTGGATCATACTGCTGTATAGCGAATATAAAAGCAAGTGAAGCTATGCTTTTCTCACCACCTGATAACGCTTCCAATCTAAGTATCTTTTTACCTCTAGGTCTAGCTTTTATTGTTAATCCACTGTCAAACACGTGTTCTTCATCCTCAATTATCAATTCAGCTTCACCACCCTCTGATAGCTGAGCGTATATCAGCTTAAAGTTATTGTTTATCTCATTGAAAATC
>JAVYLV010000030.1:0-13365 GCA_038740425.1 Thermoplasmatota archaeon | reverse complement strand
ATCAACGCTAAACCAAACGAGATAATACACATCGGAGACCATGAAGAATTCGACTACAAAATACCAAGAAAAATAGGTATACAATCATACCATCTAGACAGAACAAAAGAACACAAAGGCGAATACGTAATACACGATTTCAACGAATTCGAAGAGATAATAAAAAAAACAACATAAACAAAAAAACAAGTCTCTCCTTTTTCTATACTCTAAAACTCTTTTATCATAGGCCGAATCTGCTCATCCTTAAAACCTAACTGATCAATAGCCCTTGAAGGACAAGCAACCACACAACAACCACAACCCTGACACAGAACAGTATTAACACTAGCTCTCACAATCTTTTTACCATCAACACTCTTAACCAAAGTCTCTATAGCCTGATATGGGCATACCCCTACACAAGTCTTGCAACCACTACAAAGATCCTCATCCACCACAGCAGTATAAGGCAAAGCCTCCAACGTATCTGAGGATAATATCATAGCAGCACGAGAAGCAGCTCCACTAGCATGAGCAACAGTATCCTGAATATCCTTAGGACCCTGACAGCACCCAGCTAAAAACACACCACTGATAAAAGTATCCATAGGCCTAAGCTTAGGATGCGCCTCCAACAAGAAACCATCAGCACTCCTACTAAGTCTCAGCAACCTAGATATCTCCACCGTACCCTTACTAGGCACAATCCCAGGCACCAAAACCACCAGATCAGTAACCACCTCAAACAACTTATCAGTCAACGTATCAAAAACATCAACCTTTAACACATCACCCTTAACACGCACCTCAGACGGCCTACCCCTAAACATGTTAACATTCAAACCACGTATCCTACGGTAGAACTCCTCATAACCCTTCCCATAAGAACGAATATCAGTATAACACATGTTAATCTCAACACTATCACCAAACTTCTCCCTAAGCAAATACATCTGTTTAAGAGCAGTCATACAACCCACCCTGCAGCAATACTCACAGAGAGCCTTATCACGTGAACCAACACACAAAACAAAGGTTACACTCCTAGGCTTTTCATTATTACTAGGCTTCAATATCTCACCCTTAGTAGGACCAGAACTACTAATCAAACGCTCCAACTCCAAAGTAGTTATAACATCAGACGAAACACCATAACCCATCTCATAAAGGCACTCAGAACCTAAAAGATCATAACCAGTAGCCACAATGATAACACCAACCTTGAACTCAACAATCTCCTCCTTCTGCTTAAAATCAATAGCACCCTGCTTACAAGCCTTCACACATAAAGGTTCATCACCACACCTACCCCTAGTAAGATACAGACAACTCTTATCATCTATAACATACTTCAACGGTACAGCCTGAGCAAAAGGCACATACACAGCTCCTCTCTTACCAAGACCCATATCAAAATCATTCTTAACCCTACCCTTCAACCTACAAGCTGATGCGCAATCACCACAACCAGTACACTTACCAGTATCAACATACCTAGGCTTCTTTCTAACCCTAACAGTATACTCACCTATACTACCCTTCACTGATTCAACCTCACTGTAAGTTAACAACTCTATCTGAGGATGATTGGCAACCTCCATCATCTTAGGCGTCAGTATACAAGAAGCACAATCCAAAGTAGGAAAAGTCTTATCAAGCTGAGCCATACGACCACCTATAGTAGGTTCACGTTCAACCAAATACACCTTGAAACCCTCATCAGCCAGATCAAGCGCTGATTGTATACCAGCTACACCACCACCTATAACCAAAGCCTCAGGTACAACCTTTATCCTAGAAGGCTCCAAATCCTCCATGTGTCTCGCTTTAGCCACCGCCATCCTCACCAGCGCCTTAGCCTTACCAGTCGCTTCCACCCTGTTGTTATGAACCCATGAACAATGCTCACGTATATTAGCAATCTCAACCCTGTATTTATTCAAACCTGACTTTTCAGCTACGCCCTGAAATGTATGCTCATGCATACGCGGAGAACAAGAAGCCACTACCACAGCATCAAGATTATACTCCTTTATCGCCTCTTTTATGAGAGAACCACCAGCATCAGAGCATAGATACTTATAATTCTTAGATACAACAACATCCTTCAAACCTTCAGCGTACCTTGTAACCTCATCCACATCAACATTCTGAGCTATGTTAACACCACAATGACAGACGAAGACTCCTACACGAGGCATAACAATAAACCCTCTCTAAATATTTTTTTATTTAACCCTTGATAGTATCCTCTCCACAGAGCTCTGACTCAAATTCAAACCTAACTTATCAGGGTCAAGACCCAACGCTAAACCCACAAGCTGAGTTAAATACAACACTGGTAGATCAAAACCCCCAGATACAGTCTCCCTAGATTTACTCTGTTTCTCATCAAACATCTTATGACACCAAGGGCATACATCAACTAACAAATCAACACCTAACTCATGCAAGGATTGTAACTTCTGACCTGTTTTAGTTAAAGCTGATTCATAATGCGTGGATAACAAAGGCGCACCGCAACAATCCAACCTCTCAGGGTAATAAACTATCTCAGCACCGGTAGCCTCCAAGATAGACTCTATCCTTTTAGGGTTCTCAGAATTATCAGGTCTACCTATCTCACTAGGTCTTATAAGATGACAACCGTAATGAGCAGACACCTTTAAACCTTTTAAATGATTCCTAACACTCTTCTTTAACACATCTAAGCCTACATCCTCATATAATACATCGATAGTGTGTACTATCTTATGAGATCCATGATACTCCAACCCCTCAGATGATAATATACCATTCACCCTGTTTCGCATATCATTGTTACCTCTTAGTATATGAGCTGTCTCACTCAACGATAAATGACACATCGCACAAGGAGCACATATATCAAGATTATTCTTATCAGCCACAGCTATATTTCTAGCTGATAGATACAATGTTAACAACTGATTTATATTCTTCATTGGTTCACCACAACATGAAAAACCATCCAGATATACTAGCTCTATATTGAAAAATGATAAAACCTCTCTTACAGATAACTCATAACCGTATTGCTCTGTAGAAGCTAAGCATCCTAGATATAAAGCATACCTTTTACTCATACAAACTATCACTATACTTATATCTTATCTGTCGCTATCTTCATTACAGCTGATTGGAATTTCGATATATCACAGGGTTTTGATAACGAGGGTAAACCTAGATCCTCCCTTTTTGCAGTTCCATGTTTTTTTGTTGGTACACTCTGTGCATCCTGTATGAGACCAACTGATAGTATTGATTGAAGCATAGACGTATACCTTCCAGGTATCTGTTTACCCTTAGCTACAGCCATGTTCTTCAGGGCATATAGTATCTCTATAGGCGCGATCCTCTGAGGGCATCGCTCACGGCATTTACAACAACTCATGCACGTCCATATTATATCAGAGTTCACTAACTCGTCAAATAAACCCTTATTCAGCAGCATCACAACCTTATGTGGTTCAAGCTCTAGTAGTTTATGAGCCTCACAACCTGATGTGCATTTACCACATTGATAGCAGTAATCTAATGATTCTAACTTTATTCTTAGTAATCTCCCCTCTAGTTCTTTCTTTAATGTTGATTGTGGTGTAGCCATTGATGTAAGATCGGTTATAGGCATTGTCGATCACATTAAAGCATTCTTTTTTTATTAATAATTTGGTTTTTAACCCTTTATCTGCTTATCAGTTAATCCTATTTAAAATCTACTAAAAAACAATAGAGATATACATCAATATATATCTTATTCGGGTAGGTTATCCCCCTTATCCAAAGAAACAAAAAAAACACAGATACCAACAAACTAAATGTACACATAGATATATATTAAAGAACTTTTTAAAAATTTCATATAAAGATACATTAAAGAAAAAATATAAAAATACATAAAAAGATAACCTAAAAGATATATATCTATACACCTTCAAATAATTTCTTATATCTGCCCTTAAGTATTATATCATCAAACCAACAAAGCATATCAAGAGTACCATTAGGCTTACAAGGATCAAGACCACATTTCTCAATAAGATTATTAACAGCACCGTAATACAAACCCTTCAATTCATCATAACCAAGCATCCTCTGATTAGGGAGCGTACTAATACCAACCCTAGCATCCTCAACCATATCAACAATATCATCTATCAACTGCATAACTGCACCAAGCTCATAGATCGCACAACGCTCAACATAACCCATATGAGGAACCATCAAATACATAAGAGCAAGACCACTTATACCACCCTTAGCAAAAGTAATCTTAAGCAGACTCTCCCTACTAATATTCTTATCAGATAACTGATAGATACTCATAAGTTGACTTATATGCTCTATACGAACATAACCCATAAAACACCTGAAAGCATCATCACCTAACACCTGGTTTATACAATCAACATTATCCTGAAATAAACGCAGATAAGGATCCTCACTATCAATACGCTCACCCTCCATTATAAAACGATCAAAAAAACTTAGATAATGCTTACACACAGACAAATCAAAAGCACAATCATAAAGCATAGTAGATATAGTAAAACTTGAGAAAAGACGATCATTGAACACACCACCAAGATGCTTGATAAGATCAGACAAACCAATCTTAGATAAATACAAATAAATCCTCTGATGCCTTAAACAACCAGTATCCCTCAACTCAGTATAAATCCTGCCGGTTCTTCTCAACTCCCTGAACTGCCATTTGATATACTTCATATAAGAACGCTGAGCCATCAACAAACGATACAAAGCCCTAAGCAACAAACGAAACCTCTGTCTCCTGTCATAATTTATCGACTCCGCATGATAATTTATAACACTTGGAAGATTCTCCTTGGATAAATAATAATCAAGCATATCGTTAAGCTCTCGATAACTCATCTCAACAGGACTCTTAACCATACCCACATTGTATAATACCATTCATAGGATTTATAACTAACCCTCATATCAAATACACCACAGATACAAAACCTTTATAACTTTCAGATCAACAACAAAAAAATAGAAAAAATTTTATTAAGTGTAATCACTCTCACACAAGAAAAATGATCGATAAAATACTATTCTTCTCCATAGCACTAATAGGCATCCTCATAACCATCATCCTATTTATAACAGAGAAGAAAACACCACCCAGCAACAACATCCCAACTAAAAATCTACCATCATTAACATTATTCACCTACAGCATAAGCATCATCTTTTTACTATACATATGCCGAGTTCTAATAGTATCACTAACAGGAACATACAGTAAAGCATATACACCTACACTGACAGGTATAATATCAGCTACTACCCCACTAATCATCTATCTCCTACTCCTTACAATAAAGAAAAACAAGAAAAAAAACAGGTGAAAACAAATGATATCAATAGAGATCAACAGTAACCCATTCACCCAATCCGAGACACTACCCATATTCACAATCATGATCACCACTATATGGCTAATCATAACCCTAACATCATTATACACATACGGATGGAGAAAAACCTTCCGCTATCTTGTACCAATAATGATAGCATCATTATTCCTAGAAGCATCAGCTATCGCTAATGGACGATACCATTACCCAGACTACCTAATATACATCAATCTACTAGGCGCAAATGTACCATTTATAATACTACTAGGCTGGAGTGTAAACCTATTCATATTCACAAAATTAAGCGAATATACAATCACATTAATCTACAATAAAATAAATCACATACACACCCTACTAGTAGCATCATACACCGGTGTAATAGGCGTATGCATAGACCTACTAGAAGACCCAATAGCCCATCATAACAAATGGTGGATATGGACAGGAGAGCCCCTAAACATGAACATCTATGGTGTACCATTATCAAACTTCCTAGACTGGTTCCTGATACTATTCTTCATGTCATTAACAACACTCTTAATAGACCAAGCAAAAATATCAGAGAACAAAAAACTGATACTATCAATCATCTCAGTATCATACACAGGAGCCATCATCTTCATCTCACATTACCTACTTGTAGAACTCCTCTCTTTATAAACCAAAACAATTAACCAAAGATAAAAAAACCAGAAATGTCAAATACAAAACAGTTATCATTATATCCTACCCATATATTATTTTTTTACTCATCATGCCTAACAAACCTGAAAAGAACGTAAAGAAAAACATCATATACGCCGTTAACGGTATAAAACATGCCATATCCAAAGAAATAAGCATAAAACTACAACTCATAACCAGCATAATAATCATCATAACCTCAATCCTACTAAAAGTATCAACAATAGAACTAATCATAATCATACTCCTAAGTTTCTTCGTAATAATACTAGAAATGATAAACACATCCATCGAACGCCTCATAGACAAAAAACATCAAGATTACGATACAGACATTGGTCTAATCAAAGATATGCTCGCAGGCATGGTACTACTAGGTCTAATAGCATCACTACTCATAGAAGCAATAATACTACTACCCAGATTATTAAAAATCATCTAAACACATACATACTCTGATAAGCACTAACACCAACCCAGAAATACTGATCAAGACCAGCAAAAGTAACATTAGCAGAAACCATCACAAGCAACGTATCAGGCATAAAACCCTTACCTTGAGGCATCAATAACTTTGAATAACGTAACAACACCTGCGCAGATATATTAACCCTCGAATAAGCATCCACCAAAGCCTCATCAACCACACAGCTACCAACCAAAGTCTCTCCACCACGATCAACACGATACAAAGAGAACGTTATCCCCTTCGCCTCAAGCGCCAACTGATTAGGATTATACACCTCCAACACTATATCACTTATAATACCCCTCAACGAAGGCCGCATACTTGTTCTAATAACAGCCAAAGTCAGCCTCTCAGACGGAAAAACATCCTTAAGATTAGGTATCTGTATCCTAGATGGCACACTAAAAGGTAGATTCATACTAAAACCCATAAACCTAAAACCAACAACACCACTCACACGAACAGTAACAAACCTTGAATTCAAAATAGTAATAGGTATAAGAGTAGTAGAATTCAACACACCCACACCATGAGACCGTACCACAAAATCATCCAGATACAACCTCTTAACCTCAACCCCCTCATCATCCAACATACCAACTGTGACATTCTTTATAGACAAATCAAAAAAATTAGAATTCCTAACCATAACACCAACTTTAACTGTTACACCATCCTGAGATATCATACTAGCATCAACATCAACAGCAACCTCAGGGAATACAACACCCTCAAATACACCCCCCATATTTACCCTCACAACAACTGAAAAAGGAATAGTTTTTTTAATCACACCCAGAAACATAGCACTCACCAAGCCAGTAACCCTAGATGTTAAAACACTGATATTATCATCTAACTGTACCCTAGCAACACCAGTGAAAACCCTCCTCTGCTGAGACGGTACAACATCACCATCAAGATACAAACATCCAACTAGCCTCCCATCCGCCGAATACAGAGATATATTAACATCCTCCACACCAATATCAAACATGTTAACATTAACAACCTGCACACCCAACCGCAGATCAACATAATCCGAGGATATAACAACAGGATCAACATCAACAACTATATCAGGTGCTCTTATACACCGCAGATCCAAGAACAACAAACAACCAATAACAGTATACAGTAACGTTAAAAAAGTTACTAAAATAACCATGATTCTAAAGCGCATAAATAAACCAATATCTTAAACCTCCAAACACATAAATAATACACAATACAATATATAAAATATACAATATAAATATTATCACCAACTAACCTTACAAAAAACCGTCTTTCTCCTCATAAAAAAAACAAAAGATAAAGATATAAATAAAAAAAACTATCAAAAAATATGAAACACAAAAAACACTACAAAACCACAATACTCACCATTATACTCATACTAAGCATACAAAACACTATAACATCTGAACAAACATGCAAATCTAATCTACCAGAACCATACACCACACAAAAATACAATATAACACATGTTAATTTCACAAGTAGAAACCACACATTATACGGAGAAATATACTACCCCCACCAGATGAACCAATCATACCCATTAATAGTATGCTGCGTAGGATTCGCAGGCTACACAGACGCCTATAACTACATACCAAAAAAACTAGCTGAACACGGATACATAGCATTCATATTCGACCCACCAGGACAAGGAAGATCAGAAGGAGATAAACCACTAAGAAGCATATACTTACCAAGATTAAACCTATACATAGGACCATCCCTTATAATAGAAACACCCAGATTTTTTAGAAACAGAGAATGGATAAAAGCTACAAGAGACGCTATCACCTACATCATCAACGAAAGCACTGTTAAAAATATAACAAACAAAAACCAGATAGGATTAATAGGTCATTCACTAGGAGGCATAACAGTAACAGAAGTAGCAGCAGAAGACACAAGGATAAAAGCAGTAGTAGCACTATCACAGGGCAACCCTAAAAACATAGAGACAATCACAATACCACTACAACTACAAGCAGGAGATATGGATATAACCACACACAGCATACCAATAGTACTATCCTGCTACAAAAAAGCACAAACACCAAAACAAATAATAATAATCTCACACGGTACACATATAGGCTTCACTACAGCCTTCGCAGAACTCAACCCTTCACCGTCATGGCAGAAGAATATAAGCCTCAGATACGCCACCGCCTGGTTTGACTATTACCTAAAAAATGATCAAAACGCCCTAACAAACATAACCACATCTGACGAAAACCTATCAAAGATAATAAAATCACGTTACAATCTAGACGGAACAGAACATACACTATAATCACCGCTAAGAACACAAAAAAATGAAAGAACGCACGTATTAAACGATGGTTTTTTATCCCCCTTTAAGTATCTGCAACCCAATAAGGACGGGTCACACACATGATACGCGAATACCTAAAGCTAGCTAGATCATTCAACGCTGCACTCACCGCCATATCACCAGTAATGGGCGCTATATCTATGATTATATTTGACCCAATATTGCTATTATCACTATTCCTCATAGGATTCCTAGGTCACACATGGGGATTCGTCTTTAACGACATAATAGATTACAAGATAGACAGAGGAGAACGTGAACTAAATGATAGACCACTCATAAGTGGTACAATCACCATGGGTAAAGCTAAGATATTCGCATTATCAGCACTCATAACAGGAATAACACTAGGATTCTACATATCATATATTAACAACACACTATACCCCTCTTTCATCATCCTAATATGCTCAGCGATATGCGTAACAACCTATGATCTAATAAGCAAAAAGATACCACTCACAGACCTGATAATCTCGCTAGGCGTATTCCTACTGATACTATACGGCGCATCAATAAAAACAAACAACCTGAGCGATATAACACCGTTAGCATGGATAGTATGCATAATCGGAGGGATACAAGTTCTATTCATGAATATAGTAGCAGGTGGTCTAAAGGATATAGAGAACGATTACAGAAAAGGCGCTAACACCTTAGCAGTAAAACTAGGAGTCAGAGTCATAAACAAGGAATTACACGTATCAATAAGCTACAAAATCATAGCATACACACTACAATTACTAAACATAACCCTAGTATTCCTACCATTCATAATCATACCAGGCTTCATAGAGAACAGGACCATAGCATACACACAATGGATACTACTCATAATAGTCAGCATACTAATGCTATTCCTCTCACATAAAATACTACAAACACAACTATTCCACCGTGACACCATGAGAAAACACATAGGTTTACACTACTACACAAACTTCGCTTTAGCACCTATAATGCTCATGAGTATCACACCATGGACTATAATAATAACCATATTCCCAGCATTAGGATTCATACTATCCAACCTCGTACTCCACAAGACTCTACTTCAACCTAAAACCATGTAAAAAAACCAGATCATCTTTCAGAAAAGCTCATATAGACTTAGTTTTTTTATCCCCTCTAACCATGTCCAATATAATATCAGACTACGCTAGACTACTTAGACTACCTGGACTAGGAGGTCTATCAATAGCACCTGTATTTGGCGCTATAACCACAGGTATCACAGATATAAATCATCTCATCATATTATTCATAATAGGCGCATTCGCATCAATCTACGGTTTCGTATTAAATGACTACATAGACGTGAACGTTGATAAACTATCAAAGGAACTACATAACCGCCCATTAGTAAAAGGAACCATACCTAAAAAAAACGCTCTAATAATATGCATATTATGCTTCATAGGCGCATTAATCACCATACATGTCAACTACTACTCAGATCACCCCTCCTACTACACCGCATTGGGAATAATACTACTGTCAGCTCTACTAGGTACATTCTATAACCTATACGGTAAAAAGTATATAGCATCTGATTTCATAATAGCGTTATCAGAAGCCCTACTAGTACTATTCGGCGCTATCATACTTCAACCATACGGAGGAGACATAACAATCTTCACATGGTTAATCTTCATACTCACATTCAACCAGTTATTATACGAGAACGCTGTATCAGGCGGCATAAAAGATGCTGACCATGACCCGCTCATGAATGTTAAAAACATAGCATTAACAAGTGGAGTGAAGGTATCACCAGATAAAAAATTATTCATACCAAAAAAATTCCTATTATTCGGATTAAGCATAAGAACATTCTCAATACTCCTTATATTCTACCCCCTACTAATACACAATGCTCAATACAGATACCACCCAATAAACATACTAATAATGCTGATACTAACACTAGCATTATACTATCTAAGCTTCAAACTACTAACATTAAAATACTTTGATCGTTCAAGTATCAGAAAACTAATAACAGGACAGACTTTCATAAGATACTCACTAGTGCCTCTAATGATGATACCTATACTACCATCACCTATAACAGCAGTAGCACTAATCCTACTACCGTTTATATGGTACATCGTATTCACACCGCTCATAGGTGAAAAACTATTCAAACCAGGATTATAAGATAAATATGATCGAACAGAGAAACAACAAAGGAAACATAGGCATAATAGGCGCAGGTATAGCGGGCTTAGCAGCAGGCGCATTACTAACAAAAAAAGGATACCAAGTAACAATATTCGAAAAAGAACCATTTATAGGTGGAAGAGCATTATCGTTAGAAACAAATAAACTAACACCCCAAACATACACTGATATACTATCAAAATTCAACATGAACATACCATTCGCTGAACCATCACTAGAAGAGATATTCAACAAGAACCTAATCAAAGATCATATAATAGACCTAGGATACCATGTAATAGGAGGAGGAATAGTATCAACCCTTAATAGAATAATATCAGCAATCAATGATAACATAGAACTAATAGGCTCAAGATTAGCATACATACACCCGGATAACACAGGCTTCGACTACCCCTACCTAAAAAACATAGAGAAGATAAAAATGCTACCTACTATCATACATCTACTACTAGCACGCGAATCAACAATGCGCAAACTAGATAACATACCAATGAGCGAAACCATCAAGAAATACAACTCAGGTAAAATGAATCTAACATTAGAATTATTCTCCAGGGTTATAACAACAATGAACAACCTAGATGAAATATCAACAGGTGAAACACTAAGAGCACAAAGAGGCCTAATAGGAAGCTCCACACCCGTAGTATACCCAAAAAACGGTTTATCAACCATCTCAAAAACCTTATCATCATATATAACAAAGAACAAAGGTAGCATACACACCTGTAAAAAAGTGGATAAAATAATAATAGAGGATAACAAAGCAGTAGGACTAAAAACCAACAAAGAAGAACACCTCTTCGACGCTATACTATCCAACATACTAGTTCAAAAACTACCAGATATACTACCAACAAAAAATAACCTATCACCCTACATTAACTATCTACAATCATTAAAAGGAACAGGTAGTCTATGTGCCTACTACTCACTAAAAAATATAGATAAGAAATTAATAGGTAAATCCTTCCTATTCATTGAAAGAAACGCTGGTGTATCAGGTAACGACGCGGTCGGTATGATCGACTTCATGATAACCACACCCAACTCAGGTCTAACACCACCCTCCAAATACCTAATACAAGCATACATCATATGTACACCAGAAGAAGCAAAAACAAGAGTAACACTAAACCATCTAAAAGAGATACTAGATAAACATCTATCATATCTCATATCAGATTACAAAAAACAACTTAACTGGGCTATCTACCCCGCAGTATGGCACCTTGATGGTGTAGCTAAAACAATAAAAAACACTAAACCAGATATAGAATCACCAATAAAAAACCTCTACCTTATAGGCGACTGTGTTAAAGCACCAGGTATAGGCATAACCTGTGCTTTGAATTCAGCTCAGATAATAACACAGCGTTTTTTCTAATAAAATCATGATACACTCTTATATTAAAAAAAGGGGGAAAAACGACGGGGGCGGAAACGTGAAAAATATGAAGATTTCATATTAATATTTTAACCCCCGTCTATTTTATCACACCCCCGTAATTATGTTTTATTATAAAAATATTATGTCGATTAATAAGAGAGGAGAGACTACTTTACATTTGCAATAAACAACATGGTACACACACTTCAAAAGAAAAAAACTTCTCTTAATACCCCTTTAAAGTAAGGGATTATATACAACCTAGGATTTTACCATGTATGTTTAATTCCAATCTCACCCCCTGGAATTAAAACCCTAATCAAAAATCACATACCCCTCTTTCACCTCTCTGGAGGGGTAATAATAAAAAAATTAAAGGTTTGTGCTAACCATGTCTCCAGTACCTATGAAACTAACAATGAAAGAACCCTACACAAAAGCGAGGATACTATCACCACGTATAAGAGGATACATTGATCTACTTAGACCATTCACCCTACTAGCACCATTATTTGTATCAATATTCATCATGTTCGCTAGCTTCGTATATAATAACCATGATAACTATGGGGTCGTTGACTGGTGGAGGACTTTTGTAATAATGGCTCAAGCTAGCTTAACATTGGCTTTAATCAACGCTGCCTCTAACGCTCTTAATCAATCAACCGATGTTGAAGCTGATAAGATATCTAAACCATATAGACCTATACCCCGTGGCATAGTAGCACCTGATGAAGCGCGTAGTATAGCTTTCATATTATACCTATTTGTCTTGTTAAGAGCTGCTACGATGAACCTCTGGTTTGGTGTATTCGTCTTTTTAATCATGATATTTACTATAACCTATTCATTACCACCTAGAATGAAGAAGCATTTATTTATCAACCAGGTA
>JAVYLV010000029.1:0-14462 GCA_038740425.1 Thermoplasmatota archaeon | reverse complement strand
CTTAGGTATACTAATAGGATGACCTGTAAAACGTTGTATAACCTTAGTAACTGAACCAGCATGAAAAGTCGTTATAACAGGATGACCAGTCTGCATAGCCTGAAAGACAACACGACCCTCTATACCCCTATTCTCACCCGGTATAATATAATCAGGCCTTTAACGCAAAGCAGCTATCAACAAATCCTCTAACTCTATATGACCCTCCACAGGCCCAGTAGTCTTAGTCAATAACTGCTGCCATACAGCATGAGGGACAACCACCTCAGGCGTATTCTCAGCTGTATAAATCTTCTTATCAGGAGGTATAAAAGGTATAATAGCATTAGTAGTAGTGGTTTTACCAGAAGCTGTCTCACCACATACAAATATACTTCTACCATACTGCAAACATATCCAAAGATAAGCTGCTATACCAGCACTAAATGTACCCCAATTTATAAGCTGAGTAACACTTATAGGCGTCTCACTAAACTTCCTAATAGTCATAGTCGGACCTTTCAAACTCACATCCTGACTATGTATAATATTAACCCTACTACCATCAGGTAATGTACCATCAGCTATAGGCTGCCCTTCACTAACAGGACTACCTATCTTCTCACTGAACTCCTGAGAGAACACCGGCGCCCAGCTCTTATCAATATCTATATTAGTTTTAACCATCTCAAAGATCTTATGTATAAGATGAACCTTCTGCCCTGTGATCACATGGACATCCTCAATATACGGATCCCTCATGAAAGGCTCAAGAGGACCACCACCTATCAGATCCTTTATAATGTTATACTCAATCTTCATACGTTCAACAGGAGTAGCAGGTACTCTACTCGACTTTAAACCTTTAAACAACCCTCCTCTCTCATTATTAGACACTACTGGTTTATCAGTTATAATGAGTATCTCATCCAATAACTTCTTCACTGTCTCCCTTATATCATCATCAGTCTTAATAGTGGTTTTTAACCTTGGAGCACGCTCATATATGCACTCCATTATCTGCTCTCTCTTCTTCTGCTCCTCCTCAGTTAAAGTAGGCTCGATAGCGTTATACTCAATCTCATTCATACCTTGAACTCTAAATATATGGATGAAAACAACACCTTTAGTAGGATATATCAGATTGGGATACTTGTTTGCTTTTAGATCACGACCTAGAGCACTATAGAACTCTGGAGGCCCATATTTATTTGTAACCCCCTCCACGTATTCACGAAGATGCGGATTCTCTGAAAGCAGTTTTTGAACCTCCTCCTGCTCCATCTTCGGCATACAATCCAACCTCTCCTTAGAAGGCTACTCCACTGCTCTCTATTATCAAACCTACACCTGGTCTAACTGAGAACGTGGTAACAGGCTCATATCTATACATCGCACCATTAAACTTCTCCAAGTATATGTTATGCACAAGACCAAGACCAGGACGAGCCTCACGTGTAATCTTGAAATGTATATCACATATCATCTGGAACGCACTATGTATCTCATTATCCCACTCTGCAGGATTAGCTGTCACAATAATCAACTTTCCACTACCAGCTAAACGATTAAAAAAACTGAACAGATCAACAAGATTATCCTTATTAAGACTCTCCTTTAACAACGTTGAAAGAGAATCTATAAAAATAATCTCAGGGTCAAATAATTTCTTACAGGTTAACAACCCCTCTAAGAACGTACTCTTAGGGAGAGTTTCAGCGAGTGTAACCTGAGTAGATATAAAGAATAACTTACCAGTCATAAGATACCTGCGTATATCATAATCCACAGATGCAGTCTGACGTAGAAAACTCTTAATAGTGAACTGAGTGGATACATAGGAGCATGTATCACCATTCTTCAAAAAACTATAACAGAACCTCTGACACAGAATACTCTTACCTGTACCCTCCTTCCCCTCTATGAATATAAGAGAACCAGAGGGGAATATCTTACCAAATCTATCAGCAAACCCATCTTTTTCACCTTTACGTTCTAACTCAATGGATTTAACCTTAACCATCGTTTCATCCCCTCACCAATTCCCACATATGTATTACTCTAAACATATCATCAATTTCTTATATAGTGAAACTGAATTCATCATAAATAGCAAGAGGACCAACAATCTTAATGATATGCTCCCCTGCACTAATGTAAGATTTCCTGACACGTATCTCAGTCACCTCAGCTACATTAATTGAATCATTAGTCATATAGTAATACGCTTTAGGTATCAACACTCCATCTATAAAAACCTGGAAACTCTCATTGGTTGTCTCCAAACGAGCACCACCAATGTTCTTAATATAAAATATATAATAATCACCAGAAGACGGGATATTAACAGGGTCATTAATTATCTTAAAATCAGTATCAAGTTGCTCCCTAACACGCTCCCCTCTATCAGACAAACTAGAACTAATATCCATAGTTATACCAATGAATATACCTGACACAGTACCAGCAACGATAAGGGATGCTATAAAGAATATAACATGCGAGCCAGATAGGCTGAATCCCAACTATAATCCCTCCTCGTATATCTAAATACTATATACAGTATATGTAACTTCCCTCTAATTAGTTTTTCCCCCAAACCCTTATCGTTTCCCAAACCCCATCAAATGTAAAAATAAATGAAATATAGAGAGACACACCCAAATATCCACCTATTTCCCCTTATAGGCATAACCTAATATATTCAATACCTTACATTAATCCATCATCATGGACCAACAACCCAATTAAAAAAATAATCAAAAAATTAGAACAGAACTCTCAATTCTTTTGCAAAACAACAATAGGCAACCAACAATGTAATATACCACACACAATCAGTATGAACGCTGCAAGAATGAACGATTGACGATAGTTAAAAGCGACGTAGCCCGGTCGATCATAAAGCCCAATATGATCGTACCAAATAAAAAACTAATAATACAAGTTATGATTTGATACAAAAAGAACCAATCAATATCAATATTATCCAACACTTTGAAATGCTCTTTCAGATAAAGCTGAACATCCTTAATTAATTGCGCTTTAAATGTATCCTTAGTTGTACTGTATCTTACAGCTGATACATTTGGCGTTATAACTAATAACAATACCACAAACAGAGTTGAAAGAATTGTTATTACAGCTTTTATTTATATCACCAATAAAAAAAGAGTAAGAGAGCATATATCTCTTACGGTAGATTGCAGTAGATATTATACCAAAATTCGAGGCAACTTATCCATATATTATGTATCAGTTGCGCCATATGCAAATCAACCTGCGGAATAAGATGAGCATATACCACCAGTATCTCAACTATCTTAAACATCGCGTAGGTAGATAACATCATAATTAATATGATCAGATCTAATAAAAATACAGCTGTTCCTAAGATAGCCAGGGGCAGTAACTTAAGGCATTGCACCGCTGCCATATAAGCAGCTTTTTTATTTCAGT
The DNA here is from genome assembly GCA_038740425.1 of Thermoplasmatota archaeon. Classification (GTDB taxonomy): domain Archaea; phylum Thermoplasmatota; class E2; order DHVEG-1; family DHVEG-1; genus JAVYLV01. Next base: position 11,024 of record JAVYLV010000029.1, on the reverse strand, counting down.
AGTTCCGAAAGTCTTCAATGAATAATGTAGAAAGAAGTGAGTGATATCTATTTTTGAGATATGTAATGTAAGATAAATGGGCAGAATCTTTCTTAGTTAAGATAAAATGTAATCTCTCCACAATGTGAACACGAACGCCTTTCTTAATCTTAAAATAATCACTTCATAAACCTATGATATTAAATATCTAACGCTTACTTTACAGAATGCCCTTCGATCATTGCTATATACGCTATTATTTTACCTATTATTAAAGTAATAAGTATAAATATCACAGCAAGAACTCTGTTTTGAATAAACCGCCATTCTATACCAGTGAGAAAATCAAAGAATGCTAAAATCAAACCTGCATTGAGATTAGGGCATCTCCCCATTATGTTCTCACCTGAAATGAACTCCTGTATCATCAATATGACACACAGTATATTCAAAGTAAAACGATAGAAAGAAGATCTTCCATACAAAATGGTGGTCAGTATATTTAATACAACCATGAGTATCAGCTTAACATCAACAAATGATTTCGTACCAGCAACCTGTTTAACCCTCTGTAAAACAGGGTTACTACTATCATCATTTCTCTGCCCAGATAACCTCATCCTCTCAGATAATATCTGAGTATGATTATTCGCATTTACAACACTGTTATACTCAATTGCTGAGATAGAGGGTATCATCATCAGCAAAAAAATAGTTACTATCACTCCTATCATTAGTTTTATTCTCATGTTTTTTCCTCCCTTTTATAATTAGAATAACGATATCCTTTATAACAGTTATGGGAAAAATTAAATACTATGTGTAGTATCAAACTAGAGATGTATGACAAAATAACAATTATTATATCATGTATAACTGTTTTTTCTTCAATTTTTATCATAATAAAAAGAATAAAAAGAGAAAATATGCAGCCACTATGGAAATGGTTGCCCTGTCAGGAATTCTACACAGTGTATATAAGCCTGCGTCAACTCAGGACCATAACTTAATCCAAATTCCCATAGAACCGCTAATGCTAGACCATAATTACAAAATCTGGCAAATAATCCAACAGCAAATATAGATGCAGCTGTAAAAACAACGCCCACCATGCGTAAAAATAAAAATGCACAAGCCATCATTGCTGGTCCAAGATGCCATTCTCCTGGACCAAATCCATAATTAGGTGGTGGTGTCCCACTGTTACAATCACTATATATCCAGGCGTCTATCTCAGATAATCTCTGAAGAACTTGTTCTTCGTTAAGCCCTTCAATTTCTAATTCTTTTTTCTCTTGGTTAGGTACTATTGGTGTGCCCCTAGTATCAAGCAGGGCAAAACCATGCCCACCAACAACATTGCTTTGTTGTTGTGTTTGTTGAGAAGATTGTTGTGCGTTATTACCACATCCAATTATTCCAGCATGAGTTGCAAGATAGGGTCTAGCTGTTTCATAGATTTGTTTTAAGGTATATTCTTTTCCTGTAACTGGATCTACTATAGTAGAACATGGCGTATATACAGGTATCTCAGCATATTCTATACTTTTTATTTCTTTTTTTGGGGGTATAACAGATATCTCTGATTTGATTTTAGAATTGTGAAATTGAATTATACCGACACCAATAGTCAGCATCATTATGATAGTTGTCGCAATAAACACAGCTGTTATTTTATCAGCAGCCTTAGTCCCAAAAATTTTTTTTCTTTTCATTCCTTTTTATCTCCTTTCTTATCGTAGTATAGAAGATGCTCATGACTCTCATTCGTCGAGATGATAATCTGACGAAGAGAAAAATCATCTTCTATCTAATAACATATATATTTTATTTTTTTATTTATATAATTTATTTGAAAAGATTCGAAGACTTTGAAAAGATTCGAACAAAAAATGATGTTAGTTGTAGAGTTAACAAGAATGTATCCGTAAGAAAGAATTAACAATTCCAAAAAAAGAGCAGCAGCCCTAAACGGGTTTTAATTAAACTCTATGCATTAATTAGAAAATTAAAATGCAAGATTCATGATATGTTCTTATTTTAATAAAGTAAAGCAAGGATCAATCATGTTTAACACTTGCAAAATATCATTATAAGAATAATTATATAAATATAATCATAATATATGATGGTTAGAATGCCTCGTGAAGATTTCAAATCATTTATACCACCTGATACTACCATACCAGAGTTAACAATCAAAGCTATACTGGTTGGTGTATTTCTCGCTGTAGTATTAGGTGCAGCTAATGCTTATCTAGGTTTATACGCAGGTATGACTGTCTCAGCCGTCATACCTGGTGCTGTTGTCGCTTTAGCATTAATGAAACCTTTCAAACCAACTATACTAGAGGTTAACATAGCCACTATAGGGGCGTCAGCAGGTGAATGTGTAGCAGCTGGTGTGATATTCACCATACCTGCTTTGATTATATTAAACGCGTGGTCAAGTATAGATTACATCAAGACGATGATCACAGCTCTGATAGGTGGTTTTTTGGGTGTGTTTTGGATGGTCCCACTTAGACGTGCACTGGTGGTTAAGACTGATCTACCGTTCCCTGAAGGTGTGGCTGTAGCTGCTGTGTTAACAACCACTGTCTCTCCTAGTCACAGAGAAAAAAGAGAAAGCACAGGGAGTCAGTATCTATGGATAGGCGCCCTATTATCTGGTTTATATAAATTCAGTCAGCTCACACTCAACCTCTTCAAGGATACTATAGAGGGTGTAATTAGATTAGGTAAATATGCTATCTCAGGTGAGGAGAGAACAGGTTACTTATATTATGGTATAACCGCTTCTCCTGCTCTATTAGGTGTAGGGTGGATTATAGGACTACGTGTAGCCTCGTATATTCTAATAGGAGGGGTTTTAGGATGGGTGATTATAACACCTCTGCTGGTCTTCACAGGTGGTCTACCTGTAACCTCTGTTTCCTACGCTGATATAGGCTTAGTTATAGGTGGTTTTTACACTATCTGGGCTGACCAAGTCAGGTATATCGGCGTAGGAGCGATGCTTATAGGTGGTCTATACGCTGTATACTCTATAAGAAAGAATCTTTTTGATAGTATTAAAGAGGCTGTAACAGGTATACGCTCAGATGGCAGAATATCTAAAAATAGATCCAGGGTTGACCAGGATATAAACTATAAGATAATCTTTATACTTATAACCCTCATGATTATACCTATTTTTCTTCTTTATTATTGGTTATCATCCACGCTTAGTGTATCGTTATTGATGAGTTTTTTAACTATACTCTTAGCTTTTATAGCTAGCGCGCTTGCTGGTTATCTTACAGGTCTGGTTGGTTCATCTAATTGCCCTATATCAGGTGTAACTATTGTTGTCCTATTATTGGTGAGTGTAGTATTGTATCTACTCGGTGTAACTGGTTTAGCAGGTATGGGTATTGTCATTTTGATATCGGCTGTGATATGTATAGGTGGTTCTATCTCTGGTGATTTATTACAAGCTATGGCCTCTGGTCATATGCTAGGGGCTACACCTAAGCGTTTAGAGTTATCAATGATCTTTGGTGTATTAGCTATATCCTTAACTGTTGGTTTCATTCTGCATCTGCTTCATCAGGCGTTCACTATTGGTAGTAAGAATCTGCCAGCTCCTCAAGCTTTTCTAATGGCTGGTATAGTTAAAGGAGTATTAGGTGGTGAGATGGTATGGCCATTTGTTATAGTAGGTATGGTTCTAGCCCTGGTTCTTATATTAATTGATTTACCTGTGTTACCTGTGGCTATAGGTATTTATCTACCGTTACCATTGAGCACGCCTATATTTATTGGTGGTATTATAAGGAGTTTAACTGATCATATAACAAAAAAGAGGTATGGTTGTTCTGAGGAGGAGATCAGTGATTGGGAGTTGGCTATTAAACAGAAGGATGTGAAACCTAAGGAGAGGATTATACGTACTGGTTTGTTATTCACAGCTGGTTTGATAACGGGTGAAGCGTTGATGGGTGTATTATCAGCTATACTGGTTATAGCAGGTGTTGAGTTGTCATTACTAAGTGCTGCGTCATGGTGGCCTGGTTTATTATTATGGTTTTATATTGTTATTCTGCTGTTATATATACCATTACGTGAGTATTTAGAATAGATCTCATGTTATAAAAATAAATATGGAGTTTAGAGTGTGGTGTCCTTCATCAGTTGTGAAATGGCTTCAGCTGTTTTTTTTATACGTGTGTAATGTCTGTTTAGTTTTTGTATGAGTTCGTATATTTGTTTTATTGTACCGATTATTATTATATCTGCTTTGTCATCTTTTAAGGAGAATGCTTCTCGGGGTAATGCTACTTCTCCTCCTATGGACAGCATATCTTGTTTGATGATGATAGCATCCTGGATTATAACATCTTTTAGTAGTATTATCTTTGTAATCATCTTGGGTGCCATTATTTCTATGCCTTTAGGGTCACATCCTATCATTTCTAGATTTTTGTACGCCTCATTTAGTGTTTTGATCTCTATGAACTCTGGTTTGTTGTCACTCATAAGTATTTATACCTCTAGATATGTTATCAAACACTGATATAAAAAATTAGGAGTCTCAGATCTAGTGGGTTTTTATACATGATGAAAGGGACGTATATATTAATCTTGGAGTTGAAGAAGGATTCCTCCATAACTATAGGTAGATTAGGTGTTGTTAATTTCACTAGAGGGTATTATCTATATGTAGGTTCAGGTTTCAATGGTTTGTATAAACGTATAGAAAGACATCTCAGGCAGGATAAGAAAAATCATTGGCATATAGATTACCTCTTAAGAGAGTGTAGTATAATAGATGTATATTACAAGGAGAGCAGGGTTAAAGAGGAATGTTTTGTAGCTGAGATGCTTAAAGGTTTATATGAGTATATACCAGGTTTTGGTTCTAGTGATTGCAGATGTAAAAGTCATCTTTTTAAATGTAACACGATAAATAAGAATCTTCTAACCATGAAGCTACAGATGACTGAGTATAAACCTATTAGAAAAGATTTATAATGAATAATCATTGATAAGAATTGGATTTAACCTTAAAAGGAGGTTGATAATAAGCCATGGTATCAATCATTTATTCTACATTTGATAGTTTTGAGGATGCTGAGAGAGTAGCTCGTATATTAACAAGTGAAAAACTAGTAGCATGTGTTAACATTATACCAGGATGCAAATCTATATATAGATGGCAGGGACGAATTGAAGAATCTAAAGAATGCGTCCTGATAGGTAAAACAGTTGAAAAGAAAGTGGATAAAACAGTGCGTAGAATCAAAGAACTGCACAATTATGAGACACCGGATATCATAGTTATACCGATCACAGCTGGTTTAAAAGAGTATATATCGTACGTTGAAGATGAGACATCATGAAGCTAGTTGCTCTAATTTCAAGTGGTATTGATTCACCGGTAGCTGTATATCTATCATCTAAAAAATCTTGTAGTATGATATTACTGCATGCTGATAACTATCCTTTTACAGATAAAAAAGAGTGTGAAAAATTTATACGAATAGCTAGACATCTCAGAGGTATAATGGATACCGAGTTAGAAGCATATATCCTGCCTCATGGTATAACACTAGAGACTTATCTTACGTCTGGTGGTAACAAACGTTTCATATGTGTATTCTGTAAGAGGATGATGGCGAGGTACGCTGAACAGGTTGCTAAGCAGAGAGATGCTGATTATATCTTGATGGGCGATTCATTAGGACAGGTTGCTTCACAGACACTGGAGAATATCTATGTAGTAGAACAAGCTGTACATATACCCATAATAAGACCGTTGATAGGTCTAGATAAAGAAGATATAATACAAATAGCGAAAAAGATAGGTACATATGATCTATCAATACATGAAAACACTAGTTGTAATGCCACACCTAGTAAACCATCAACACAGGCGAAACTAAAAGATATAATAGAAGAAGAGAAGAAGATTAATATAGATAATCTAATAAAAAGAGTGATTGAGTTATCTAGAAAAGTGGATATATAACCATCTATCTCTTAATCCTACTAGAACACATTCAGGATTATTTGTTAACACTTCTGTCTCTGTGTGCGTTGACATATAACATACTCATAATAATAGAGATTTTTATTTACTTAGGTATATAGTCTGCGTGGGGAATGCTATCTCTATACCTTCTTTCTCAAAAGCCTCTTTTATACCCATGTTTATCTCATGTTGTACATCCATATACTTCTTATACTCAGGTGAATTTATATAGTAGACAATCTCAAAATTTAAACTATAAGAACCGTATTCTTTGAAATGTATACGATCAATCTCTGTTAACTCATTTCTAAGTATTATCTCCTTGATAATATCTGGTATCTTCTTAAGCTTTGATATAGGGGTACTATACGTTACGCCAATAGTGAATGTAACCCTTCTTTTCTTCAGTTTTTTAAAATTCCTTATACTTTTATCTAATATAGTACGATTTGATATTACTAACTCTTCACCCTGTAATAACTGTATCCTAGTTGATTTCATACTGATATGTGTGACTGTACCAGCGTACTCGCCTACAATGATGAAATCACCTATCTCAAAAGGGTGATCAAAATATATGGAGAAAGCACTAAAGGCATCAGATAGTATACTCTGAAGAGCGAAAGCTATAGCGATACCACCTACACCTAGACCAACGAGTGCACCAGATAGATCAATCTTACTGATGTAGAGTATAGTCAAAAAAGCGAAGATATATATAATCATATGAAGAAGTTTTTTGAATACTATAACTATATTGATGCTTACTGGTTTACCTGTCCGCTTAGATGTCCTCTCAGCATGCCAAGCTAATAATACATTTACTATGCGTGTAATAATATAAGCTACCAGTAGAACTTCGCATGCGCGGAATATGAAATCAATATAAACATAATAAACATCAAGTACTGTTAGCTGATCCACTGCAACCCAGAAACCAATCAATAACACTAAAAGATATATCGGTTTTTTAACATTCTTAATGATCTCATCATCCAATGTCGTCTTAGTCTTCTTAGCCCATTTAGAGAAATAATGCTCAAAGATGTGATAAGTTATATAACCAGCTAACAATGATAAAAAGAAGAAGATAACAGCAGCTATGATCTGACCTACTATAGGATCCACTATGACTTTATTCTCCTGCAGTATCCTATTTATTATATCACTCAACGATATCTTGATGTACATAAACAAAAACAAGTATAAGTGATTACAACCAGGTTTTTTAACTTTTTGTGACAAATGGAGAAAAGTTCTATTTATCAAATGTCTTGTCTATCATTTTATAAAACGTGACATGACGATATATGGTAACACAAACATAGCTGAGATAAATGAGAGTATAATAAGCACCACAACAGTCATGCTGAACTGATGCAGAACAGGTATATTAACAAAAACTGTAGATACCAGAGCAGATATGGTTGTAGATGCAGCACCAAGTATAGAATAACCAGAAGTCTCAATGCTAACACGTAAAGCCTCATTTTTAGATAAACCCTCTGCTAACTCCTCTCTCACACGTTGATTCAACTGCACGCTATAATCAATACCTGTACCGATCATGATCGAAGCTATAGTTATATTAACCACAGATAATGGTATACCAAACAGGACTAGAGCACCGGGCTCCCATGCTAAGACAAATAGAACAGGTATAAGAACAATGAAACCAACAAGAGCAGATCTAAAACCAATGATCAAACAGGATAACACCAGGAGTAAAGCAGTGAATAATGATACAACCTGAGAGGTCATCAACTGTTTATTCACCTCAACGCTCACAACATCCTGACCAACAAGTATAGACACATGACCATTCATAGGTATATCAGCTTCAGATGCAAAGACATTAACCATGCTTACAAGCTCTTCAAGTTCACCTACACTTATACCAGCTGGGAATGATACCAGTATAATAGTCTTAGAGTACTCCTTATCAACCAATCCTTTCTGAGCGATCTTATCAAATATCACCCTCTGCAAACCCATAAAGAAAGCGATACGTTGTATCACCTTATTCCTCTCCAATATATCATTCACCTGTTTCAGCTCATCAGCTATAGAATAAGCAGAACCACCCACAGATCTTATCCTCTGCTCAAGAGTATATATAGCATCTATCACATCAGATGATAAAAGACCTTCAGGGTCAGTCTCAACTAACAAAGCATTAAAATTAGCACCACCACCAAAATTCTTAGAGTACTCAACTAACTTCTCAATTTCAGGGACACCAGCAGGAGCCATATCAAAATAATTAACATCGGTTTTAACCTGAGGTAGAACAAGGAGAGAGACAATAACAAAGAAACAAGAGATCATGAACAAACGTTTACTATTACCAACAATGAAAACAGCGAAACGCTCCCATCTGCGATAACTCTTATGTCCTTCAAATCTCAGAAGAATACAAAAACAAGGCACCAACAATATAGCTGACAAAAAAACAAAACCTATACCAATAGCACAACCAAAACCAAAAGTAACCATAGGAGGCATACTAGACGTCATAAGAGAACAAAAACCGATAATAGTAGTAACAGCACATATCAAAACACCCTTACCAGTACCTCTAAGAGTACGCTCCACTCGCTCAACCATATCAACAACAGCATGCTCCTCAGCAAACCTATTAGCCAGATACAAAGAATAATCAACACCAAGACCAAACAATAAAGCCACAATAGCAATAGAGAGCATAGTCAACTGAGGCTGAACAAAACCTAACACACCAAAAGTCAAAACCATAGCATAACCCAGAGGTATAAAACCAATAATCAAACCCTTAAAACTACGGTGAACAACAAACAAGGTCACAGCAACAAACAAAGCAGCCAAAGGGAAAACAATCTTCAACGATTGAAAAGTCTGATCACGTATAGCATCCTGCATAGCAACCGTACCAGTAACAGTCATCTCAGAATAACGAGCCTCCTTTGATATCAAAGTTTTAACCTCATCAAGCATAGTACGATAATTAGCAGTCTCAGATAACTGGATGATAATAACACCAATACGGTAATCATCAGTGAATACTATACCCTTCATAGCCTGTATACGAGCTATATACCTACTAATCAACGATGGATCATTTGGCACTTCAGTCTTACCGGTACCACCAAGACCACCAGGTAGAACAGGTTTAGCGTTCTCCTCCTTGATCAATGATGCAAGACTAGTAACAGAAAAAACACCATCGATCTCACCACGATCAAGCGTATACTTATTGATCCTACTACCAACACGATCCATCTCATTCAAAACAATAGGATCACGTAGATCATCAGCTTCCACATATACTATAATATTAGAACCAATCTGAAACTCCTTCGCAATCCTACGCCATAAAAGGATCGTAGGATCATCACGAGGCAGATAATTAGCTAAATCCGCCTCCATATAAATATTAGAAACACCAATACCAACAATAACCGTGAATATACTATACACAAGGATTATAGTTTTAGGATGCCTAGCAACAACTCTAGATAAACGTTTGATAATCATGCATCCTCAAATCTCCTCATATACTCATCAACATCTAACTAAATCCACTTTTATCCTGATAACACCATCAAACACAATACGTCTATTCTTTAATTCAATTATATACCTTTGGATAGTACCATCTATAAAAAAACTAACAGTAATACAAGTTTCATTATCAAAAATAGATATACACCCATCAAAGTTCAAAGAGACAAACAACTCCATCCTGTAAATAAAAAAATAAACACAAAAACACAAGCTAAAACCATATATATCAAAAAAAATAAGATTCACACGAGACTTATTCTTACTATTATATTTTCTTCATAGAGAATAAAGGCTTATCCTTATTCTGCTCATGTATAAGCCATAAACCAATAGGCATACCCTTAGACGGCTCCCTCATTATACTACGAGACCACTCATCTAACTCACCAGATGAAGCATGTTTAGCACAGCAATCCTCACATACAAAAAAAACATCCTCAAAGACTAAACCATTCTGATGCTCCTCCAGATCAATCTTATTTTTACACATACTACATATCTTCTCATTCATTAAGAAAAACCCCCTAAGCTCATGATACCAAACATCCACCTAACATCCTAAAAGATAATTAATAGTATTTAATATAAAACCTTTTGCTTTTTGGGCACCCGACAGATGAGATTTGGTTTATAAAGAATAAATAGATTCCTTCTTGTGAGTTGGGATGCAAAAAGATGGGATTATTTTCAAAGAAAAAACAAAAAGTTTTAATAATATCTTCAGTGATAATTTTGATCTGATAATTTTTCTTCTGCCTAATATCGGCATCTCCGGCATTTCTGCTGACGAAATTAAATTTAATATAAATTTATTTTTGTACTTACTATCTTTTAATCCTTTTTTGATCATCTCTGCGCATTGCCGTGCTGCTCTCTTCGGGTTCCTCTTCGTGTTCCTACCATACCCAACTGCTACATCCATATACGGGTATGACACCGCGAGAGCAGTAGCACCATGCACATACACACCATGATTATTCATAAAACCTGCAACTGTACCACCAACCAGTGGTGTACCCTCAGGTAGAACATCCCATACACTATCAAGAAACTCCTAAAAAAAAAGAATCATTATACCCCTTACAAATAACGAATAAAAAAAAATAGGATACGACAATAATTAGATTAAGAAAGATAAAATCCTCTAATCACAGATGATACACCCCTCCTTGTTTATAAAAAAAGGACAAAACAGGGTTTACAGATACAGTAACCCTGTTTTTCCGACAAATCAATAAAAAAAACGCGTTTTTTGGAATTTTGACGGAAAAACCGCTAATAGGGTTTTATAAACCCCTATCTGGATTTTAGTATTAGAGGTAAGAAAAATAGGATATGACGAAAAATGTAAACCCTAACGATGATAGAGGCTTATACACCTGCGTATCCAGATGCAGAAAAAATATTTATCATGGTGGTGTTATGAGAACGAATGGTAGAGGCGCAGTTAAGGTTATGGATAATAATATTCTAGGTAGGTTAATTT
>JAVYLV010000028.1:0-14830 GCA_038740425.1 Thermoplasmatota archaeon | reverse complement strand
AGCTGAAGCCCCCAAAGCCAATAAATGTCCCCCGTGTATAAACTCGTCGCATATGAAACCTATTATATTCTTTGTTTTTCTAACCAGGCTGTATGAGCCATAACCATTGATATTATAGCTATCAGGGTTTAACATACACCACCACTATACATTAAACCTATACTATAACCTCTAACCCCATATGAAGGAAGGAGAGAAGACATTGATATAAATGGTTTTTCTGCAAGTGCATAAGCAGAAGAATATACTATATGACTGATTAGAGGATAAACCAGTAGATATGATACAAGCCAGATTAAGGATAGTATCATCATTAGTATTATACCTGAGAGTGTACCTGTGGAGGATAACACCATTATATATCTGGTTATATCCAACATCATCCTTTTCTTCAACCTCTAATACTAAAATCCAGGATGGGGTTTATAAAACCCTATTAGCGGTTTTTCCGTCAAAATTCCAAAAAACCGGTTTTTTTTAGTGTTTTGTCGGAAAATCAGGGTTTCTGTATGGAGAAGCAAAAGTAATACGAACGAAACAACATGTTATACTCTGAGTACCACCATGATAGAGGTTATCTGTTAAAAACTATAAAAGAATCTTGTAATATATCTAGAGGGAAAAATAGGGTTTGAAATATGAGGTTATATGATATAGGCGAACGTAGAGCAATAAAAATGATACTAAAGATTTTATCAAAGAGTGAAAATTATGTCACAAGTATAGGTGATGACTGTGCTGCTTTGGATCTCGGAGATGAATACTTGTTGGTAACTAGTGATATGATAACTGAAAGGACACATATACCCCCAGGTATGAACCCATCACAGATAGGATGGTTCATAGTAGCTATTAACCTTAGTGATATAGCCGCTAAGGGTGGCAAACCCCTTGGGGTGTTACTAGCCCTTGGTCTACCTAGGGGTACATCTGATGTATTCTTGAAGAATCTTATAAGAGGGGCTGACAGGTGTGCTTCTTGTTTTAATACTAGTATTATCGGTGGTGATACAAAAGAGAACTCTAGGTTAACATTATGTGGTTCAGCTGTAGGTCTGGTAAAGAAAGGTGAGTATATGCCTAGATGTGGAGCTAGAGTAGGTGATATGGTAGCTGTAACAGGGGTTCTGGGTAGAGCAGCAGCAGGATATATAGCTATAAAACACAGGCTTAAAAATAAGGGTTTAACTAAGGGTTTATATGAACCCAATCCTAGATTAAGAGAAGGAACCGTTCTGTCTGGTTTAAGGGTTGTATCTTCATGTATGGATATATCTGATGGTTTATCATCATCGTTATACCAGTTGAGGGATATCAACAATGTAGGTTTTGACATATATCTAGAGAATATACCTGTTGCATCAGAGTTAGATCATATTAGGAGGAATCTTAGGGTTAATGTGGTGGATTACGCCCTGCATTTCGGTGGTGATTACGAGTTACTAGTAACTCTCCCAGAGGATAGTTATAGGATAGCTGAAGAGAGGCTTAGAAGTATAGGATGCAGTTTTAGAGCTATAGGTAAAGTGACAGACAGTGGACGTGTAATGATATATAAAGAGGGAAAAGGTAGTATACTCGAGGATAAAGGATACGAGCATTTCAAAAGAAAAAACTATAGGTTAAAAGGTTAAATTTAGAAATAGGGGGGTTTATTTAGATTTTTTCTCTTCAGGTTTTATGATCCTATGGTTTATCTGGTAATATATGTGTAATAAAGTTTTTAAATAATGAATCAGACCATATATAATAGGATACATTGCTATGAGGGTTAGATACATTATTTTAGTGATATTAGTATTGTTACTAGTATTGGTGTTTCCATTTTTTTATATGTCTGGTTACTTTGAGGATTTTATACATGTTAACAACAAACCAGTGGTTGATGTCATCCATCCTTTATCTGGGGCGAAGCTTCGTAACATTGTAATGATTAGAGGAACGGCATCTGATCTTGATGGGGACGACACTATAGTGAGGGTTGAAATGAAAATTGAGAATGAGGAGTGGATAATGGTTAATGGTACTATTAACTGGTACTATGAATGGGTGGGTTATAGGTATAGGCCAGGTTTGTATAATATATATACTCGTGCTTTTGACGGTGAGGATTACTCAGATGAGAAAGTAATCGAAGTGGAGTTACTAGAGGATATGGTCAGTAATGATCCTGATACGCATAAATGGGGTCTCTTTGTAATAGCATCTAACTTCCCAGAGGATAATGATAGCAAGTTAGGCAATGGGGGATTATACCTTGCTGAGAGGATGAGTAAATACTTTATAGACTCTTTAAACTACCCATTGTCTAATATTATCATACTCTTTGATGATGGATGGGTGAGGAGTGATAATGGCTTAGGGAAACGGATAGAGACTCTGCAGGAGTATGGTTCTAACCATGATGTAACCTATGGTTCAGCTCTTAAGAGTACTGTTATAGATTCATTGAATTATATCATAGACGAGTCTAACAGGTATGATGATAGCGAGGTTTTTATATGGGTTTTTAATCATGGTTACGGTAATGTTAACAATACATTAACAGGTGGCAGGATACTTAAAAGAAGCATAATCTTCCTATGGGATGGTGTCTTATCTGACAGGGATCTAGGTACAATCCTGAAACCGTTGAGATCAAAAGAGACATGTATAATTGTAGACGCTTGTTATAGCGGTGGTTTCGCTGATAAGAGTATATACAATCTACCAACTGCTCTGTTGCTTAGATCAGGTATACCTCGGAGTGGACGTATAGTCATAACAGGTTCGAGTAAATTCAGGCAGGGTTATACTAATACTATAGAGGGACCATTGTTCACATTGTTATGGTTTGAGGGGTTGACGTCAGGTGAAGCAGATGGTTACAAACCAGGTTTACTAGGTGGTGGTAGACCTACACGACTAAGATTCTTCAGGGATGGGAAGGTATCGGTGGAGGAGGCTTATTATTATGCATCATATAAGTTGCGTACTAGTAAAGAATATGAGGATTATAAGAAGATGCTACCAGAGATGAATGATTGCTATCCTTATAAGGGTTTATTCATCTTAAATCGTAAACAGATGATCCTTGGATGAAAACATAAATAAGTGTAATCTGTTATAGCTTCTTCTTATCACATCATAGATCAGAGTGTTTGAATACCGGGGGTGTAAATATGATCAAAGATGCGTTGTTTTGGGTTACTAAGGATCAGGATAAGGTGCAATGTATACTATGTCCTCATAACTGTATACTCTCTAAAGGGGCTACAGGTAGATGTGGTGTAAGAATAAACAAGGATGGTAGATTATACTCGTTGATATACGGTGCATGCTCTTCAGTTGCTATAGACCCTATAGAGAAGAAACCATTGTATCATTTCCACCCTGGCTCATCAGCGTTATCATTTGGATCGGTGGGATGCAATCTATCCTGTAGACACTGTCAGAATTATACAATATCAACCGCAGATGTTAACGATATACCATTACGTGAGATACAACCTGAGGAGGCTGTTAAACTAGCTAAAAAATCAGGGTCAAGTAGTATATCCTGGACTTATAATGAACCTACTATATGGTATGAGTATACACTGGATACAGCTAAGATAGCTAAGAGTGAAGATGTGCATACAACCTATGTCACCAATGGTTATATCAACTCTGAGCCATTGAAGACTATAGCACCACATCTAGATGCTATGAATATAGATGTCAAAGCATTCACTGAGCGTTTCTACAGGGAGGTATGTAAAGCATCGCTTAGACCAGTATTGATGACATGCGAGTTAGCTAAAAACCTGGGTATACATATAGAGCTTACATACCTGGTTATACCAGGTTATAATGATTCAATAAATGAGATAAAAGATTTTGTATCATGGGTGAAGGATAAACTAGGATTAGATACGCCTGTTCATTTCTCACGTTTCCACCCTGATCATAAGATGACTGATGTGGAGGCTACACCGTTAGAGACATTAAAAAGGATATATGAGACTGCTAGCAAAGAGTTATACTACGTCTATCTTGGTAACGTACCGTATGGGGATTACGAACATACCTACTGCTATAAATGCAGGAGTCTTTGCGTAGAGAGGCACGGTTTCTCAGCAGAGATAAAAGGTTTATACGATAACGGGACATGTAAAAAATGTGGCTCTAAGATACATATACACCTATAATTAGAGAAATAATTAAAGTATAAATAAAAATATGTTGAAAAATCCTCTATCAAAAGGATTATTTACGATTGTAGAATCAGATAGGTATTAAAATTCTTTATTTATAATAAAAAGGAAAAATTTAATAAATAGTGAGACATACTTATAATTAGGAATAGATAATATTAATATAATAAAAATACAGATATACCTGGATGTTGATGAAATATGCCGTTAAACAAAGGCGATAAGGTTATAATAGTATTATTCGTGATTATTCTGATCGTATCAGCAGTTGGTATAGCCTTATATAAACCACCTAAAAAAATAGAGATCGAAGAAAAAGAAGAGACAGGCGGACATCTCTATAATGTAGATTGGATGGTTAAAGAAGGATCAACAAAGGATGTGTCAGAGTATATCAGTAACAAACAAATCTATGAGGATGAAATAACTATAGCTCAGAGTAACCTCAAAACAGTATCATTCAATCTTTCATGGATTGATAACAGGGCGTTTCTAGGTATTCTAGGTAGGGATACCTTCACATTAGAGGTTACTAGCCCTGATGGTAGGGTTTATACTGAATCTATGCAGACCGCTAGAAAAACCAAGACAGGGAACATACTAATAAACATACCTGTTAACAGTAACCCGCCATCTATAACATTCATAAAAGCTAATAACACAGCTGAGGCGCATAAGATATTAAGAGATAAAACAGATGATAAGATGGGGGATAAAGAATACACGATCAAGGTTAGTGTGGTAGTAGGTGAGAAGATACTGTGGCGTCTCAGAGATAGGGGTAACTCTTTCACCTTATCCACCAGTTATGAATACTATGAACCTATACTGAAAGAGAAGAGCAGTGTTAACAATACTAGTCATACCACATCATTATATAACAATGAGGGGTTCTCAACTATAGGACGTATGGTTACTACAGGTAGTTTCATACGGTACTAGAGTTACTATATCTTGTATCTTAATATAGCAGCTACTCCTCCTATACCTTCGAATTTTCTACCAGCATCATGCTGAGTGTTTATAATGATGAATTCACTATGGTTACTCCTCGCTAGGTTTAACAACTCTTCACCCTCCTTCATCCTAGTCAACTTATCAGATAAGAGCAGGGTTGATACTGCTCCTTTCATCAAAGCATCCTTAACCTCGTTATAACCATACACTGCTAAGCCATCATCTTTTTTGATCTCCTCTAATAACTTCTCAACCCACTCTGTCTCAACTGATACACGATTACCTTTAACTATTTGATCAACTACTTTATTCTTAACTGCCTCATAAACACCGTTCATACCAGCATGACCTGTACTGTGAGATACGTATGATTTAAACAGAGTAGGATCCTTTGATTTACCATACGCTATGAAGTAATCTTTATGGAAACCTGGTCCTACAACTATGAGTGGTGTATCCACTGTCTTATAATTTCTCAGTATTGATAGTATCTCACCGTAGTACTCATTATAATCACATTCACTCTGATACATCTTACCTGATCTATGAGACTCCACCTCAGCGATATTTTGTATACCACTTTGTCTTAGTATAGCTACTGTAGCTTTTTCATCATCTAATGATACAAATAATAGTATAGGCTGTGTGCGTTGACGGATTGCTTCTTCTATCCTCTCAAGTTGATGAGGAAGCCAGTTATCTTTAATGATAGTGAGGGTGTTAGACTCATCTGTATCTATGTTAAATGTATGATATGCTCCTATATCCTGGGGTCCCTCCTCTATAACACCATGTATTCTAAGGCGGTTAGAGAACTCGTGGAATTCCACCCTCTCCACTCTTAGACATAAGCGCATAGGTTTCTTCTCCATCTTCTTAGAGCGTATCTTGTCATCCTTCTGATCAGTAACAGTCCTGAAAGTAACAGCTTGTATCATATCCCCGGTTTCTATTATATTGTAGAGGTGCCATAGATCATCAAGGTTTTCCACCTGTATCTTCATCTCACCGTGTTTCAGATCCTTATGTATTATCCTCATTTATTCATCATCTCAGATGGTAGGTTAAAACCTATGGTTCTAACGATGTTTATATCACCTGGCGGTAAAGCTTTTATTATAGTATCAGGTGTAGTATTGAATGTTTTTGATAGTATCTTAGCTATACTACTAATCTTAGTGGCGCCTGGTGTTATAACAGCGTATCTTTTTGAGTGTTTACTAAGGGTGTCAATGGAGCCTATCATTATCTTTTTAACACCCTGTATTGTAACCTCTCCTATTGCTATCTCTAGTTTACATCTATAGTAGTGCCTCTCGCCTCTTATCATGAATGAGCCTTTAGGTAGATACTCTCCTGTTGGTGGTGTTTTGCTAACCTGCTCTGGGTACACCCAGTACACGTTAACGTCTCCGTACTGCTTCCAGGCTTTGGAGTAGCAAGCTGCGAATACACTAGCCTCTTCCAGTGTCTTATCATCTATAGGTAAATGTCTACCTTGTATATCCTCTGATTTCACTATGCAGCTAGGTGCACCGTGTATATCAGCATGTATGTATCTATCATTTGGTTTAAGGTGTTTTTTTACTATTTGTTCATTGGTTTTAGCGTCTCGTCCACCTATTATGAGGTTACCGTTGGTTGATATACTCCAACGGTATCGTTCAAACCAGAATGTCTTCTCTTTTTTCTCTATGGGTTCTTCGTTTGTATCCTCTATGACTTTCCTATGTTCTTTTATCTTGTTGATCTCATCTATGGTTTCTTTTATAGCTTCTTCAGCGCCTTTTATCTTCTCTTTGTATTTTTTTGATTCATCATAAAGGAATGAAGCGTTCTCCATAACAGTTCTTCTGAAGTCTATGGTGATACTATGCTCTCTGTCTTCGTCATCCTTTAGTTGCAGGGTTATTTGCCCGTTGTTTGGTTCGAATTCTTTTACGATTTTGTTGTTTCTTATTCTTTGTATATTATCTGTTTTATCTTTTTGTTTCAGTACTAGTTGTATATCATCTAGCAGATTTTGTATCTTATCTGCGTATTTGTATAGTAGTTCTGCTTCGTGTTGTTTCTCATCTTTTAGTTTTACGAAATCGTTGAGTGATTGCTTCTGTTGCTCCAGCTTACGTTGTAATTTATCTAATTGTTCATCATATCTTATTAATTCGTTCTGTTTCTCTGTTTTTCTCTTTATGTAATCCTGTAAGGCTAAACTGAAGGATTCAACCATGATCTGTTCGTACTCCTGGTAACTCTTAAGTGTTACAGGTAGTATGTTGATGGTTTCATCATCTTTTTTTATTATAACTGGTTTGAATTCATGTTTTTTAAAAGGGGTTACGAGTCCTTGTAGCTCAGTGTATAACTTATTGATTATACGATCATTCATGTTCTTAGCTTTGAGGTTTTTATCTAATTCTGCTCTGTAGCATAGTTCTTCTGCGTATAGACCACTCATGTTTAGATCAATCGCTAGTGTCCTAACCAGATCTTTGTTACTCCTCTTTATTATATCCTTGAATTCATCAGATGTGATAGTTAAAGGGTTTACTTGGGTTATGCCTGGTGGTTTGTATGGTTCATGTGTTTTAATGAGTCTATGCGCCCATCTCTGAGTTAGCAATGATTGTAGGATGATGTTGTTAGAGTCTACTAGTATTATGTTACCGTTCTTAAATAATTCAAGTACGAGAGTGTATACTCCTTCTCTCTTAGTGATCTTTATTAGTATGATACGATCGAAATCGTATTGCTCTATACTTTTTATAGTGCCATTTAACAGGTATTTACGAAGTATCATAGTGAACACTGATGGCTTCTTAGGTGCTATGAACTGATGATTTGTACGGCAGATGAGTTCAGCATTTCTAATGAATAATGTCTCCTTTGAACCCGTGTCCCTCTTTTTTATTCTTAGTATGATTGTATCATTTTCTATCTGGTATATCCCATCTATGTAGCTGTTGATCAGGTTTTGTAACTCATGGGTTATAGCATAGATGTCGAATGAGGATAAACCAGGATTTTTTTTATTTTTATTACTCATGAAATGTCATATCTCTATATGTTTTAATGGTTAAAAAAAGAATCTGTATTTAACTAAAAGAGATAGGGTGTGGTGTCAACGTCTTATAAAAGGATGTATATATCTTATAGTTATCCATGTGTTACTTGTATTCCCCTTATCATCGTATATTATAGCCTTTATTTTATGCTCTCTGAACAGAGAACGGGTTGTTAGATGGTAATTGAAAGGTGGTGTAGTATCTGTATATACTAATTTATCATCATAGTAAAACTCGGTTTTTGTTATGGAGGTGGTGTTGTATTTTATCTCAACCCATATTGATATATCCCCTATTATTACTGTTTTTAGATCAGATATAATCTTTGATTCCCTTCCATCAAAGTATAAGTAACCACGTCTAGGTGATGCTATGCTAGCCTGTGGTGCCCTAGGTTCTATATCAGCTAGGTAAGCTATGGTTGCTGCTATTAATCTGGTGGTGTTCAATAGGTAGCTCATGTTAACATTTGAGATATCATCTCCTGGTTGATGCATGTAGGGGTTCCATTCGTTTTCAAAGAATGCTACTGATTCAAAGCCGTATTGCACAAATGAGTAATAGTCGCTACCGCCTCTACCCTCCTCGTTTATTGTACTCTGTATAATATTGGTGAATGATAGGTTGTATACATTGTTTATCTCTAGTATATCATCGGTTATCCATTTAGCGTCTATTGTTGCTGGTGTGCGTATAGAATGACCTCCTTCTAGTGTCTCGGCGTGTCCTATCATATCAGCGTTTAATTCAACTATGATGTTTTTGTTTTCTAAGTATGCTTCTTTAGCGTAAGCGTGGCTGCCTAGTAATCCTTGTTCTTCACCTGAGAATGCGACAAATACTATGGTATGATTAAATGAGTACTGGCTTACTATCTTAGCTATGGTTAATAGTGCTGCTACCCCCGCGCCGTTATCATCAGCGCCTGGTGTGTTCTTCATTGCGTCATAATGCGCGTTGAATATTATGATCTTATCGTCTAATCCCTGTTTTTTTTCCTTCGATATTTTGGGATGTGTATCTCCCTGGATGGTATCTGTTACCATATGCTGTCCAGTCATGGTATCTGGTTTCTAATCCGTATGAGATTAACTCCTGGTAGATGTATGAAGCTGTTTTTCTACATCCGTATGTGCCTGTTACACGTGGTGAATGACTTATAACTATTTCAAGGTGTTTTCTAAGTGTTGATTCGTTGATCATGTTGATTATATTTTGGATTTTTGGGTTTAAAGGTATAGAGTCAGTGTTTTGCTCTAATAAGTGGTTTGTGGTGTACTCTGTAGCTGTCTGAGGGAAAGTTATGATATTAATATACAATACTATTAGAATTACAAAGCATATGTATCGTTTACCTTTAAGGAGATGAGTTTTCATCTTATGATCATACCTTTAGGAAGAATATATAGTATCATAATTTTATAAATGTATCTATATTTAACCATTGATGTTGTGTTTCTTTTTTGTGAGAAAGGATGGGAGAGGTGCCTATAAAATTAATTTGAGGAAAAAAAGAGATGGGATGCATACATGATATTATAGGGCACCTCTTTTGTTTTATGGATGGGAGAAGCAGTGTGACTATTACATATACTGTTGTGTAGTAGAATATAAGATCCTCCCCCTGTTTGTATGGATGGATAGATTTTTTTGTTGATGGGATTGCATGATGTTTTTCTTTTGCTTTTAGTGTTAAGCATGTCTTTGTTCAGTCCTCACCATTCTTTGCAATGCAATAATGCCTTGCCAAGGCTATATATAACTTTTAATATATAAACTTTTCTTTCTTTGCATTGCATTTATGCAATTCAAAAACGAAATGCATATATATCAAGGATTTATTTAAAAAAATGTGGAAAGCTACAAACAAGAATTAACACAAATAAAGGAGATACTACAAAACAACCCTAAAGGCATGACTGTAACAGATATAGCTAGAGCTGTCAATATAAACAGGAACTCTGTAGCTAAATATCTAGATATACTACTAGCATCAGGACAAGCTGAGATGATCACCTTCGGACCAGCCAAGGTCTTTTTCCCATCAAGAAGAGTACCACTCATACACCTATTAAATTATATATCTGACTATGTAGTTATATTAGACGAGTATCTACGTGTACAACAGATCAACGATGTATTTCTTGATTTATTGGATTTGCCAAAAGAGGAGATAGTAGGAGGAAGAATAGAAAATGCTATTCTAGAAAGAATGAACATTACAGGACTTTTATCATCTATAAATGAGGCTTTAAAAGGTAAAGAGTACAGATGTGACCTTGAATCCAAGATAGATGACGATGTTTACTACTTCCATGTACATCTCATACCTACAATATGTGAAGATGGAAAACATAGTGTAGCGTGCATACTAACTGATATAAGTGAAAAAAGAAAAATAGAGTTAGCCTTACAGAAAAAGAAGAAAACAACAAAGAATACCAGCAAATAACAATGAAAAATGGTTTTTTTATGTAATCCACCAAAAATAGGCTAAAGCATATTCGATGTGCAAAATGCTCAGAATGCGCCTATCAGTCACCTATTTTTTATATTTCACATAGTCCCATAAGGATGATCCACAGGGTCTAATTTAATTATATACATGTCAGCATTACCCCCGTGATAACCACCAAGATCATCAGAATTAGACACACCTGAGACAATGATACCCCTATCTAAAGTTTCTTTCACTGAGGTAGCAATGTCTACTTTTCGTCCACCAAGAAGAATCTGTGTACAAAGAGAACCATTCTGAGTGATTACTAATAGATAGATATCAGTGGATCCATGAAGAGGCGGAGCTCCAATGATGTCCGATGAAGTAGTATACCCGGCAGCGACTATATACCCTGTTGAAAGAGGACACATCCCATAAAAACCATCACTATCAGTTCCTCCGAATTGCTGATGCCATTGAAGGTTACCAGACGAAGATAATTTCATAATATATCCATCCTCACAGCCGATCCCATGATGAGGCGCACCAGGTAGATCAATGGATTGAGAGCGACCACCAGCAATATACCCATTATCTGATGTTTGATACACGCAAAATAGTTCTTCGGGTCTACTACCCCCATAGAGACGCTGCCATTCAACCACACCATGAGTATCCAATTTCATTATTAAAGCATCATAGTACCCATGATGAGTTAAATAACTTCTTTGCTCAGGGGTTCTTAGGTTAGTAGAGTTGGATTTTCCCACAATGATATAACCATCTGGCTGACCATACATATCTCTAGTTTCTTGAATATCATTTGCCAAGTCATTACAATCTCCCCCAAGTAGAGTCTGCCACAACAAGGATCCATCAGCAGCGATCCTGATCACATATACATCAAAACCACCATGATTAACTGCCCCAGGAATATCAACAGAAAAAGAAACGCCAACAACGATATACCCTCCATCCTGAGTCTGACAGATTGAACGACCAAAATCAAGATCACTACCTCCAAGTAACAGAGACCATTCCACTTTATAATCTCGATCCAGTTTTACTATGTATACATCCGCCATACCATGGTTGACCAAATGCCCTTGTTGCGGATGATACGGATCCTTAGGTATCACACGTGAGTAAGAAAAACCCGTAAAGATAACACCTTGATCAGACGTCTCCTGCATAGAAAGAATATAGTCATATGATCCTCCTCCAAACAACCTAGTCCACACCATCTCCCCATGCTGATCCAACCTGGTGAGATAACAATCCAACATACCATAATTTAAAAGTATATTACCATCAGGAGATCCTAGAAGATCAGTTGAGTCACTATACCCACCAATAAGGTACCCGCCACGAGACAAGGGGATGACAATCTCACCCATATCATACTGGTTACCACCATGAAACCTCTGCCATGTGATTTCCCAGAGAGGCCTAGAGTGATCCACAAGTTTCAAACTAGATTCACCATGATTGATATCAAAGGTATACAACGAAGAGAGCAAGACTTTCCCAGGGCTGGAGATGACAATGTGGGATAGGAACAAAACTAATATCAAGCCAATTAAAACCCTATGTAACATTACATGAAATATGTTTATACCTCCTTCAAACTATCAATTTTATAATTATTGAACAAACTTTAATACCTTTCTATCTAAGAGTATATGCAAAGATAGAACTATCTCAGCGGTCGAGATTTTTGTCAGATGTTAAACCAGGAGTTTCACAAAAGGGTTTATGTCATCAAAATCTAGTTTTCCATCCTGGTTGATATCACCATGTAAAACTGGTAGCATACTGTATCGTTCTTGGTATCGCCCTGGTACCGCTATCGCTAGTACAAAAGGATCAATGTCATTAAAGTCAACTTTGCCATCAAGGTTCATATCACCTAATATGAATGGATATTTCAATGGATACTTGTCTTGATTCCCCCCATGTCCTTGTACCGTATAAGGATTCAAACCACTTGAAGGCAATCCTTTATCCACAATACCATCAGCCCCTGAAATGTTTTGACCCGGTCCCTGGAAATCATCAGGTTGCCCTGCCCAGTCGCCCCAGTAGTTCCCACCACCGGGATACGTATCGTTCCACTTATTTGTAAATGAATAATAATCGTATGCGTTCCCGTTGCTATTATTAATAAAGTTGTTGTGGTAGATGCGGTTATTCTGACAAGCAGAATAAGAATAGATTCCATATCCTTTGTTATCAATTATAGTGTTTCTAGTGATACTATTCCCTCTTGAAGAACTTAGATAAACCCCGTAATCTGAATTTGTACTAATAGTATTATCCGCGATGATATTATCATATGCGCCCGATAATTCAATACCTTTTCCATTATTTTTTATTGTATTCCCCATGACAAAATTGTTACTACCAAAATTGTTACTGCCTATTATTTCTACTCCTTTTCCATTGCCTATAATGATATTTCGTATGATAGAGCATAACTTGCTATGGATATAGACGCCAGCGTAATATTCAGGACTGTTCTTGATAGTAAATCCTGTAACACTCACTTGATCACAAAAAACGCTAATGACATTGGTTTTTCCACTCCCATTAATCACACTCGTTGTGTTCTCACCAACTAGATTAATCACTTTGTTAATCACTATATCCTCGTTATAGGCACCCTGGAAGACAATGACTGTCCCAGTTATACATATTGTATCAATTCCATCCTGAATTGAACGATAAGGATATCTAAGTGTTCCATCCCAAGGTCCTAATACATTGTCATCATCGACATAAGAGATATTTGATGAAATAAAAAAGATTCTCCCCGCTTGGTTGTTTAACTCGTACCTTTCCTCAACGGTATGGTTTGGATCAACCTGAATGATGACTATTTTTTTCCCAATTTTCCCAGAGATATTACATGTCTGATTTAAACGCACAGAAGAACCAGGAGGCATCCCAGAGATAAGATGATCGACTAGTATTTGCGGTTCACCTCCAAAGTCAGAAAACAGGAAGCGCACTGTAATATTCTCTGCAACTCCTCCGCCGATATTCCAAATGACAGCAGAAATACGAACCTGGTTTTCCCCGTAGACCGGTTTTTCAGGATCAATTACTACGTCTTGATGAGGGACTGCAAGGTCTGGTTTATCACTATTTAAACGGCCTAGTGAATTAGATAGATCTAACGCAGGATCGCCGAGAAGATTAAACTCAGGACAACCATCCTGAGGGTAATATTGTCTAATTCCGTTTAAAATGATATCACCAACACGATACTCGAATTGTTCAAAAAATGAATCAAATAGATATTTACTATAATTATAACTTCCACCACATGGTATTGAGGCGCCCCAGAATGCAACCGCCCCCTTATCTTTGCTATTGACAAAAACCTCACCGAAACAATTATCATCCTTTTGGAAAGCTCCTGTGGAACACGCAAGGCTGTATACAAGAGGAAGTTTCTTTCCGTTTGTAAGTTGTTTTATATGTTGCTTTACGAAATAAATACAACTCCAACCATTAAAAAGACCATGACCGCAATACACAACTATTTTTCTACCTTCGTTGATATTAGTGATAATATCGTTTGTTGTCCCCCGTGGGTGAAAAACTTCTGAAACACTCCAGTTAGAAAGCTCTATCAATTCTTGTTTCATAGGCTTATACCATGAGGCTAGTGGGGCGTATCCCCATGCCATTAGGACTTTTTTCTGCCATTCACCAGGCTCAGGATTTTTTTCGTACTGAACAGTCTTTTCAGCTATGATATCTAGCTCGGTTTGATCATCAACACAAAAACGTCCAACCATTATCTCTGGAGTAGAATATTCACTATCTCCTTCGTATAATCCAGTAGACTGGTTGTAATGAAAACACCCATACCAACGGTCAGCAACTCCGGTATAACCAAATTGATAGGTATGTGAGGCAACAAACTGTGTATCACCAACAAGGAGGATGTATCCAACATGACCACAAGGCATATGTGGTGCGGACCAATTATTTATCACATATTGTATTATCTTTTTTATTTCTGTATCTTTCGCGATAGCGTTGATGTGTACAACTGCAACATCAAAACCGCTGTAATTCGCCCGCCAAAATGCAAGTTCATTTAACTTGTTGTTTTGTGTTCCACTCAGAAAATCTTTTCTTGCAGGGTTATAGAAATAATCACTTGTGATGATAAGATAATC
>JAVYLV010000027.1:0-15892 GCA_038740425.1 Thermoplasmatota archaeon | reverse complement strand
GTATGTTCTGTTCTAGTAACTCACCAGCGGTTTTTAATAGCTCACCTGTTAGTATAACCGCAGTTGTTGTCCCGTCACCGCATTCTTCATCCTGTGATTTTGCAACCTCTACTATCATCTTAGCTGCTGGATGCTCAACGTCTATCTCCTTCAGGATGGTTGCTCCATCATTTGTAACAACCACGTCACCCATAGAGTCAACTAGCATCTTATCCATGCCTTTTGGTCCTAGTGTTGATTTTACAGCGTCTGATATAGCTCGTGCGGCCATTATATTGTTTGTTTGCGCTCCTCTACCTTTTTCACGTTTTGTTCCTTCTTTTAAAATAATTATTGGTTGTTGTCCTGTCATCATAATGTTCTTTGCCTCCTATATAACACAATTTTTTTGATTAGGCATATAAACACTTCTATATAAACCTTTCTGTAGTATCTTCTAGAATAACATAGTAAAAAACACATCGAAAATAAACCTATAACGAACCAATCAGAGAAGGCGAGATTTAGATACAAACTTATTCTTAGTTATATCACCTATTATATCATAATATCGCTAAAATTGTAGAGATGCAGGTATTACAACTTAAAACATCGAAAAATGTACTTTTTTTATGCATACACATATAACATGTTTAAATATCTTCTAAAAAATATTTACCTGACAATATTTATATACGCCCTATTTTATTCATAAAAAGAGGAGTGTTTAATGCATAAAAAATCGATGATTGTACGTCTCGCATCGCTAGCAATCTTAGTTATACTAAATGTCAGTAGTATAACCCTAATTCAATCAATTTACACAAACGAAATAAAAACAGAGAAAATATACACATCTGATCACATAACATCATTACATTTTTCATTTGTAAATCATCCCCCCTCTAAACCTATACAACCAACACCATTTAACAACTCAAAAAATATAAGTCTCAATCCCTTACTTAGCGTACGAGTTATAGATCCAGATAATGATAAAATGACGGTTTTTTTCTATAACGCATCTAATCATCATATAATCGGAGTAGCCCAAAACGTATATAACAATACTATCGCATCTGTATACTGGTTAAATCTATCTTACAACACAACATATCACTGGTATGTAGTGGTAAATGATTCTAAAACCCAAACATTCTCTGATACTTTCACATTTACGACTGCTAACAAAATACACCTTAAAATAATACTAGATCACAGCACTAGAGGTATAACAGTAACAGTCAAAAACAATGATCCATATGATTATAACAATATAAAATGGAGTATCCATATAATAAGTAAAAGACAGAGAATAAAAACACTTAATATCTCTGATCAGGGTGTTATCAACATCAAGGCTAAAAAGGATTGTATTATAATGAAATCAATTAGTGGTTTCGGAAGAATAAATATAAACATATCACTAAGCGTTATGAATCAAACAATATACACCAAAGTGAATGCATTGATAATAAGATACAAAGTTATTGTTTATTCCTGGTTCATTCTTTGATATCATCAACATATATCAAAAAAATTCCATGTGTTGGGCTGTCTTAATGAAAAGCATCGATATACCTCTGCATCCTATAAACACTTATACCTGTTCTTTGTGACAAACATCATCGTTACCCAGTTGTTCCTTGTATCAGCCGATGGTTTTTTATAGCATACGCTATTTATATCTTCCATATTGTGTTTTTCTCCTGTCGCACCTTTAAAGGGCGGGCGAACGCCTGCCGCGTGCGACAAAAGGAAAAATAATTTTTTTCGTTATCACTTCTAGAAACCATGCAATATCTCTAAGTCGCAACTAATTCGCAACTAATAAATCTGAATATAAAAAATGCAGGGGAAGGGATTTGAACCCTCGGACTCCTTCGAGACAGGATGTCTCATCAACGAACCTTTTTTGATTGTGATCTTAAGTCCTGCGCCGTTGGCCATGCTTGGCTACCCCTGCAGATGTAAAATAGGAGCGCACAGGATTAATTATCTTGTTTATCTTTTGGATGCGGGCACCGGGATTCGAACCCGGGCAGAAGGCTTGGAGGGCCTTAATCATAACCCCTAGATCATACCCGCTTTGTTTCTTTAGTGAAATACCTTTTATATTTTAGTAATTTACTATGCTTTATTTTTACAGATAATAGTTTACTTTATCAGTATTAGGGAGATTGAAAAATCAAAAAAAGTTGAAGAAAACAAATAATAGATATAAGCGAAAATCGATGTTCTTTATCAATAATCATCTATTTTTTGTATGATTTATTTTGCATTATACTTTAACTTTTATTTATCAGAACGAGTTTTTTTTCACTTATTACTTATACAAATGTTTATGAGTATGTTTGTTATCCAAGTTATGCATGGATTTCAAAATAAACAAATTGAATCATATACTCGCTCTTCTTGTACTCTTAGGGGTTTTAACGTTACTGATATTTTATCCTCTTGTCCAGTTTTTGTTAACTGTTCTACAGGTTATACCACCTGAAAAAATACCTCAAGATTTTACGATCAAACCTCTTTACAAGCTCTTTATAGAGGTTTTTATGTTACTATTCCAGCTTATTTTCGTGTTTTTTATAATGCTATTAGGTGTGCCTCTTTTATGGTATAGTATAGTCAATAAATGCTCCATTAAGGATACGTTCTTAAGATTAAGACTTAAAAGAGAGAATCTACGTATAAGTTTGCTGTGGGGTTTTATCGGTTTTCTCGCAGCTTTTTTCATAGTGCTTATTATAAATATCATTTTAATGTACTATGGTATTTCAGATAATCTTAGTAATATATCAGTCCTAGAAGAATTCTTTTCACCTGTATCGTTATACATAATAGTAACTATTCAACCGATTGGTGAAGAAGTATTTTTCAGGGGTTTTCTTTTAGATAAGATATCCTTTCTTAGTGGTGAGAAGTCAGCAGTGATATCAACATCTATTCTATTCGGGTTATCTCATTTAAGTTATAACCAGAGCTATTACATAGCGTTTTATACCATGTTTATATCAATGATCTTTGGTTTCATACTAGGTTTAATTGTTATCAAAACAAAGAATCTATACGCATCAATATCATCTCATATATTAATAAACGCTGTCAGTCTCACTATCTATCTTATTGATAAATCATACAGCTTTTAGGTTAATTGGTAAATTCTATAAACTAGTTACACATCCATGCTTTAATTATTCAGGTGAATAATATTATGGTGATAAATAAAGAGAGAACCTTTGTTATGATTAAACCAGATGCTGTGCAAAGAGGCTTAGTAGGAGAAATAATCCATCGTTTCGAACAGAAAGGGTTAAAAATAGTAGCTCTTAAGCTATTATCGGTAGATAGAAAGCTGGCTGAGAAACATTACGCTGTACATAAAGGTAAACCTTTTTTTGAACCAACAGTTAGATATATAACATCATCACCAGTTGTAGCTATGGTACTTGAGGGTGTCAACGCTATTGAGATGGTTCGTTCAATGATGGGTAAAACTGATCCTCAGCAGGCTTCACCTGGTACTATAAGGGGTGATTATGGTCAGTTTATCGGTAGGAATATTATACATGGCTCTGATGGTAAAGAGACAGCTGAATACGAGATTAATCTATGGTTTAAACCTGGGGAGATATCCCAATACACACGTATAGATGAATCATGGTTAACAGATTAGAAAACCTGATTTTTTCTCCTTATTTTAATCCTGTAGAACTATAAAGAAAGTTTTATATATCAAAATTAGGTTCTATGGTAAAAAAATAAAATAAACCTTTAAAAATGGGTTGGAGGAGAATGATTATGGCAGATAAAGATATGATAGGCAAGATAGCAGTATACGCGTTTTTGTTAGGAACCATAATAGCTATATTAGTTGGATTGTGGCATGCGTACACGCTTGAGACAGAAGACTTAACAGACACTCTTTTTGTTAGAACAAATGATACAGGCGGGATAATAGCTTGGATATTAGTTATACTAGGTGCTATAGTAGGTCTGTTAGCTGTGTTAGGTAAAGGGACTATAACAAAAGCAGAGGTGCCCAGTTTTCTGTTGGCGGGTATAGCATTGTTGGTTATGTACGCTGTGTTTAGCAATATATATGTTATGGTGCCTTATTATATTGGATCGTTACTCGCTGGTGTATCTTTAGCTCTTTCGATCTTCATTGCGCCAGCGGTTGGTGTGTTAGCTATAAAAGCGATATGGGATATCGGTAAAAGCGTGTAAAAGATATTTAACCCCTCTCTTCTTTTTTATTTATTTTTTGATTAGGTTTTAAACTCTGTTTTTTTTGGGGTTCTTATATCCCCCAGAATTTATCTTGTTTTCTTTTGATGGACATAACCTTCTCTAGGACATCCCTTTCATCTGGGTTTAGATCCTGCATCTCTTTCAGTATTTTAGCGTCATTCTCAGGTATATCTGTATATAGTATATCATCCCCTTTGATATGTCTGCCTACAACTGCTCCGTCTATTGATATAGCAACCTCCTGGCCTTGTAATGCTTCTGGTATTGATTTATTCTCAGATTGTATTCCTTTTATTGATCCTATGACTTTGCCATCATCTTTCATGAGTCTCATACCTGTCTGTATACGCCCTGCAAGTACTCTTACACCAATTATAGCTGGGTGGCTGGTACGGAAAACGTATTGTGGCAGGAATTTTATCATACCCGGATGAGTGTATTGTTGTCTGCGTTGGTTCTCAAGTTCGATCTTCTTTTTGGTTAACCATTCTTCATACTTCTCTATGATGGTATAGATCACATCGTAGTTAAAAACTGTTACATCTGTGGTTATCATTTCCTCTTTTGCTTCTGGTAGGATTTTCACTGTGAAAGCAAATATCACACGCTCTAAAGGGTTGTTAACAGATGCTGCATCCACTATGTCGCGTTTTGATACGTTACCGATCTCTGCTTTTCTTATCATTATACCTTTTTCTTTGGATTCTTTGACTAATGCTTCTAATGATCCTATGGTATCTGCTTTAATGATGATGCCTGTAGAGTCTAGATCTAGTTGTATCTTTGATTGTTTAGCTATCTCCTCTATTATACTGTTACTGTTTTGTGGATCATCTAAAACCTGTAAGGATGCACCTGGTATAACTTGATCCAGGTTAGGCGCTGATATCTTTATACCGCATGCAGCATGAACCTCATGGACGTTGTCGAATCTATCTCTAGGGTCACGTATCTCATCCATGGGTTTTGGTTTCAGTAACGCTCTAATCTTAGTGACAATAGGAGTACCATTAGTACCAACAACTATGGTGTCATCCTTCTTGATGGTGCCATTGTATATTATAGCGTCGATAGTTGTACCTAGGCCAGGTGTCTCTTTGACCTCTAAAACTGTGCCTTTGCCGGGTCCATTCTCTGTAACTAGTTCATGTTCTAGGAATCGTTGAGCAAGACCGATAAGAACCATAAGTAGTTCAGGTATGCCTTCGCCAGTTTTAGCTGAGAGTGGAATCAATGCGACGTTTTTCCTGAAATCAGATATGTTATAGTATAGATCAGACGAGAAACCATTATCATATAGGCTACCTACTATATCATATATCTTCTCATCAAAAATGCTTTTAGATATGGGTCTTTGGGATTCAATCCGTTCTTTACCAAATGAATCATGTTTTCTCCATCCAGATATAGCATCGATCTTGTTAACAGCTATAACAAAAGGTGTTTTATATTGTCTTAGAATAGTCAAAGACTCGTAGGTTTGAGGGCGGAATCCCTCGTTTATATCTACAACCAACACTGCTATATCAGCTAGAGAACCACCTCTGCTTCTCAATGTTGTGAATGCGTGATGACCAGGTGTATCAATAAATAATAAACCAGGGACTATGAACTTTTTATTCTTTAGTAACTCACCGCATATATTATATATAGCGTCTATTGGTACTTCTGTCGCGCCTATATGCTGTGTTATAGCACCTGATTCTCTAGCAGCTACAGCTGATCCTCTTATATAATCCAACAGGCTTGTTTTCCCATGATCAACATGACCAAGGACGCTAACAATGGGTTGACGCGCATACTTAAGCTTTTCGTTCATTCTTCCATCACTCTCATACTATTATTAACATATTATTATTAATTCTTATATATCGATACAAACCATTGGTATCATCATTAACGGTAGATTATCTACATATCCTAACACTTTAAAAAACATATTGATTAAAAAAAATCAAAGATATAATTATAGATAGGAAAGAATTATATATAAGATTATACATAATTTACTGATGAGAGAAATGAAGAAAACCGTTTGTATAGTGAGTGTTATACTATCTGTTTTTTTTATAAACATCTCAATTTCACAGATTATAACTGGACGTATAACAAACAATATAGAGAAAAATCTCTTTCAACTATCTTTAGATGATACGTATCAGAGTATACAAAAAAAATTTGAGAATAAAAAAGAAGAACCAGAACATACCAGTCTTTTTATTAAAAAGATTCATGCTGCGTTCCAGTATCAAATAACCCCACGTATGGTTTTTATATATATCACAACTATATTAACAGAATTCTTTATTTATCTGCTAATTGTTCATAAATCCCCTCTGCTACTATTCATCTTATCTGTTCTCATCAATACAATAACAAACCCTGTTGTTAACATTATATATAATACTATATGCAAAAATGTATTATTATTAGAAACAGGCGTATTCCTAGTTGAAATACTTCTGATACTAATATTATTTAACTTGTTTTCAATTAAGATAGGATTACCCTTAGCTGTAGTGATATCACTATTATCTAATCTACTCAGCTACATAGTATCTACTAATCTGGCCAATATCTTTTATAGTAAATAATATAAAAAATGGGGATATAACAAAAATCACCTTATCCTAACCAGAAAAAAGAAGGTTTTAATCATTAAATATATCAGGGTAGATGATTCTAATTACGTTATTAATTACAAGAAAAAAATAGAGAGGGGAGAGGATCATTAAATTAGTATTATGATTAATAACTGAACCAAGACAGGCAACGCTGTTAAAATCATCCTAGCTAGAAGTATGATCATGGTTATTAATATTGTAAGTAGACCTGTTGACTCCGCTGTCTTACGTTTTCCTTTTAGGAACGCTTGCAGACTAGAAACATCCATATCTTTTAATTCTTTTAATAACTGTGTTTTATTCACTGTCTTGGCAGTTTGAATCTCAACAGCGCTGATCGACGGTAAAAAAACTAGCATACCCAATACTACCATACTTGTTATTACCAAAATTTTTGATTTCATAATAAATTTGCCTCCAATAATTTATAACGAATATATTGCCTGTTAATAAATTTTATCATAATAAATTATTTTATCTATTTTATCAAAAAATATCAAAAATAGTAAAGCGTTTTTTTTATTATATATTGAGTATTACAGGTCGATCCCTATACGATTCTTCATACCTTTCACATATGGGTGTTTTATATTTAATATCTCACTAACTATATCAGCATGTTCAATAATCTCAAATGGAGCGTCCCTGCCAGTTAGTACGAGTTCAACATGTTCAGGTTTAGAATTAATCAAATCTATAACATCCAACAAGGATATAAGACCTTTGTTGATAGCTACATTTATTTCATCTAGTATAACCAATTTATATAAACCGCTTGTTATAACCTCTTTAGCATGAGTCAGCCCTCTGTGAGCTATGTCCCTATCAATCTGCTCAATGTTGTTTCTTTTTATAAAAGAATCACGACCAAATTGAACAACAGTGAAATCCTTCAACTCTTTTAAGATATTTATCTCGCTGCTAATTGAACCTTTAACAAATTGAATCATATATACTTTGAAACCTGCGCCTAACGCCCGTACACCTAGACCTATAGCAGCTGTTGTTTTACCTTTCCCCTCCCCGGTATAGACATGAATCAAACCTTTCTCTGAAACCATAATAACCTCAGCTTACAAGTAAAACCTGTTTAACGTTATATGTTTTATTATCAGATAATATACTATAAAAAGAAAAATAGAAACCTTTATGATTAACAATCCCATTCCAAAAAAACATGAAGCTGGAACTAAATGAGCAACAGATAATGATTAGGAACATGGTGAGGGATTTCGCTGTTAAGGAGATAGCACCTGTGGCAGCTGAACTTGACAAGAAAGAAGAATACCCTACAAGGATATTAGAAAAAATGGCGAAGCTAGGATTATTAGGGATACTAGTACCATCTGATTATGGTGGAGCTGGGTTGGATAACATAAGCTACGCTATAATCATAGAGGAGATCTCACGCAGATGTGCATCGACAGGTGTTATAACATCTGTGCATAACTCGCTTGCAGCGTGGCCAATAGTAAAATACGGCACAGAAGAACAAAAAAAGAAATACCTGCCTCTACTAGCCAAAGGAGAAAAGATAGGGGCTTTTGCAGGGACAGAACCCAACGCAGGATCTGATTTGGGTTCAATGACCACTACAGCGACTCTTAAAGGTGACCATTATATAATCAACGGCTCTAAAACTTTTATCACAAGCGGCCCGAAAGCAGGCGTGATAATAGTATTTGCGGTCACTGATAAAAACGCGGGTTCTAAAGGTATAACAGCTTTTATAGTAGAGAATACAATGAAAGGCTACAAAGTTGGTAATGTATTCAGTAAATTAGGTATAAGAGCTTCAGTGACATCAGAGTTAATATTTGAGAATATGAAAGTACCAAGAGAGAATATACTAGGTAGGGAGGGGGAAGGTTTTAAAATAGCACTTAGTACGCTTGACGGTGGGCGTATAGGTATAGGAGCGCAAGCTGTAGGTATAGCGCAAGCAGCATTGGATGAAAGCATATCATACGCTAAACAGAGACAACAATTCGGACAACCCCTAGCAAAATTCCAAGCTATACAATGGATGATAGCTGATATGGCTACTAGGATAGAGGCAGCTAGATACCTAGTATACAATGCAGCATATAAAAAAGATAAAGGAGAGAGGATCACAAAGGAAGCGGCGATGGCTAAACTATTTGCATCAGAGACGGCAGTGGATGCTGTGATCAAAGCAGTACAAATACATGGCGGCTACGGTTATACTAAAGAATACCTGGTTGAACGTTTATATCGTGATGCAAAAATCACAGAGATATATGAGGGAACATCAGAAGTACAAAGGATGGTTATTGCGGCAAATCTTCTCTCATGATAATTACAAATCCTTCATGCTTAAAAATCTGATAAAAATGTATAGATACTAATTAAAAAGAGAGGGAGGCTTTATAAGATGAACATTATAGTATGTGTTAAACAAGTTGTTGATGTATCTGAGATGAGGATCAACCCTCAAGATAATAAACCTATACTTACAGGTTTAGCAAAAAAAATAAATGATATAGATAAAAACGCGGTTGAAGAAGCAATAAAGATAAAAGAAAAACATGGTGGTAAAATAACAATCCTGACAGCTGGTTCAAATGATGCAAAAGAACAGTTAAAAGAGCTACTAGCTATGGGTGCGGATGAGGCTATAATAGTAAAAACACCTGAAAATGCTGACTATAATATAACATCCAACCTGCTAGCAGGAGCTATAAAAAAAATAAAAGATTATGATATGATAATATGCGGTGAAGCATCCATTGATTTATTCTCAAGTCAGATTGGGCCACGTATAGCTGTGTTGCTGGGTATACCAGAGGTAGCTTATGCTCAAAATATAACTGTTGAAAAAAACAGGGTAATCACTGAGAAGAACCTAGGTGACTCGGTTGTGACTATAGAGACTCAGTATCCTATCCTGTTAACAGTTACAAGAGAGATTAATCAACCACGTTTACCTAGCTTGATGTCTATCCTTGCATCCTCCAGCAAGACGATACAAGAATGGTCAGCCTCTGATATCATCCATGAAGAAGCATTATTACAACCTAAAACAATCATTAGAGAGATAAAAGGTATCTCAATGCATCGTAAAAACATCATATACAAGGAGGATGTAGATAAATCAGTAAATATGTTAGTCAATGAGTTAGCTAAAGAAGGAGTTCTGAGGTGAAACTTGTATGGTGCTTGTATATTCTGATGAAAAAAAACTAACATTGGAGTTATTAAACCCTGCTTCAAAACTAGCTAGAGAAACCAATAGTAAAGTAACAGTCGCGCAGATAAGTAATACTGATAGTTCTCAGGAGTATATAGAACATGGTGCTGATCGAGTTATTTTTACAGAACCCCCCCGAGAGGGGGTATTCAAAGTAGATGAATACGCTGAAATACTAGAACACATAATAAAAGAGACAAAAAGTAAGATAGTACTAATAGGATCAAACAAAAACGGGAAAGAGTTAGCTGGTCATCTTGCAGCTAGATTAAACACTGGATGTGAAACAGATTGTATAAATATATACATTAAAAATAAGCATCTGCATATTGAACGGGTGGTATACAGTGGGAATGCGATAGCTACAATAGAGTTCCTATCAGAACCATGTATAGTTACTATACCACCTAGACTGTTTGATCCGCTACCATCTGATAAAAAACACAAAGGAGAGATATTAAAGAAGAAATACGATACAAAACCCTCTTCGTTAAAGATTATAGATGTTAAACAATTCAAAAAAGATAAGATAAACGTTGAGGATGCTGAGATTATAATATCTTGTGGTAGAGGGTTAAAAAACAAGGATGATATACGACTAATAAACGATATAGCCAAAATACTGAATGGTACTACTATAGGATGTTCACGTCCAATAGCTGCTGATCTAAAATGGCTCTCAGAGGATCATTGGATAGGTTTATCAGGTCATAAAGTAAAACCTAAGTTATATATCGCATGTGGGATATCAGGTCAAATCCAGCATATAGCAGGTATGCGTGATTCAAATATAATCGTAGCGATCAATAAAGATCCTGATGCTTTGATCTTTAAATCAGCTGATTATGGTATAGTAGGAGATCTTTACGAGGTGTTACCAAAACTAGCGTCAACTATCAAAGAAAAAATCAAAGGTTAAAATGATTATGGTTACAAGAGAATATGATCATCATAATCTTTCTAAGATGAGTAAGAGTAGGTTATATGACTTTATATTATTGCATCTACGTAACCTCTGGGCTGTTGATGGTTTGTACTATTTAAACATCGAGAAAGAACACGGGATGAAAGAAGCTACCATAATTGACAGTAGAGTATGGGCGTCAATGGGTAAGATAGAAGCTAGAAGGCTGAAAGATTTTTTCAACATTAAAAAAAATGATATACCAACAGTTATGGATATCTTACAGTATACTGGTTGGTTTCTTGACATGGAGGATAAAGAGATAACAATTCAGGATGATAGAGGTGTAATACAAAATAATAACTGTAGGGTTCAAAAAACACGTATAAGGAAAGGGTTGAATGAATTCCCGTGTAAACAAGTACGTTTAGGGTTCTTAGAAGCTTTTGTAAGAGAGTTCAACCAGGATATAAAAGTTGAATGCGAGTTGTGTCCACCTGATGAACATCCTGAGGATATATGGTGCAGATGGTGTTTCTACGTAGATAAATAAAAAAAAGTTGGTGAAGGTGATTTGAAAACAAGTAGAGAATATAAAGATAGTTTAAAAAGAATGAAACCAAACATCTATAAATTCGGTGAATTGATAAAAGATGTTACAACCCACCCCTACACTAGACGTACAGTTGAGGGACACGCCCAGATATTTGATGCTTCTCATCAAAGAGAATACAGGGATATTCTGACTAAGGATTCAGATATAATCAGATCTAGGGTTTCAAGATACTTGTCATTAGTAAAAAACACTGATGACATGATCATGAATATCAAGATGAAACGTTTAATGTTTAACCTTACGGGTACATGCACAGGTGGGAGATGCGTAGGGTGTACAGCTATAAATGCTATGTGGGCTACTACTTATGACGTTGATAATAAGATTGGTGGTGATTATCATAAACGTTTAAAAAAATGGTTAGAAGATGCGCAACTACGTGATATAACTGTAGCTGGGGCTTTAACAGATCCTAAGGGTGATAGGTCGAAGAGAGCATCTGAACAGCGTGATCCTGATATGAGTCTACACATGGTGGAAGAGAGCAAAGAAGGCATAGTGGTTCGTGGTGCTAAGGTGATGATCTGTGGTGTTGCAGCTGCAAATGAGATATTTGTAATGCCGGGTACTAGTTACAATGAGAAAGAGAGGGATTATGCAGTATCTTTTGTTATACCTCGTGATATAGATAATTTAACAATAATCGAGGCGCGTAGACCTAGTGATACTCGTGAATCAGAGAATGGTTTTGATATACCCGTAGATATTGGTGGTATCACACAGGCGTATCTGTTATTTGAAGATGTTTTCATACCAAAGGAGAGGGTTTTCCTGTGTGGTGAATATGAGTATACATCAAACGCGATCATGAATTTTATATCAATGTATAGAGCAGCTATAGGTGGATGTGTCGCTGGTCAAGGTGATGTGATAATAGGTGCTGCAGCGTTGATAGCTCGTGCCAATGGTTTATCTGAGAAGAAATTCAAGGATAAGATAACGCAGATGATTATAAATAATGAGACAACATTTGGATTGGGTGTAGCTGCTGGTGCTTTGGGATATAATCATCCATCTGGTGTGTGGATACCTGATCCGTTAATATCAAATGTGAACAAAGTTCATGTTGCTACTTTACCATATGAGACTAAGAGGTTAGCACAAGAGATCGCAGGGGGTATAGGTGAAACTGGATGTTTACCTTCATATATTGATATAAATGATCCGAGATACGGTGAACTACTGAAGAGATATCTATCTGCGAGATGTAGCGGTGAGACTCGTGCTAAGATCGCAAGGCTTATTGAATGGTTAACTATAGGAGCTGGTGTACCTGGTTGTATGCATGGTGGTGGGTCCCCTGATGGGGCTAAGTTAGTTATAAACAGCAAGAGTGATATAGATAGGTATATAGAACTCGTTAGACGTCTTATAGATATAAAGGAGGATATAACGCAGGTATAAATATCTCCTCTTTTTAGGGATATCATTTTATTTCATTGTAATCTTGTTACTATTATTGGTGTTGATCTGTCTACCTAAAATAAAGATGGTTTAATTTTTAAACGGTTATAACTAAAATAATGGTGTCTCTCAAAAACCAGTGATCGTTTATTTATAATGTTAATGTTTTAATTTAAAGATTTTTCAGCGGTGTTCTTTTCAGTAAAGTTTTATTTCATCTTTTTTTCTTACATGTTTTGCAGATGCAGAGGATGATAAAAAAAGAACAAAGATTACTGCAACAACTGTACACATCTTTATTATCTTTTCAGCAGATTTTCTTTGAATCATGATGTATACCTCCATACATCACATCCTTTTTCAGAAATCCATGGAAACATACTTTTTAAATTAAAAGTCCCTATATAGCTTTCCCCGTTGTATCCAAGAGAGTCGATTTAGGGATTTAATAGTACGTCTTCTCTCTAAATAACTCTATGTCGAAAATGTCTTAAGTTGAGATTATTGTCCTCGATCTGGATAATTTTTATATACAAAGAGTGATATCAAGTATATTTTAGTAAGTTAAGAGAGGATATGAAAAATATGATGGATAAAAGAAAACTTATGCTTTTATGTTTAGCTGGTGGTATCATGTTGTTTTTTATTGGGATAGCAGCGTATATTGCTTTGGGGCCGAGTACGGCTGATTATTTGTTGCCTCGTCAGGTTTCTGCTGTTATCAAGCTTACTGGTATGGGTATTGTCTGTATATGTATGATTGTTGGAGGGATTTTTGTTGAGCGTTTGGATAAGGACGTAAAGAATCTTCTTGTGATCTTTGGTGTGATTCTGTTATTTTTGAATATTTTTATCTTTTCTTATGCTAAGTAGCGATAAGGAGGGTGAATATCATTTCTATGATGAATATTAAAAATAAGGATTTGGTAGCCTTAGGGATTATTATAGGTATTGCTCTGTTTTTCATAGGGGCGATAATAATTAATGTATTCCCAAGTAGTGAAAGTAATATTTTTTCATATAAGGTGTCTGCGTGTGTTAAACTTGTTGGTCTTGGTTTTTTGACAAACGCTATGGTTATTGGTGGTATCATCCTCGGGGAG
This sequence comes from Thermoplasmatota archaeon, assembly GCA_038740425.1. GTDB lineage: Archaea > Thermoplasmatota > E2 > DHVEG-1 > DHVEG-1 > JAVYLV01. The sequence goes on along the minus strand of JAVYLV010000027.1, from coordinate 1,794 downwards.
GATATTAACAAGAACCTTAAGCTGCTTCTCTTGCTGCTTGGGCTTATACTGTTAATTATCTATACTATCGGATCTCAGTCTCTTCAATGGGACGTTAATGTTTCAGGGTTAGTAGGGAGTAGTGAAGCGTATGAGAGTCGACCTACAGGTTATGGGATACCTGGGTTTGAAACTGTTCTTATCATGATTGGTATTATAGTAACGCTTTTGGTCATGCAAGTAAAAAGAACATGGGTAAAATGATGGATCCTGAAAAAACGCAGGATGCCCCATTAGGGGTTCTGCTTATCGCGACATTCTGGATATTTCTAGGTACTGGGGTTTTTTCGTCTATTGAGGATACTCATAATATAAGAGCGATTATATATGTGATGGTCGGTATGTTCTTTATTCTATTTGGATGGAGTTTGCTCTCTTTAAAAACATGGGCTTATTATGTAGCAATTGTTTTCTCGGTAATGGGATCATTATTATTGATCTATGTAATATCGGTATTAATCATCGGTATTACCTTAGGGTATTTCAATTATACAAACGTGGTATTTGCTATTCTTTTTTTACTGATACCTCCCCCCGTGTTTATCTCTATGACATGGTATTTATTAAAGAAGAAATCTCTTTTTATCAAACAGAAACAAGTGATGAAGATATCTGATTGTATCTGCCCAGACTGCCAGAGGGTTATACCTTTCGATGCGAATACATGTTGTTACTGCGGACGAAAATTTTAACGCATCATTCTTTATCAAATGAGGAATAAAAAAGTATGCTAGATTTGATCTTGTGATACTTATCTAAAAAAAAGGTATTCTACTTTTTTGAATCTATTAGATCCATGGTGCATTGTGTAGCATCATCGATGATCTTGTCCTGGTCGATTGTAACTAATTCATAATCAAGCATTAACGTTTTACCATCTACTATGACATGTGATACGTCGCTACCCTTAGCAGCGTATGTTAGGTGTGATATAGGGTCATGTAGTGGTGTTAGATGAGGTTTTTTTGCGTCGATTATTATGATGTCAGCTTTTTTACCTTCTTCTAAAGAACCTATCTTGTTATCCATATGTAGACTTTTAGCTCCGCCTATAGTTGCTAGATCAAGGACTGTCTGAGCTGGTAGAACAGTAGGGTCCCATCTATGATGTTTATGTATAAGCGCTGTGAATTTCATAGTCTCAAACATATCCAGGGTGTTGTTACTAGCTGCACCATCAGTACCTAGACTTGTCTTCACATCAGCGTCTATTAGCTCAGGTAACGGTGCGTAACCACCTGTAGCTATCTTCATGTTACTAACAGGGCAATGAGAAACAGCTGAGTTGCTTTTCTTTAGCTCTGTTATCTCGTTTTTAGTTATCCATCCGCAATGAGCTAGTATCATACGATCAGAGAGTAGACCATGCTTTTTTAATTGCTCTACAGGTCTAACACCGTATCTATGCTCAACATCATAGACTTCTTCTCTAGTCTCTGAGCAATGTGTATGAAGTAGTGTCTTATACTTCTCAGATAGGTCATATACTTTATCTAGGGTTTCAGGGTTGCATGTGTATGTACCATGAGGCGCTATAACCGGTGTGATCAAACGGTTATTCATCCATTTTTTAATGAATCGTTCGCATTCAGGTATAAGATTATCTTTACAGTATTCTGGTGTATCGAAATCGATGATAGGGAAACCTAGGAAACCTCGTATACCAGCTTTCAGTGTGGTCTCAGCGATAACGTCCTCGTAGAAGTACATGTCAAGGAAGGTTGTTGTGCCTGATTTTATCATCTCTGCTAAGCC
>JAVYLV010000026.1:0-15930 GCA_038740425.1 Thermoplasmatota archaeon | reverse complement strand
AGATAATAAGACTAGTACTGTTACAAGCTTGGTTATATCTCCTCGTGAAGAGGCACCAGCTGTACCTCAGAGTATAGAGATCAAAATGACTTGTAATGAGATCGGACGTGTTAAAAGTACAGAGAAGACGATATCGTTAACATTTACACCATCATTTGTACCTACTATCACTATAAACGTTGATCAGCCTATACGCACAGTTAGTCCACGTGAAACTGTTCGTTATAAGATTGATATAAGGAATAATGGTAACAAGAAGATACGTGTAACTCCTCAACTTATAGGTATAGACGAGAAATGGACACCCACTATCAACCCGCCCTTCCAGGATATTGATTCATCAAGCGAAGGGTATTTTATATTCTCTGTCTACGCTCCTTATGATTTCGGATGGCATAATGAAATTGAGTCATTCCAAATTAACTTCACAGTGCAGATATTCCCACCCCGTGAGGGATCTCTGACAGGTGGACCTTACAGTATATACCTCCAGGCGAATAACTATGGTTTTTCAACACCAGGTTTTGAGATCATTACAGTATTGTCTGCTTTAATCATCATCGGTTTAATCCTAAGGAAGAGACGCATAAAAAACTAGATAAATCAGGATTAATAGTTTAGTCTAATAAAGATGAAATGTTAGAAGAATGGGAGAGGGCGTATAATTAGGATGCTATCACATCTAAAGAGAACCTGCATAGTGAATATATCAATAATGCTGATATTACTCTTAGTATGCAATCTATCAACTTTGAATGTTATTGAAGCGAGGAAGTTGGATACGTCAGGACCAGCTGAGGTTAATGCTTATGTAGATGGTGACATCCCTTCTATCAAGACGGCTTGGACGCCTATAAACATAACCGTTGTTGATGCTTTTGGTATAGACTGGGATAGGTTATCGTCCACCCTACCTGAATGGTGGATGCGTTTCATATGGCCATTGAATCCCCAGTTTCCTCAGCCTATACAACGTTTACTAGGATACACCGGTCTCAGATTCATACCCGAGATAATAGAGGGTGATGCTCGTGGATGGTACGTTAAGGTTACACCTACTAGTATATCCCAGAGTAACCCTGGTCGTAAACATAGTCTAGTATTGGATGTTCGTACTGATGACTCTGCTATTGATTACGATGTCATAGTTGGTGTTAAATGTCTAAGATTAGATTTATATGGCGAGCCGATAGGATCCTCGTATATTACCATACCTGTCAAGGCGTCACCGTTGAATTTTGTTGAGATGAAAACCCTGCATACTACAAGTAAAGCTGGTTTGAAAACAGTTGTTAAATTAGATTTTGATATAACAAATAAAGGGTACTATAAAGATGTGTTTCAGTTTGATATAAAAACAGAGAACGGTCTGGTAGCATTGGTTGATCAGCAAGCTGTTACTTTGAACTCTGGTGAAACCAAGAGGATAACACTAAGTGTCAGGACACCTGAGAAACTCTATGACGTTGGGACTGGTAACAAGATTGACATATATGTTTATTCAAAGGGTGATCCTAATAAGATACTAGTTGGAAGTATGGTTATAATCACTGAGGGGTTTTATGTATCACCACTAGTAGGCATAGTAACTATACCTATCATTATAGTTTTATTGTTGATTACATTGTTCTATTTTTATCTGAGAAATAAGAGGATATCTAGTTATATAGCTAAACCTGATAAACCATGGAATATACCTGAAGAGAGAGCATATCTAGAGGAGCTAAAGAATAAGGATAAAAAGGAGTATGAGAAGGTTCTTGGGATGATGGAGGAGGAGTATCAATCAGCTATGCTATGGTACAAGGATAGCGTAGAAAACCTTAAAAGAGAGATGAAAAAAGAGAGAACATGGATGTCTGGGCGTTTATATCCCTCTAAGAAAGAAAAAACAGATGATGTTGAAAAAGAGGATACTACTTCTGGAGTAAAAGTTAGAGAGGGAGAGAAAACAGAGGAGAAAATCAGGGTTGAACAGAAGGAATTAGATGTAAAGACAGATAAATCTATAATGCTGGATGAGGATAAAGAACGTAAAGAAAAACTACTTAGAAAAGTGAAACGCGAAGAAGACAAAATGAAGAAACAATAATGTAAAGAATTAATGCTGGGTGTAGGCCGTAAGCCTCCTTACAACAGGAAAAAAAGACAATTTTATTAAGATTTTATAAGACAGAAGTTCGTGGAGAGAAAATTTACAAAAATGGATGGATTTTCTTCAGTGCTCGTTTGATCTCGAATTTGTACTCTGGATTAATGAAAACCTTGTCCCCATGTCGATGGGGTATTTTGATCACGATACCCTTTCTTATTAAATCATCCAGTTCATCTCGCATTTTGCCAATGAGATGCGAAGGAGCACCTTTAACAACATTGTCTACTTGAAGTGTAGCGTTACGTCTAAAACATCGATTCCGCCAGAGTTTAAAGAGAATATCAAGTTGTGATTCTGTAAAATTTACCATTGATACCATAAAGGATACATACTTCATAAAGCTAATTTTGTAAATTTTTTTTACATTAATGTAAAAAAGTTTATATACTTGAAAGGATAATATAGTAATTAAGAAAGAATGGTGCCCTAACATGTTCAAAGATATTTTTGGAAACAATCCTCAGACGAAAATATTAGATTTTCTCGCGGATTATCCGCGATTTGATTACTCAATAACAGAGATTGCTGAAAAAGCTAAGGTAAGCAGACCAACTGTGTATAAAATTATTAAAACGTTAGTGGATAAAAAATTAGTGATAAAAACAAGAGATCAAGGAAATTCTTCGCTCTATAAACTTAATACTGAAAATAAGTTAGTTCAGATTATTCTCAAATTTGATTTTGAGATTGCTTCTAAAGTAGCAGAAATAGAAATGAAAGATTCAGTGAAACAATATAAACCCGTTTTAACAAAATCAAAAGTTAAGACAGTGGTTACATAAAAACTTTTTTTGTTTTTAATGCTGGATGTAGGCCGTAAGCCTCCTTACAACAGGGGAAAATACCGAATTTTCATAAAATTTGAAGACAGACTCAGCAGTAAAGAAACATTCTTATAATATAAGTGACAAACCTTATATATGTGTAAATACATATATTACTTAAGGTGAGAATGATGACCAATATGACATTGGCAATACCCGAAGATCTTTATAAAATAATTAAAAAACATAAGGAAATAAAATGGTCTGAAATAGCTAGAAAAGCTATGTGGGAACAAGCACGTAAACTAGAACTTATAGATACCCTACTTTCAAAAAGTGAGTTAACAGAAAAAGATGCACTAGAGATCGGTAAGAAAATTAAACATGAAATAGCAAAAAAACATAGGTTAGTTTAATGAAACTTGTTATTGACAGTAATATCGTTATTGCTTCTTTAATTAAAGATAGTCTTTCAAGAAGAATTATTTTCTCATCTGCAATTCGGTTTATAGCACCAGATCATACTTTGAAAGAAATAACAAAGTATAAGAAGATTATCTGCAAAAAAGCAAAAATCTCTTCTCACGAGTTTGATGTACTTTTACACCTAATCTTTGAACATATAACGATAGTACCAAAAGAAGAGTACGAAGATTTTTTAGACAAGGCAAAAACACTTATCGATGATATTGATGATGTACCATTCGTAGCACTTTGCCTTGCTTCAAATGCCGATGGTATATGGAGCGATGATACTCATTTTAAAACACAAAAAGAAATCACTATTTATAGAACAAAGGAAGTATCTCTTGCATATATGTCTTATTGATATTTTAATAAGGTGCTGGGTGTAGGCCGTAAGCCTCTTTCTGTTCTGACGGTATTTGTCTAATGCGCCCTACCTGTGAGCAGTCTGAATAACTGATCCCACTGTTTGGGCTTGCTCCAGGAGCAGATTGGCCGTTTCACCAAATCCTTAGAAGACCTCATCACCTTAATGTGAATCATCGCATAATTCTAAGGCTGTGTCGTTTCTGTTCCTCTGCAAAGGTTCTCACCTTTACCGTTTGCACGGTTTCCTGATTCAGAGTGAGAGAGGACTTTCCTCAGCAAAACCAACATTATATTGGTTTCACCGTCAACCGTCCACCTACGCCCAGCTCTTTCTACAGATAACCGAGGGGATATAAATCTTTCCATGTATATGGAATAGGATGTTTCTAAAATATAAAAACCTCTTTGTTTGAAAAATTTCAAATAAAATATTTAAATATAAAAATAAAAAATATTTTGAATTAAAATGAAAACAACTGTTGATACTAAAAAGGAATTGGAACAGCTTTATCGAGATGCAGTATATTTTCATTTACTTGGAAAGGGGTATTCAACTAAAGAAGCACTGCGCATATTACAGATGATGTTAAACAAAAAATCCTAGTTTAGTTAATATGTGACACAATCAAAATTATGAACTTTTTTAATAATTGTTCGAAGAATTCCAAATAAAGTATATATATGAACAAAAATAAAATAAGAGTAGGAGATGAACAGCTATGAATTCAAAAGAGAAAATATGGAAGGAGGTAATCATTATATCGATACTTGTATTGTTATCTGTCTCAACAACAATCGGTGCTGTTGAAAAAGAAACATTTGAAAAAATAGGAGATGTCTCATCGATGTCAATATCAAACAACGAAGAAAATGATGCCACAAAAGGATATTATCCATCTGCCTCAAGAAGTGATTACGGCTGGGTGTATGGTAAGATCACAGATGAACAAGGAAATCATATTTATCTAGCCTGTATTATTCTATATAGACCTACTCCGAGTCCGAACAGTAGTGATAGATATAATACCAGGTATGTCACTTACTCTGATGATGCCGGTGATTATCGAATTGTGGTCGCACCTGGGACTTATACAATGGAGGTCTATAAAGCAGGATACTTACCATATTCAAGTATGACTGTATCTGTAGAACAAAGCAGAGGGATAAATATAGATGTTACTATGATTAACACTTCAGCATCAGATAAGGTTCAAGGATACGGTTGGCTTAAAGGAGTAGTATACGGTGTCTCAACAGTAAATCTAATGGATGATACGAGTAATATCCCTGAATCATCTAAGTATCCGTTAAAAGGTGCAAGAATTTCTGTATACCCTGTGAATACAGCATCTGAGTACGAAGTAGAAAACACGTTTACTGATGGGGATGGATATTACGAGTTAAAACTTGAACCTGGTTCATATATTGTAACTGCGAGTTTTGGTGTCAAATACCAGAGTAAAAACGTGGAGATCCAAGAAGGGCAAATCCATGAGATAGATTTCATACTGGAAACACCTGAACGTAGAGAGATCGACGCGTCAATCATCGCAAAAACATTAGCTGGAGAATTAAACATACAAAAAAAACCTGATAGTATCATCCATGAAACAGTGATATATGATCAGATAATTATTCAACCGCATACACTAAGTAAGGGTCATATATCAATCGCAATAAGTGCTGTGGAACATTCACCAGCAAAGACTGTTGCGATAAACATCGACCCTGAGTTCTTTGCTACTCTTGATAAACCATTTGTTGTTAATTACGATGGTGTATCTATCTCCCCTGCGAGTAATCTATCAGATGTGTTAAATCCAGATGATGATGGATTAGAACCAGAGTATCTACTAGTTATTGGTAAGGATAGCATACAACTACTAGTAAGTATCCCTCATTTTAGTGAACACATCATTACAATAACTCAGATAATAGAGGATTTGAATACGACTAATATAATACTCTTATACGTGATCACTGCCACTATCTTAGGTATCATGTTTATTGGTATAGGTGAACTCAGAAAGCGATTATAAAAACCAAATATATTTATATCCGTTTTATTCTTTTTGAACTGGGGTTGAGTTTATAATGTATCTGGAAAACGTTGTGCTAAGCGCAGGTATAACTGTATTCTCCGCAGGATTATTAATAATCTCTCTTCTAAGCTACTACAGATACAAAAACATAAAACTCTTATTCGTAAGTAGTGTTTTTTTTATCTTCTTAATCAAGGGTATACTACTAAGTCTAGGGTTATTCATCAAGGATATTAATACTTACATAACTGATATCGTAGAGAGTATCCTTGACATCTCCATTCTTATCCTATTATTTATAGCAACATTAAAGAGATAAAAAAAGATGACTGAGGATATCCTTAATTTAGATACAAGAAGAGCAATCTACGAGACCATAAGAAAAAACCCTGGTTTGCATGCACGTAAAATATCAGAGTTAGTCGGATTAAGTGGGCAATTAACTGATTATCATCTTTTATTTTTAGAAAAGCATGATATCATCTCCTCGGTAAAAGAAGGAGGAACACGACGTTATTACATAAAAGGAAAACATGGTGTTATTGAACGTAAAAGATTCTCCATGCTTAGAAAAAGAACACCTCTAAGAATAATACTTTTTTTACTACAGACTCAAGATGCACAGTATAAAGATATCCTTATGAATATCGGGGTGAGTAAATCAACATTATCGTATCATCTGCAAAAACTGGAGAGACAAGGGTTGATAACATCTGATACAGCAGGATCAAATAAAAAGTATAACATAGTAAACAAGCAGGAGATAATGGAATTCCTAATTCGTTATAAACCCTATTCGCTCATTGATGGTTTAAAAGATATATGGGTAGATCTCAAATGGCCTGGTCTATGATATATGGCGACAGAACCCTATTTAAAAACTAGTTTTATTACAGTACAAATATGCAAAATGTTAAATGGTTCAAAAACGCAGTGATATACCATATCTTAATTGATCGTTTCGCTGGTTTCCGCTCACGGGATCAATGGGATACACCTCGGTTCCTTGGGGGTAATCTTCAGGGTATCATAGAAAAAATACCGTATCTCTCTGATCTAGGTGTTAACATATTATGGATATCTCCTTTCTACTCCACATCAGCGTATCATGGTTATCATATAACTGATTACTACAAAGTCGATGAGCATTTCGGTACATTAGATGATCTTGAGACTCTGATAAGAGAGACACATAAAAATGGTATGCGTATCATATGTGATTTTGTACCTAATCATTGCTCCAAGGAGCAACCTTTTTTCAAAGAAGCACAGTCGAACAGATATAGTAAATATTATGATTGGTTCTACTTTATCAGATGGCCTGATCAATATCTATGTTTCCTAAGCGTGAAGGATCTGCCTAAAATCAATCTAGATAACGCTGAGGCTAGGATGCATATAATAAAATCTGCTAAATATTGGCTTGGCAAGGGTTTTGATGGTTTCAGATTAGATCATGTTATAGGACCATCACATGGTTTTTGGCGGGATTTTACCAGAGCGATCAAATCATCATACCCTTCAGCCGTGCTTATAGGTGAAGCATGGATGATGGGTATCAGAAGAAACGAGTTAAAAACCCTCCAGGTTAAAAATAGGACATGGAGATGGTGGCGTGGAGAAAAATCAATGGATGGTTTATTACGTAGTTATATAGGAGTGTTAGATGGTGTACTAGACTTCACAGTGCAGAGGCTTATACATGAGTACCTAATCTCAAAGAGGTATTCTAGGGTGATGTTTGAAAAATTATTACATACTCATTATAAAAACTTCCCATCATCTGATTATTATCTACCATCCTTCCTTGATAATCATGACATGGATAGGTTCTTATTCAGATGTGGTAACAATATAGAAGTCTTAAAGGAAGCAGTAAGATTACAGTTTTCTTTGCCTCAACCACCGATCATATATTATGGTACAGAGCAGGGCTTAACACAGGATAAATCAATATGGGATACACCCTGTAATGGTGATCTACAGGCGCGTCAACCTATGAAATGGGATAAAATGAACGAGGATTTATATGAATTCTATAAAAAGATCATAACAGATAGAAAAAAAGATTTTATTTAATTAAAAACTGAGCTTGATTCATGCTGATCCACTATCACATCCTCGTATAATATATACGTCCTTAGAATAGTTGATACACGGTGTGGAACTTGAATTCTTAACACACATAGTCTCTTCTCATCAGGCTGAAGTTGATCTATAGATATCTCTTTCTTATTATAAGTGATACTATCTGAAAAGAAACCGCCTGTAACCTGAAATGAAGCGTTCGCATTTCCTATATTATCAACTAATAATCTTATCTGTACAAAATCTTTCTTATTTTGAAATGTGTAACGTGTAGCGTTTATCCATCTGTGAATCAGTATAGGCCTACTGGTTATAGGATAAACAGTTATATTAGATATACCTCTATACTCAGATGGGACTTGACCTATCTCCCAGTTATATCTGGTTGTTTCGAGGAAGTAATAACCATCTATATACTCATCAACCAATGACAATGTCTTATTATATTTAACGCCAACTGCCATATGATTAGGTAAACGTAAAAGACAGGTAGAGTAACCTATGAGATGTAATAATGTAGCAGCTAATATAGCTTTATCCTCACAGTCACCTTTTCTATCAATAAGCATCTCAACAGGATACCTAGGATATTCATATAGTGTATCATTAACTTTATCATCGGAGTACTGGAAGCTCTGTACAAAAGCAGCTAGGAGATTTCTCTTATTCTCATCATTATTTAACCCTATAGTTATTCCATCAATTTGCTCTTTAAGATATAGTAAGTAATCATCATCATATTTATCAAATATGTAAGCAGCGTAATCAAGAGTTGCTGGACGTGGCAGGTTACTATAATATGTATATAGATAATCAGGGTCAGGTAGTTCCATATGATAATCCTTGTTCTTGTAAATCCAGGTATATTTAATTGTACCGGTATTATCGATAGGTACAGATTTCATTGATTTAGTGGAAAGAGTATCATGATCAGTACCAAGCAATGACAGAGCCACCTCGTACTCCTCGTAATCTAAATGATCGATGTACATAAAGAAGTTGACATAGGTTCTCTCTCCAGGTGATACAGCAGATGGAGTTGAATAAGCAGTGATTGTTCTATTATCTATAATCAATTTGAGTATATTCGGGTAAACTATCATATCACCATTGTTCATTATAGATAGATTAACCCTTAGTAATGAGTATCCCTCCTTATCTTCTAACCAGTAAAAACTCGCGTCGGTTATAAGTATATCAGAACCTTTGAATGATAATACCTCCTCATCAATAGTATCCCCAGTCTGATCATCTAACACAAGGATTCTATAAAACCCTGATTCTGGGTTAGAACGAAACAAACCTATAGGTAATATCGTGGTTTGTAAACCAGGTGTATAAACCTCTGATAAGATAGACTGATTCGAAGGATCTTTAATTATAATAGTAGCAGGAGCAGACACGTTAAAAACTAGTTTCATAGATGGAAATCCTTCATTATCAATAATCTCGTATGACAATAACGTAAAAGAAGCTGACTTGAAGAATAAACAGCCAGATATTAACTGTATAGACAACAACACAGAGATAACAAATATCTTTAGATACCTCAACATAATAACTTCATCTGTTTCTCTATAACCTCTCCTAAACGCTTCATACCCTCTTCTATCTGCTCATTGGTTGAATAAGAGAAATTCAGACGCATATACCGCTCACCACTACCATCAATACAGAATGCTTTACCATGAACATAAGCAACTTTCCTCTTTATAGCCTCTATGAACATCCTCTCAGTATCGATCCCTTCTGGTAGACACGGCCAAGCAAACATCCCGCCTCTAGGATAAGTACATGAACAACCATCAGGGAAACAAGCATCCATCATACGCATCATGATATCACGCTTTGGTTTATAGAGTTCACATATCTTCATTATATGCAGATCTAATGACCCACAATGTATGAATTCATTCGCTATATACTGAGTGAAAGGATTAGTACATAGATCCAACGCCTGCTTACATATAGCGATCTTTCTGATCAACTCATCAGATCCAACAATCCATGCAAGGCGGAAACCAGGAGCTAGTATCTTAGAGAAAGTTGATAGATAAATAACACGATCACCATCATCCAAGGCTTTGATAGGTTTCACAGGGTCACCATCATATATCAGTTTACTATATGGGTCATCCTCCACTATAGCTAGATCATACTCATAAGCTATATCAACCAGTTTTCTTCTGCGGGACTCTGGCATAACTGTACCCGCAGGGTTATGAAAAGTTGGAACAGTATATATGAACTTCAACGGGAAGTTATCCTTCTTTAACTCTTTGATCTTATCCTCTAGTAGATCGACCTGCAAACCATCCTCATCTAAAGGTATACCTACAAGATTAGCCTCGTAACTACGGAAAGCATTTATACCACCAAGATAAGACGGGATGCCAAGAAATACTACATCGCCTGGATCAATGAACATTTTACCTACAATATCAAGAGCCTGCTGAGAGCCACTAGTAATGATAATGTTATCCTTTGTCGCGTTTATCCCTTCTTTACATGCTCTCTCAGCTATAGTCTCTCTGAGAGCTGGTAACCCTTCGGTACTCCCATATTGCAAAGCGTTCTTACCATGATTCTTAAGCACAGAGTTAACAACAATCTTGATATCATCAACTGGGAAGGCTTTAGGGTTAGGGAGACCACCCGCAAATGAGATAATCTCAGGATCTTGAGTTACACTTAACAACTCCCTGATCTCTGATTTACGCATTTTACTTACTCTGTCTGAGAAGAGTTTTTCGATATTTACCATAAAAAAAACCCCTTTCAAGTCAAGAGAAGGGAATCTTCTATTATTTTATATGTATTTCGTAAAAACAAAAAAATAATAATATAATTTTTCACGAACAAGATATTACTATCTGTCTCTTATAAATCCGAACGTTTCTATGAGAAGAATTTTCAGCAAATTTTTTCTTATTACTTCTCTTTTAACCTAGGGGTTTGAGGAAACAATGCTTTACGATGTTCGTCAAAAGCAGGCATCGATTCAACAGTATCCCAGTCCAGATTAAAACGCTGCATAAATAACGCAAGCTTCTCCTCAGGTTTGAAAGAATCTTTCCCCTCTAAGAAGAGACGACTTACCTCTTCCATCTCTAATTCATCTTCTATCATACTCTCACACTCTTATACGCCAATACTATTTATAAGCTTTTTCATGCTTTTTTAAGCTGAGTAACTTTATTGATCCAAATTGGTAAAAATAACCAAAAAAGCAATGTCTTCAATTGGAATATCTTTAAAAAGGAGTACATATTTACAGTGATTTGTATGGCATTACCATTAGATGTTTTAGAAAAAGCGATGAACCAACGATTAAATCTATTGCTAAAAGACGGCAGAACAATACAAGGCAAACTAGTTGGATATGATGAGTATATGAACCTTGTATTATCTGAATCAGAGGAAACGAAAGAAGAAAACAAAAGAAGATTAGGTACAATTATACTGAGAGGGAACAACGTTGTAAGCATCTCTCTAAGCTAAAAAAACAATATAACAAAAAATATATGTATTTAAAAATAAAACGACATATATCCAAAAGGATCTAATGAGTTTCCTCGAATCAAAACATATAATTCGTCAAATAGCCCTATCTATAATAAGAAGGGGTTGATATTTAAAAATTAAAAAAATTATCACCACAAAATGCAGAGATATCTATTTATAAAAATCTGAATATACAGAAAATAATTATAATAAAAATTTGTTAACAAAACCTAAAAAAACCAAATTTTACGAAAAGATTATATATAACCTTTTACTATGTATATAGCGGAAGGAATTGGGCTGGTAGTTGTTTTGTTAGAGTGCATCCCATCCCCTCCTAGTGAGGCCAGCCGTCCTTCCCCTTTTTGTTTTTTTTATCATAAAAAATCTTTAAGTATAACCTATGTTTTTGCTGTAAAATGATCAGTATGAGTAGCATAGACACCAAGATAAAAGCCGCTAGAGGCAATATCCTACGCTGCAGGGGCTGGAGACAAGAAGCGATACTACGAATGCTTGAAAATAATCTAGAAAACGCTGAAAAACCAGAAGAACTTATAGTGTATGGTGGGACAGGTAAAGCAGCACGGAACTTCGAATGTTATAAAAAGATAGTTGAAACATTAAAGAATCTAGAATCAGATGAAACACTTCTTATACAATCAGGTAAACCTGTAGCAGTGTTTAAAACATGGTCAACTGCTCCCCGAGTATTGATAGCTAACTCAAATCTTGTACCGTATTGGAGTAACTGGGATAATTTTAGGGCATTAGAAAAAAAAGGTTTAACAATGTATGGTCAAATGACCGCGGGTTCATGGTGTTATATAGGAACACAAGGCATAATTCAAGGGACCTATGAGACATTCGCAGCATGCGCAAAAAAACATTTTAAAGGCGATCTAACAGGTAGGATCATTCTCACAGGCGGTCTCGGTGGTATGGGTGGTGCTCAACCATTAGCAGTAAAAATGAATAAGGGTGTATGCCTTGTAGTTGAATGCGATGAGGAGAGAATAGATCGTAGGTTGAAATCTGGTTACTGTGATAAAAAAACCTCTGATATATATGATGCAGTCGAAATGGTGAAACAATACGCATCTGAAAAGAAACCCGCGTCTGTAGCGCTTCTTGGGAACTGTGCAGATGTATTACCCTTATTTTTAGAATTAAAATTTAAACCTGATATAGTAACTGATCAAACATCTGCCCATGATGAATTAAATGGGTATATACCAAAAGGTTATTCAGGTAGTCTACTGTATGAAGCTATGAATCTAAGAAGAGAAAACCCTCAAGAGTATATTGACAGGGCACTTAAAAGCATTAAGATACACTGTAAAGCATTAATAGAATTCAAAAAAAGAGGATCAGTTGTATTTGATTATGGTAATAATCTAAGAGGGCAGGCTCGTAGAGCAGGTTTAAAAAACGCATTCTCTTACCCTGGTTTTGTATCTGAATATATCAGGCCTATGTTCTGCATAGGACGTGGACCATTCAGATGGATCGCGATAACAGGTAACCCAGAGGATATAATAAAGACAGATAGATTAGTTGTGGAGATGTTTCCTCATGATACTGTCTTAACTAATTGGATAAGACTAGCAGAGGATAATCTACCCTGGGAGGGTTTACCTGCACGTGTATGCTGGTTAGGTTACAGTGAAAGAGTAAGATTCGCATTAGCGATAAACAAGATGGTTAGAGAAGAAAAGATAGGACCCATAGCGATAACACGGGATCATCTGGATAGTGGTAGTGTAGCATCCCCTTATCGGGAGACTGAATGTATGCGTGATGGAAGCGATGCTATAGCTGATTGGCCTTTGTTAAACGCTTTGCTGAATTGCGCTGCAGGTGCTGATAGTGTCCATATACATAACGGTGGCGGTGTAGGTATTGGTTTATCAACACATGCAGGTATGGTTGTTATATGCGATGGAACAAAAGAAACTGATGAACGCATCAAAAGGGTTTTCACCACTGATCCTGGTATAGGTGTGGTTAGGCATGCTGATGCTGGCTACAACGAGGCATTAGAACTGATAAAAATATCAGATATAAAAGCACCGATGTTAAAGTAAAAAGCCTAAAAGATCTATTCTAGTTTCCCTACGGTCTTCTCAACTTCGTATAGTATCTCGCATGATTTTACAAGTTCTTTCATCTTTGTATGATCAGAGTAGAGTGGTCTATCCTCATCAAGAAAAGCGATATGTCTACGTATAACCTCTTTAGCTTTTGTTACACCTTTACCAAACTTGTAATCCCTGAAATCAAGAGCTTGAGCTGCAGCCATGAATTCTATACCCAGAACACCATAGGCATTATCAAGTATCTGAAGGTTTTTAATAGCGGTATTCATACCCATTGACACGAAATCCTCTTGATCAGCAGCAGCTGGTATAGATTGTATAGACGCTGGTGTTGACAATATCCTCTGCTCAACTATCAACATATCAGCGGTGTACTGACTGAGCATCATACCTGAGAACATACCTGCTCCTTTAGTTAAGAATGCTGGTAGACCAGCGTTTAAAGCAGGGTTATTTAAACGATTCAACCTTCTCTCAGAGAGGACACTAACCATGGTGATCGCAGCACCCGCCATATCCATAGGGAGAGAAACAGGACTTCCTTGGAAGTTAGCGCCTGATAGTTGAAGGTTCTCATCTGGGAAGAATATGGGGTTATCACCTACACCATTTAACTCAATTTCAACTTGTGAACGAGCATACGCTAATGCATCATGTGCTGCTCCTATAACCTGTGGTGTGGAACGCATAGAGTAAGCATCCTGGACCCTACATTTTATCCTACCTTCTGCTAGATCCCCACCCTGGATTAGTCTCTGTATAACCCTAGCGCTCCTTATAGCACCCGAGAATCCTCTAGCCTCATGTATCTTAACGTTGTATGGCTTCATATTAGCCTTTAATGCTTCTAGGGACATAGCAGCCGCTATCTCAGCTTGTTTCAACCAGTTGTTAGCATCATGTAGGAATATAGCGCTCATCGCTGTGAGCATGTTAGAACCATTTATCACAGCTAAACCATCCCTAGCCTCTAAACCAGGTATAGGGATACCAGCTTGTCTCATAGCTTCTCCACCGTCAAGTAATTCACCGTTATAGTATGCTTTACCCTCACCTAGCAATAACAGAGCTATCTGAGCCATTGGTGCTAGATCACCACATGCACCAACAGATCCTTTCAAACAGACATAAGGGGTTACGCCTTTATTTAGCATATCAACAAGCGTCTGTGTTACTTCTAATCTACAACCTGAGTTACCATGAGCATGTACATTAACCCTGGATAGCATCGCTCCTCTGACGTATTCAATTGGAGCTGGGTCGCCTATACCTGCTGCATGATTATATATTAGATAACGTTGGAAGTCTTTTATCTGTTCATCATTTAGTATAACTTCTGAGAACTCACCTATACCCGTATTTACACCATACATTATCTCCCGGGCTTTTATCTTATCTTCAAGCATCTTACGGCAACGTTGAATCCTTCTTACACCATCAGGGTGTAATTTTATCTTTTCATTGTACCGTGCAACTTTAACTAGGGATTCAATTGTTAGATCAGACCCTGTTATCACAATCGTCATAAGTAAACACCTCTACGATCAATCATTATTTCAGATATCCTTATACAGATATTAACCCATTACCGGTATATCATCCTCTGGTATTAAATTTGCCAATGGTTTTATTATAAACCTAAAACCAATGAGGGGTTTGAGTCTGTCATGTACAGTGATCATGAAAAAAACTATGATTTTGAACAATCATGGGATATAATAGCTGACAGTTTTGATAAAACTCGTTCCAGACCATGGAATATATGTCTTGATTTTATTAATAATATATCCCCAGATGCATATGTCATTGATATCGGATGTGGTAACGGGAGGCATCTTATACCATGTGCCAAACGTTGTAGATTAGCTATAGGCTTGGATATATCAAGAAGATTACTTAGTATAGCACAGAAAAAAAGCAAGGATGAAAAGATTAGTAATACACTCTTCATACATGGTAACGCGACCAATATACCACTTAAGGATAACTCAGTTGACGTAGCTATATACATAGCGACTCTACACACAATTAAAGGTAGGGATAAACGTATAGATTCATTACTTGAACTAAAAAGAATACTGAAACCATACGGACAGGCTCTGATCAGTGTATGGTCTCGTTATCAAAGCAGATTCCTACCTAGAATTATAAAGAGTTTCTTTACAAGGAGAGAGGATGAATTTGGGGATACCATAGTATATTGGCGTCAGAATAATCTCAATACCCCTCGTTTTTATCATCTCTACAGCAAACATGAATTTATAAAAGATATCAGGGATGCTGGACTATGCATTGTTACTATAAAACCAGCCAGGTTCTATTCCAAGATACTACATGATAACTATTTCATAATAATTCAGAAGAAAACAGAATAAAGATTACCTACTTCTCCTCCATGCATCTCCTATAGGTTTTTATCATATTCTGTAATGAACAAGCTACAG
>JAVYLV010000025.1:0-16110 GCA_038740425.1 Thermoplasmatota archaeon | reverse complement strand
ACTAATGATGATATTCTCTGTTATAATGTTCGCGGCTCTAACAATGTTCATACTTAAGAGTGATATAAGTATAAACATGCATGATTTCTTCTTCACACTATTCTTTGTATTCCTACTTAAAACCGCTTCAGATACCCATAAATACTACATCGACTCACCAGAGTTATCATACACGTTATCCACTGATACTAATCATACTAGGATAATCAGTGAGATAATATTAACAATACTATCAGTAGAACTATTAATATGGTTGGCACTCTCAGGGTTCTATCTCCTGTCAGCTGTGACCATCTACAAGATAAATATATACTACCCGTTCGAGTATATATTATTCACACTAGGAGTAATAACAGCAACAATGATAGGTTCTACATTATCCATATATTTCTTCTCACCTTACAGGATTAGATTGTTGCCATCCATGATCCTACTAGGATTATACCTGGTTACTAGGAATATATACTCTGTTATACTTACAATCCCTGCAGCGTTGATACATCTCATATGGAGCATAGGGAACAGCTGGTCGTCATACCTTTTTGTCTCTCGTAAAAAACGTGAACAAGAATCAGGTAACGCTAAAAAAAGAGGAGTCATACCATCATTATTCCATAAGGAGACTACTACACTATGGCGTGAACGTCTACTACCAAGTTTTGTATTAACATCGGTGATAACAGCTCTAGGATCAGGTTACATGATACAGAACGGTACAGATTTCCTACCTGTATTCATGCGTGAAAGATTAGAAAACTTCCTCCCATCATTATTCGTATTCATAGGAGTGTACATCATAATACTATACACATCTGTATTCCCATCACTAGTCTTATTTCTAAACGAAGAGAAAACACTATGGATACTACGGAACATGCCGTTAAACACTAATACTATAGTGCATGGTAAAGCCTCATCATTATTACTATGTTTCTTAGCAGCTACGCCATTTATACCCTACATCAGCATGTTCATAGAGTTAGACACCATACCTTATCTCATCTGGCTGTTCATATTCTCCTATATCTTAGGGATAATGATAACACTACCACTCAGCGCTAAGTACATAGGTAAAAAATCTGATATACTACTACTCTACAGTATATCTATGATGTTATTTGTACTACTAGGATCAGCTTCTACCATGGGTAATCATATATACCAACTCAGACACCCCTACAATATAATCATACTATCGTTAACCCTTCTATTAGAGGTAATAACTCTATTATTATCATTAAAAATATCTGGTAAAATACTAGAAGTAAAATACCGTACAGATAAAAATACAAAATAAAAAAAGAGAATACTATTTTATAACACCTATACTCTTCATCTTGTCGTAGTTGTCAGGGTGACGTCTGAAATAATCCCTGATAGACTCCAACAACTTGTTAACATAGACCGATACAGCATTTTTAAGATCCAAAGGATGAAGACCTTTAAGGTAATACTCTTCTAAATCCTTGTAACTTTTGAGCTCTAAACGACCACCAAAACGTTCAGATCGTTCGATAACAAAAGATGCCCCTTCTAACTCTGGGAAGATTATGTACTTACATATCTCCAATATAGGGTTACCTTCAACCTGTTTCTCAGGGCAATAAGCTTTACTTAACTTTCTTTTAACAACCTCAGGATCATCGTGTATGGAGATCATAGAATCAGGTTTACTCTTACTCATCTTAGATTCTATAGGATTCATACGGCCATCAGCTTGCAGACCTGTAAGTAAAGCTGTATGAACTGCTACAGGTGGTTTCAAACCAATCTTCTTTGATACATCACGCGCAAGCATATGAGCATGACGTTGATCCATACCACCATAAGCAACATCAACATCTAGATAGAATATATCAGCCACCTGCATAGCAGGATAAAACAACTTTGATAGATCCTTATCAGCTTCATCTTCAGATCTACCCATTATATCCATAGCTCTCTTCACACGTGCAACCGATGTAGCCTTAGCTACTCTAAGCACCAACTCCCAGTACCTAGAATCATTAACATACTCACTAGCATATACGAAACGCACCTTATCAGGGTTTACACCCATAGCTATGAAACAATCCTCCATATACTTACCACAGAGCTTTATCTTCTCCATATCACCATCCAGCTTATCATTGATATAAGCATGCCAATCAGCGAGTAATATAATAAAATCAAAATCAGCCTTGATGAAATCCTTTATCTTACGTGCACATATAAACCATCCTAAATGAACAGACCCTGATGGTTCAAAACCAATATACCCGTTAGGTTTACTATTAACTCGAAATAGATCTTCTAACTCCCCGCATGTAACTACTTCCTCAGTGTTAGCCGTTAATAAACCTGTCTTATCCATAAGAAAAACCCCCACTTCTTAATATCCTATTTCAGTTTCTCCTATCTTATCAGTCTCTTTATAACATTATCCACAATACGCTCAGTGACACCAAGATAATTAACAGGATCCAACGCTTCATCGATATCCCTTTCAGATAGATAATCTCTAACTGTCTTATCACCTCTAAGGACATCTCGTAAATGAACACCCTTCTCAACTGCTTCTAATGACATCCTACGCATAAGCTCATGAGCCTCACCACGACCCAGACCTTTACTTATAAGCTTAGTCATCACAGCTTCAGCCATAGGTAAACCTTGTGATCGCTCAATATTCATAAGCATACGATCAGGGTTAACCTGCAGGTTCTTGAACACGTTATTCATCTGGTAAATAATCCAATCTGTTAGTATTAATGAATGAGGCAGAATGAACCGTTCAGATGATGAATTACACAGATCCCGCTCATGCCATTGTATAGCATTCTCATAACTTGGTATGATAAAACCTCTTATAACCCTGGATAAACCACTTATCTGCTCGCAGAGTATAGGATTACGTTTATGAGGCATCGTAGAGGAACCAACCTGTTTTTTAGATTCAAAAGATTCCGACACTTCCCCTATCTCACTACGCTGCAAATTCCTAATCTCAGTCGCGAACTTCTCCATACTAGCCGCTATATTAGACAAGACAGATAATAACTCTATATACCTATCACGCCCAACGATCTGTGTAGCAGCCTCCTCCACCCCTAACTTAAGATCAGTCATCACTAACTCCTGTATCTTCAAAGTATTCTCACCCATAGCAGCACCAGTACCCACCGCTCCTGACATCTTACCCACCAGAACCCTGGATTTACACTCATGTAAACGTTCAAGATGTCTCTCCACCTCCATCGCGTATACAGCCATCTTAAGACCAAAGGTTATAGGTATAGAGAACTGACCATGAGTCCTACCAAGCATTATAGTTTTTTTATACTTGCTAGCCAAACTAACCAAAGTTACTCTTAGCTCTTTTAACTGCTGGGTGATAAAATCTGTAGCCTTTGCGAATTGCAAAGCATTAGCTGTATCAACAATATCATAGCTAGTAGCACCTAGATGTATATACTTCGCAGCATCATCACTACACACCTCTCCTAGAGCCTTGGTAACAGCCATTATATCATGTTTTATATCCTTTTCAATCTCTTTTACACGTTCAATTTTAACCACGCGGGTATTAGCTTTCTTTGATATCTCATCAGCTGCTTTCTTGGGAATATTGCCTATTTTAGCGTGTGCCCGTGCAAGCGCAGCCTCGACATCCAATAAGTATTGAAGCTTGCTAACCTCCCCGAATATCTCCTTTACCTCTTTTCTGCCGTATCTGAAATCAATAGGACATATGGGGTTATCCATAATCTTTCAAACCTTCCTCTGATCATCCCTAAATAGATTCCTTGTTAATGTTTTTTTGGGTGTCATTTCTTCTATAGGCTCCGCTCCTTATCTATACAATGCTGAAAAATCAGTGAAATTGACAGAATTATAATATGAAATATATTTAAATTAGATCTAAGCCGTATTTTTTGTATGATTCCCTATGCTTTATGTTATAAAAATCTACGGAAAATTATACTCATTTCTTGTTCATCGATTTTTTCTGCTTTATTTTGCATTAAATTTATATAAAAAATTTTTATCGATAATTTTATAAATAGTAAGAATATTAAGTATCTGTCAATTCTACAAGTTAGACTCGTGGAGTCTATGTGGGGGATTGAATTCTTATATATGGAGGAAAAATCATGAGAATAGATAGTATAAATAGTGTAAAATATAAAGCTAGTTTTGTAGCCTTGATGATGTTGTTAACCACCATGTCAACTATGATTACTTTTTTTGTAACACCAGTAAAAGCAGAAGGAGCACAACTATGGACAACTGATGAATATGAAACCCCTAAGAATGATTTTTCACCAGGTGATATAGTATACATCCACGGGATTGGATTTGACCCAGGAAGTACAGTATCCATCTCCATAGAGAGACCTGACGGCTGGGTTGATAATGCACCAGGAGGGAGATTCCCAGATACTCTGCCCCTTGTTGAGAATGACGGATCCTTCATTTATACCTACACTCTGGACGGTATAGAAGGTGAATACACTATACATGCGACAGATGGTATAAACCAGGCAGAGTTCACATTTACTGATTGGATAGTACAACTCCGTGTCATCTACCCTAATGGTGGAGAAACGGTCTCAGGGATTATTAATATACGATTTTTCGTTGATCGTTGGCAATCATATGATAACACTGTTTACATAAGCTACAGTAAAAACGGGATAACAGGGCCATGGAACCAGATAGGATCCTTATATGTGCCCTCTGATGGGAACTATAGTATACAATGGGATACCACACAGGATGTAGATGGTACTAACTACTATATACGAGTAAGAGGGAGAAACAATATAGGGGGATGGATATCAGATACATCTAATTCTGCTTTCACTATTGATAATACACCAACTCGATATGATCTTGGGGATGCGCCAGCACCTTATCCAACACTTCTAAACAGTAATGGTGCATGGCATCTAATTAACCCTGATGTCTATCTGGGTCTACTAGTTGACGCTGAGAATGATGGACAGCCATCAGTTAACGCTGATGGTGATGATATTAACCCTGTTGGTTACCCTGATGATGAGGACGGGGTTGTATTTATAACACCTTTAACACAAGGTCAGACGTGTATAATCGAGGTTACAGCTTCAACTTATGGTTATCTTAACGCATGGGTCGATTTTAACGCTGATGGTGAATGGGGTGATAGCAATGACTATATATTCCAAGATAGAATTTTATCTTCTGGTATTAATACCTTAGCATTTTCTGTTCCTGTAGATGCTAACGTTGGTTATACCTATGCTCGGTTCAGATTTAGCACCTATGGATGCATATCATATATCGGCGGGGCAGATAATGGCGAAGTTGAGGATTACATGGTTGAGATTAAACAGAGGGATACAACACCACCAACGCAGACTATAGAATTAGGAGCCCCCAAACGAGAAGATGTATACTACGCTGGTGCTCCTTATGGTTATTTAGATATGATCAGTAGCGTTACACCTATATATATAAACTCGACTGATACAGGTAGTGGTAGTGCATTTATTAGATACTACCTGTTCAAACGACAGGTTTTCAATAATTCCGGTTCATATGAAGAGGTTGCTTCCGGTATAATATACGATAACCAGATTGGTGACAATGACCCAACACCAGGTAGAATAGCTGTTATAATATACGTAAATGATAGCTGTTGGCATGAGGTTGATGCTTATTGCAGGGATGCGGTTGGTAACGGTGGATGGACTAGCCTTGACTTCCTAGTTGATGCTCACGGACCCATAGTGACAAAAGAGATAAACGGACCATCATGCGGCATGTATATCTCCCCCTCCACAATAATACAGCTAAATGCTGCTGATCCTATAGTCGGGAGTGAACATTGCTCTGTTCAATGCGTCAAGGAGCTCCATTATGTTGTAACATATCCCAATAT
Organism: Thermoplasmatota archaeon; assembly: GCA_038740425.1. GTDB lineage: Archaea > Thermoplasmatota > E2 > DHVEG-1 > DHVEG-1 > JAVYLV01. Next base: position 10,205 of record JAVYLV010000025.1, on the reverse strand, counting down.
GACCTCTAGAGAGTTTATAGTACCTGGTGATTCAACCTCGTTCACATTCAATGAAGAGTGCACACATCAACTCGAGTTCTGGGCTGTTGATTGTCTTGGTAATGCAGGTGAACATACACGTCAGACTCATTATGTTGACAATTCACCACCAAGAACAACAAAGGAGTACGGTTACCCAAAATGTGATATCCAAGGACAGATGTATATCACGTCTAATACACCGATCTACTTAAACGCGACTGATAACGGTCCATGTAATCACAGTGGACAATATACTATACATTATAGGGTATGGGCGCATGGTGTATGGACACCATGGATGCATAGTGGTATAAACACGAATTTTATGCTACATATGAATGATCTAGGTGCACCATGGAATCAGAGCTGTATCCATTATATTGAATATTACGCCACTGATTGTTTGGCTAATACTGAGTATATGCATAATCAGACATTCTACGTTGATAATGATGGGCCGGTAGTGGAGAAGACTATAGGTGACCCTCAGCGTAACTTTAACGGGTACAACTTTGTAACAACTAGTACACCTATATGGTTGAACGCTACTGATACTGGTGTCTGTGCTGTTGGTGTTAAAGCAATTCATTATATGGTAACATATCCAAATATGACAACTGGTTATTTCGTTGTGAATGGTAGCTCAACCATGTTTACATTTAGAGAGGGTTGTGTTCATCAACTCGAGTTCTGGGCTGTTGATTGTCTTGGTAATGCAGGTGAACATACACGTCAGACTCATTATGTTGATACTGAACACCCAGTATCTTCCTCTACTTACATTCCTCAGGCTTATACTCAGAATAACTGGCATTATATTAACAATCATACAGTTAAGGTTATAACTACTGAGGATAGAGGTTGTGGTGTTGGTGGTGTAGGTGTAAAGGGAGTGGAATGGCTAGTTTTCAATACTACCCAAGGTGGTAATATCAGTGCTTTAATAGCGAATGGTACAGTCTTTGATAATACACAGTATTTATTCTACAACGGTAGGGTTAAGGTCACTGGGGATAATGATCCTCGTGAAGGATTTGTATCTATAAATATCTCGATACTTGAGGATTGTATGCATTCTATATGGCATCGGGCTTTTGACTATTTTGGTAATTATGAGACTTTTAAAAAACAGAATGTGAAGGTTGATACTCTACCGCCACTAGTATTGAAACGTATAGGTGAACCAAAATGCGCATGGAATCTGCCTGCTGGTGATTACTACGTTACACGTCGTACGCCTATAATGATTCATGCTACTGATAATCCTGCTAACTGGCCTTGTAATGTCAGTAGTGTTCATATGAAGATTGGCATATGGTATAATAATAGTTGGAATTACACCTGGTATAATATAACAAATGGTGAGATATATGTGAATTTCACTTTTGATAGTGCAGGTGTTGGTAATGACTGCATCCACTATGTTGCATTCTGGGCTGAGGATGATATAGGTAACAATGTATCTGATAATGAAACCTTCTATGTTGATAATACACCACCTGTAACCAAGAAAGAGTATGGTTATCCAAAATGCGAGACACCAAACGGATTGTTTATCACATCGGATACGCCTATATTTTTGAATGCTACTGATACTGGTGCCTGTGCTGTTGGTAACTATAGGATAAGGTATAGGGTCTGGTATGATGGTGAATGGACTGATTGGAGACAGGGTGGATTGAATCAGAATGTATCATTTAAGATGAAGGAGATATATGAGGATATTGGCGATCCTGCTGAGGGTTGTAAGCATTACATTGAATATTACGCTTTTGATTGTCTTAACAATACTGAGGCATTGCATAATCAGACATTCTATGTTGATGATACGCCGCCTGTAACCATTAAACAATACGGCTCTCCTCAATGTGCTAACCAGCAGGGTATATTTATTACATCTTATACACCTATCTACCTCAATGCAACCGATCCAGGTTGCGCTGTTGGTAATTATGTTATATATTATAGGGTGTGGTATAACGGTAGTTGGACTGTTTGGATGAATGGCGGGTTGAATGAGAATGTAGTGTTAACCATGAATGATCTGGGTTTACCATGGAATAATGACTGTATTCATTATATAGAGTATTATGCTGTTGATTGTCTTGGTAATACTGAGATAGTGCATAGTCAGGTATTCCGTGTTGATAACACCCCACCAGCTACTGTTAAATCATTCGTTGGACCCACTTGTGGTAATGATTACTGGTTGAAGGGTAAGGATACATGGATTGTGCTTGATTCGACTGATACTGTGGGGCCATGCATGGTTGGTGTGGATTATCTGCATGTAGAGTTATGGACTGCTAGTAACGGTTATGATATAGATACGTTACTATGGAGCGTTAACGTGTATGACCAAGATGCTAATGATGCTAACAATATGATAGGTTATATACAATATAGATTCCAGATCATGGAAGATTGTTTACATGAAATAAGGTACTATTCGGTTGATAAGATAGGTAACAAAGAGGTATATACCGCTGAAATGGTGAATTTGTTCTATGATGATTTTGGGAACGATACCGATAAATGGTTAACGTATAGAGCAACTAGGGTTAATGATTCTTATAGTATGAACGGGTACTATATGCAGATACGTGCTGGCCCATTTGGTACACAGCATGGTTGGATCAGAACAACGATTGATACGAGAGGATACGAAGATATCAAGGTGTCATTCTGGGCTAGGATATACGATGTTGGCTCATTTGATCATTTGGACATAGAGTATCGCGTCGGATCGACAGGACCATGGACTCTTATAGGATCAATCAATGGTGAGACTCAATGGGCGTTCTATACTTATTCACTGGGTGCAGATGCGAATGATAAATCAGAGGTAAAGGTTAGACTTCGTATGGTTGATGGGAGTGGTCATTCGTCATATGATTATGCTCTTATCGATAATTTTAAGTTAACTGCTGATACAGATATGCATACGCAGCAGCATCGATTAGATTCAATGCCTCCTAGTATCATAAAAGAAGTCGGGATGCCTAGTCAATATATGGGTATTAATGAGTACGGGCATGATGTATGGTATGTTACTACTGAAACTGAGATAACACTATCAGCAATTGATCAACTAGCGCCCTGTGCTGTTGGTGGTGAATACTTAGAATACCGTATCTGGTATCGTGGCAACTGGACAGGGTGGATGGTTTATACAGAGCCTATCAGATTCAAACATCATTGTGTGCATTACCTTGAGATTAGAGCATTTGATTGCCTAGGTAACACTGTTTATGATAATGAAACATTCATTGTTCATGGACCAGTTGAGGGTGTACCAACATTAAAACAACCAGCTGATGGTAGTTTGTTAAAATATAAACCTGTGCTGGTATGGAATAGTGTTATAGGTGTTGATACGTATCATCTGCAGATTGATGATGATATAGAGTTCTTAGACCCTGTTGTGGATATCAATGTTACTGGTACAAGCTTTGACTTGATAGATACAAGTCTTGATGATAACACGCTTTATTACTGGCATGTCTCCTCTGTTTACACTGGTGGTACTATAGGTCAGTACTCTGATACTTGGTGGTTTATCGTTGATTTGAATCCACCTGTTATTGAGATGGTCTATACTAATGATGATGATAACATAATTGTTGCTGGTTCCTCTATTATTATAACTGTTAAGGCGGAGAATAACGAGGCTGGTCTGTTTGGTTATCTACTTTTTGATAATACACAGTACGGGTTGGTTGATAACCATGATGGTACGTACTCGTATACATGGTGTACTCATGTGAACCAGGAGCCTGGTGATTACCAGGTTTACGCTGAGTTGATAGATCTTGTAGGTTGGAGTGACTCTGATGATAGCCTAGTTATCACTGTTATATCACCTGCTGGTCCGACAACGTCATGTGTTGAAGTGCATCCTGATCCATCCGCGCCTGGAGAGTTACTTACAGTGACTGCGACAATACATAGTACAATAAGTCGGATAACTGGGGCTGAGTACTTCATAGATGTAAAAGGTGTTTTTGGTACTGGTACTCCTATGTCGCCAGCTGATGGGTTATGGGATTCCACGATGGAGGATGTGATTGCTACCATTGATACCACTGGCTGGGTACAAGGAGAATATACGGTATATGTGCATGGTTTAGATGATGGTGGACGATGGGGAGCTTTTGATAAGGAGGAGTTCACATTGGTTGATAATGAACCCCCCTGTTTCGACCCGTTGGGTCTAGAAGGATGGCACTCAGGGTTGGTTACCATATCCATATCGAATCCAGCGGTTGATACTAAAAAAGTAGTGTTTGAGTATAGTCCTAATGAGGGTGGTAGTTGGTATCCGATAGCTACCGATTATAGCATGCCGTTTGAGGTGCAGTGGGATACTAGAAGTGTAACTGATGGCATAGGGTATCAGATCAAGGCTACTGCTTATGATTACTCAGAGAATACTTGTAGTCAGATAGCTGAGGATATCTATATTGACAATACTGGCCCAACCGTTGCTATCACGTCACCTGAGATGTGGGCGGTACTTTTTGATACAGCACTCATTACTTTTACATCTGAGGATACAGGCATAGGTGTTGCTCAATCATTCATTAGATTCAACAATGAGTCATCTTGGGGACCATGGATGACAGCGACAAGCCCATATGAATGGGATACTAGATTAGTGAAAGACGGTTTCTATACCATAGAGGTGAAATCAGTTGACCTGTTAGATAACGAGGGAAACACTGATAGGATACATGTGATCGTTGATAACCATGATGAGAGCGACCCGTTTGTTAGGATCACAGAGTTAGAACCTATTGATAATGGTCATATCCTGAGAGTACATGTACATGCTTATGATGATAGGACAAGCTGGGAGCATCTAAATGTACGTGTCTTCGTACCTGGTGGTAGGCGTAACGCGCCAACCATATGGTCTGGTGACGAGCATGGTGAGATATCAGAAGTTAAACTAGGTTCAGTCCAGGATTATTACTATGCTGATATTGAGATATTCAAGTATCAGAACGGCTCTGAGATAACCATCTGTGCAGATGCAACAGATGAGGCGATGAACTACAAGAATGCTCAGCCGAGATCCTACATTATAAAAAGTGTAACTGTTTGGGATCAATGGATGCAGTACGGATGGAATAGTTTAACATTGCCACCGGATGGTATCACTGGTGGTTCATCTACACATAGTGTACTCGCTTCTATAAATGGTAAATACAACGCAGTTTACTGGTATAACAGAGCAACCTCTAGCTGGGTTTCTCGTGTTTATTACAATGGTACATGGCTAGGTAGTCTAACACATCTTGAAACAGGTGAGGAGTACTGGATACAGATAAACGCTACGGCAGGGGTAAGATACTATACTGATACTAGTGTACCAGGAGTGGAGATCCTTGATCCAAAAGATGGGGAGGAGCTAACAGAGGGGCCTGAGCAGGTTTTAATCTATGCGATTGACCATGAGACAAGTATCGCTGATGTTATGGTACGTATCTACGATACTACTACTGGGTTATACTATCAGGGTGTTTCATGGACTTCTCAAGAAACTTGGCATCAATGCAACTATGTTGGTAATGACAACTGGACTTTTAATACTGTTGATATCTGGAGTGATGGCCACATGTATATGATTACAGCAAGAGCGTATGACTCCGCTGAGAATACAGCTGAGGATACAAACACTTTTACGATATGCCCTCAACCAGAGTTCACGTCGTTAGTACTACAAGCAAGCATAGATCAGGAGGAATGGTACAACGTGGCTGGTTCCTTAGAAACAGGGTTCAACATGCTGATATCACCTAGCGTTACCTTCTACTATCTAAATCTAAAGAATCCTGATACGCAGACTAATGTGCCTCTCATTGAGGATTACTATGGTTTTACACTTGATACCACAAATCTACCAGCAGGTTTCTACCAGTACTGGTACGATAAAGGTGTCTATGAGGGTTGCACAGGTACATGGCAGCCTATAATGTGGAGTATAATCTCAGGTTCACAACCCATGTTCTACGTTAAGGTTAACAATGCCCAGGAGTTCATGCTTATTGATGGCTTACAATACCTGCTTGGTATAGGTGACAGGTATCTCCGTGTAAATGGTGATTACCCGACAGGTACATACATATTTAATGGTAAGATCATGAGTACTTGCGGGAAACCATCAGAGGTTATAACAGTTAAGATGATGTTTACCAACGAGATTTAAACCATGATACTAAAAATCACAGGTATGTATAACAAAAACTTATATCCTATGAGTCTTATTCAAAGGATAAAAAAAGGAGGATTTATGAATCAAAAAAAGATAGTTTCAGCTATCATCATAGGAGTATTATTCTCGTCGTTAATCATGGTTAGTACTCCTAGGGTTAGCGGAGCTTCAGTCTCTATACATCAGATATACGCTAGGTTGTATATCAACGGCGAGTTAGCCCCAGATAATACGCAGGTGTATGTCTCCTGTCCTGAGAAAAATTATCAGACAATAATCAATACTGATCTTTTTTGCTCAGGTACCATCTGTTATAATATCGATATTGGGTTTAAACACTCTGATGGTTATACTGGTAAAACAGTATATCTTAGACTTTCACATAGGACACAGCAATACCCTGTTTTACTAAATAAAAACAAAGGTGATGTGGGTAGTATAGCTTTATACTTCCTTGACTTATATTATACAAATGAACCTCCCGGTACTCCTAGTAACCCTTACCCAAGTGATGATGCAAATAATGTCAATATTAACACTGATCTAGGCTGGGCCTGTGTTGATCCTGATGGTGACCCATTGACCTATGAGGTATACTTTGGGGCCACTAACCCGCCACCTATCGCCTCTATGTGTCAGAGCTCAAACACGTACGATCCGGGTTTACTTGAGTATAATACTAGATATTACTGGCGTGTTGTCGCGCGTGATCCCTTCGGCCTTACTACTTTTGGACCTATCTGGAGTTTCAACACACAATCCTCCACTGGTGGTACAGGCGGTGGAGGTGGAGGAGGAGGCGGTGGTACCGGTGGTGGTGTTACTCCTCCGGTTTCCCCAGTTAATAATCCTCCTACTGCTGTTCCTGGCGGGCCTTATACTGGTTTTGTAGGTGAATCAATAAAGTTTAACGGTGGTGGTAGTTATGATAATGATACTACTAATATTATAACTCGTTATGACTGGCGATTCTTTGATGGTGATAACTGGCGTATCAATATAGGTCCTACTCCATCTTATACTTATAGTAATCCTGGTGTCTATACTGTTACTCTGCGTGTATTTGATGATGAAGGGTCTAATAGTACAGGTACAACTATAGCATCTATACTGAAGGGTAATAACCCACCGTCTAAACCAAGTATAACAGGACCTAACACTGGCAAGAAGAATCAAGTTTATAATTACAGCTTTGTCTCTACAGATATAGATAATGATACATTGCAGTATATTATAGATTGGGGTGATAGCATTGGTATTATTAGTACGTTTTATCCTCAGGGTGTCCCGGTGACTCTACCACATAGCTGGAATGCTGCAGGTATATATTTTTTATCTGCTAAAGTCTCTGATAATCAGACTGAGTCAGGTTTATCAAAGTTCACTGTTCTTATTGATGTGGTTTATGTTGGTTCTTATGGTTATCTGTTGGATAATGATAGTGATGGTGTATATGATGTTTTCATGAGTAATCTTACTAACAGTTATATGCCTCTTCAGATGGTGAATGGTCGTTATACGATTGATACTGATAATGATGGCAGCTGGGATATAGAATACGATCAGGTTACAGGTGCTGTTAGCATGTTCTCATTTGGGAATGAATTTAAAGGTTTTCCCTCTTATATACCCATATTAGCTTTGATCTGTATCCTCTTGATACTTGTTGTTGTAATATTCTTAGCTATGCGTGGTAAAAAGAAGACAGGTAGTGATGAGGGTAAAACCAATAATAAGGATAGGACTCCTTCTGATAAGAAAAACCAATAAAGCATATCTTCTTTAACTTTTTCTACTATTTTTTCTTTGTTTATTATTTTGATTTATTTCTATTTTATTTTTACATTTTGTCTTTTTGTCAGATTATATTTAAATACAATATCTAACAAAAAATACCACGTTAGCATAACTCATGCTATAACGCAACGTGGTATGGTAGGATGAGAAGAGAGATCAGGGCGGTTAGAGGATTACTATTTATCTTATTAGTGATACTATTAGGTAATCTATCAGTTATTCTAAATATCTCAGCTGATAGATCAGGTAGTCTGTTAGGTTATAATGATTCTTTTATAATTGTTGATATAGATGGCTACGGCGACTATAGGTGTATACAGGATGCTGTGGATAACGCACCTAATGGATCAACTATATACATTAGAGAAGGTCTGTACAATGAAAATATCTATATTAAAAAGAGGATATCTCTAATAGGTCAGAGTATACATAGTACAGTGGTATCATCTACTTCTGATAATGTTTTATATGGTATACGTGTGGAATCCTCAGATGTTATAATAAGTAACTTGAGTATTACAAATAGTAACCCCTCTTTATACTCCACTGGTATATACATATCATCATCTCGTACAATAGTGGATAATTGCAGGGTGTATGGTACTCGTATAGGTATAGCTGTATGGTCATCGTATAATACTATTAGTAACTGTGTTGTAACAGGTTGTAGTGATGAGGGTATAGCGCTTCTTGGTACTGAGATATCACAGTGTGGTTATAATACTATCAATGGTTGCAGATTATATGGGAACGGTGATGGTATAGAGATGCAATCATCATCCTATAATAATATAATCAACTGTGAGATATATGATAATACGCATACAGGTATAAACTGTATAGGTTCATCTAACAATAATAATGTAATTTCATCTTCTCGTATTTACAGTAATAAGGTTCATGGTTTGTACTTATCAGATTCTTCCGGTAATCAGGTAACTGGCTCCTATATTTCTGATAACTTCGAGGATGATGTATTAGAGGTTAGAGGCTCATATGATAATTATTTCAATGGTTGTATTGGTAATCCTCAAGTTTATGAGATGTTTGATTCGGATTCATCATTTAATAATGTTTATAAGGGTTTCTTTAGTCATATGTTGGATAATGAGTATTCTAGATTATCATATATACTACATCTTATATTCTCTAGGGTTAGGATGTGTATTCAACGTGTAATAGATGTAAGTTAAAATCACTGTTCATTATCTTTAAAGAAACTAGTTTTTTTGTAGTATCTTTATATGTATTTTAGTATATCTTTTAAGTCGTTTATACTTATATCTGCTGCTCTCTGTACTTCTTCTGAGGCTCTGTAGGCTATTCCTAATCCTGCTTCTCTGAGCATGCATATATCTATACGTCCATCACCTACTGTTACCATCTCTGCTACTGGTATTTTTGTCTTTTTTGATAGTTCTTGTAGTATTGTTTTTTTGCATATGGGGTGTTGTCTGCATCCATGGTGTTTTTTAACTGTTGGTTGTTTGTTCCTTATTACTAGATCCCCTGTTATGATGTTGTTGTTGTGTACCAGTATGTTACCTATAGCGTAATCTAATTCTAATCTATCTTTTAGATCATCTGCTAGGAATTGGTAACTATTGGTGATAATCCCTGTTTTTAATCCTTTGTTTTTTATTTCTTTTAGTACTTCTGTTAGATGATCCTGTAATGGTATTGTTCTGAATATCCCTAGGCATTCTTGTATTGTTAGACCTTTTAGTAATTTAGCTATCTCTTCGTTCTTTTTGTATGATATTATATCACTGTTTTCTAATTTTATTACCTCCTCTAGGAATCCTTTGTCTCGTCCTATGATATGTATGGTTCGTCCTTTGAGTAGTGTATCATCCATGTCAAATAGTATCATTTTATATTTGGTCAAAATCAATACCTCTAACGTCGCTGTTTTTATCTTTTTTTTATGATATTATATCTTGGTAGCATTCCTCTGTTATCTCTTCTATGCTTTTTGTAGCATCTATGATCTTGTATCTTTTATCTGTTGATGATATTTTAAGGTAGTTTTTGTGTACTTTCTCTAGGAATGATACGGTTTCGAATGGTATCAGTTCTTTTCTTTTTTTTATTCTTTTAAGTGCTTTTCTGGCTCTATTATAAGTATGAATGTGCGATCAGGTTTTATTATATGCGGTTCAGATAGTTC
>JAVYLV010000024.1:0-16224 GCA_038740425.1 Thermoplasmatota archaeon | reverse complement strand
GGGATGCCGGAAAGAAGAAAGAAACATGAGGATATTATAGTTATAAGCATGATAATTCTTATAATAATTTTAATGTTTTTTATACATATTAAAAAATTCTCATAGCTTTAATTTTTCCCTTCTCTCTTTTGTGGTATTTAGAGTTACTTGTAGGGTATCTACGTGATTGACACCTTTTAGTGATAATGCTACTGCGATTAGTAGATTACTTATGATCTCTGATGGGAAATCAGATAAAGGTACATGTTCACCGTTTACAAATAGTGATATCCTATGTTTCTTCTTTTTTTCTTTTTTGATTAAGGATTTAATGTATCTATATAACCCTTCGAAATCCCCCTGATAGTCTAGTATTGTATTTGACCTTTCTATACTTTTATCTATTCTTATTTTAGGTATATCTGGGTCTTTTGCTCCTTCTATTAGTACACAGTCAAAAGAGGAGATAGATTCTAGTAGGTTGATTATATCTGTTATTCTCATGTTCTTTTTTATTATCATATCTGTTTCTATTTTTGATTTGAATATTGCTATGGCAGCTCCGTTCTCTATGTATCTCCATGTATCTTTATATCTGGTATCAATGCTTATAGGTTTATCTGTTTGTTTTATTGCTATGATGTTGTATCCCTCTTTCTTTAATCTTTTGATTAATCTGGTTATTAGGGTGGTTTTACCAGTTTTGGATTCACCGTAGAATCCTATCATGCATACCGACATATCACAATAACCTCTCTCTTTTTTTAAGGTGGAATCATTGTTTTTATGATATATAAAAATATATGTATCTGTTAATGTTAAGATTCAGAGTGCTTAGGGTAATTCAATGGATATCTTAATGAGTTGGATATTATTTCAAGGTTGAGAACCTATGAATATATTGATACTGGGCGCAGGAATGATGGCTCGTGCAATAGCCTATGACCTCTGTAGGTATTCTAAATCATCGTTGATTACCATAGCTGATAATAACAAGGATTCACTTAGATTAATGCGTGATTTTCTACCAGATTTCTCATTCAATTATGTAAAGTTGAATGTGGAGGATACATCTGGTATAAGTGGTATATTCAAGAAGATGGATATAGTTATATCAGCTGTGCCCTATAGGTATAACTATATACTAGCTAAACAGGCAGTTAGAGCTTGTACTAATTTTATTGACCTCGGTGGTAACAACGAGATAGTGCAGAGAGAACTTTCACTGAAAGAAAAAGCTGAGAGAGCAGGTGTCATCATTATACCTGATTGCGGCTTGGCACCGGGTCTAGTATCAGTTATAACTAGGGATATAGTAGAACATATGAGTAGTATTGACTATGTGAAGATACGTGTAGGTGGTTTACCTGTACATCCGCAACCACCGCTTGATTACCAGATCGTGTTCTCTGTGGATGGTTTGATAAATGAGTACGTTGAGGATGCAGTAGTGCTTGATAACAAAAAAATCATCTATAAACCATCATTAACTGAGGTTGAGAAGATAAGATTCAAAAGACCATTTGGTGCATTAGAGGCTTTCCTTACATCAGGTGGCTGCTCTACGTTGCCTTACACTTATAAGGATAAGGTAGGTTATCTTGATTATAAAACCATTCGTTACCCAGGTCACTGTGAAAAAATAAAACTCTTGTTTGACTTGGGTTTAGCTGATAAGAAACCTATTCCTGCAGGGAATAAAAAGATTACACCTCGTGAAGTATTAACACATCTATTGAATAAAAATCTCCCTAGCGAGGGGGATGATGTAGTACTGTTACGTGTGTATGGTAGAGGGGTTATAAATGATAAAAGATATGTTTCAACATATTCAATGATTGATTATGGTGAACCTGAGCATGGTATATCAGCCATGATGAGGACTACAGGTTACCCTGTTTCTGTAACCGCACAGATGATCCAGCAGGGTGTGATAAAAGAACACGGGGTTTATACGCCTGAAGAGGTTATACCACCAGTTTTATTCCTTAGAGAGTTGAGGAAGAGAGGTTTAGTTATTAAAAAGAGGAAACAACCAGTATGAAAAACAAGCATTCTGTTATGAGATTGACAGAAGAGAAACAGTTTAAAAAAGAATTCCTAGATAAAAAAGAACAATCCTTATTGAAATTAGAAAAGGCTTACATGCATGATATGGTAGATGAGGGTATCAGTCGAGTTCTTAGAATGATAAACTCCTATGATGAGTATTATACATCTAGTAGCTGCTCCGGGCGTGTGCTGATATTAGAGATACCATTACTAGGTGATAAGAAAAATGCTCGTGTGCTGGGTAAATGGCATGTGAGAGTAAACGCACAGGATGTTCTGGATTCTGTTAAAAAAGCGGAGAAGGGTATGATATGGTTACTATCGCAATCACCTATACTTCATATAGGCTGTTCATCGTTAAAAGCGGCTAACACACTAGTTAAGCTTGCTGTGTCTTCTGGTTTTAAGAATTCTACTGTGAAGAGCACAGGTAAAAGAATCACGGTGGAGTTATCAAGTACTGAACGTTTGGATGCACCACTCGGTAAAGATGGTGTACTATTCTGTGATCAAAAATATATAGAGTTACTAGTAGATATATCAAACATGATCATTGAACGTTCAAATAAAAAGATTAGATCATTAGAGAAGAGATTAGAGACGATACGTTAAACACTTCTTTTATAGATAAAAGGGATATGATAAAAACTTTTTAATATAGTTCCTGGTTTTACTTGTCTTTAAAAAAATTGATCTGGGTCTGTGGGGTAGCTTGGTCCATCCTTCTAGCTTTGGGAGCTAGAGACTCCGATTCAAATTCGGACAGACCCATTTTTTTATCAACTATGGCTGAGGGAGTACTGCTTGATCTGAGACAATAGCGTAAGATCCGTATGAGATTCAGCGAATGTCATCATAACGTATGCTTATTGATTTAGCAACAATGCTTAACCGCCGGTGATGTGCAGCAACGCTCGTTAGGGCTTGCCGAGGAACGAAAGGTGGAAAGAGGGAGATTATAAAGGCTTCGCTCTGACACATTGTCTTTTACTCGATTTTTCTCTACCTTACACTACAGAATCTGAAGGAAAAAATTAGTCTTTGTTTCACAGATTCGTTGACGACACCTATCGCTAATATTTTTAGTTTGTTTTCACGTGTATCCAACAGGTATGTAACGTTCTTTGCTATACCACAATTTCGTTGGTTCACTATTCGTTAAACGAAATTTCATTGGTAAATCGTTTGCTAATTATCTATGGGGATAATACGTACAATTCCATGTGCATCACCATGGTCCTGTGATCAGGTAAAACACCTTTGTTTTCTCCAACCTACTAACTGTTGAATGAAATTATTCAGTGCGATTTTTTTACTTACAACATAAATATCAGAAGGAGAATATCTATGAGGTGTGTTAAGAAGGATCTTCTCATAAACTGTCTTTATCTGTACGTAGTTTGATGAATATCAAATAAAACGTTTTATCCTGATTACAAACCCATAAAAAGTCTTTTTATCTTATTTTTTTACTGTAAAAAAGGCTCATCATAAATACTTATACTCAAATAAATATTTATCATATTGTTATAAATTTATTCGTATTTTAAAGTAAGGTTTAAATCATGCTTGTGATATTACAAGGCTCTGGAGGTAGAAACATATGGTATACAAACATGAAGGTTGGACGTTATACACAAGGAATGTTAAGTTGAAAGGCGGTAAAAACCAGACGATATACTTTTTCAGTAAAAGTGCACCAAAGAGCGGCAACCCCTGTGATCTACCAAACGGTTACACCGTTGGTGTAAACAAGAGAACAGGTCTACCATACCTTAAAAAGAAGTAAGGTTAAATCTCTTTATCTATATTTTTCTTTTTTTACCTTATTTTTTGATCATAAACCGCGATTTGTAATACCACGCGCTTTTGCGATGATGTAAAACTCTCTTATAAAAAGATGGGATGCTAGAATAAAGAAGATTGTAAACTATTTAAGTTCTTTGCAGTATTAACCTGAGACAAAATCATAGAAAAATTGAAAAAACATGCAGATAGATTTTTATTTATTTTTTAAGAACAAGAGTAGCTTATCCATGGATTTACCCCTATGTGAATAATGATTTTTCTCTTTGGTACTCATCTCAGCAAAGGTCCTATCAGAACCAGATGGTATGAATATAGGGTCATAACCAAAACCATGAGTACCACGTATACTATCACTGATCAAACCTTTACATTCACCAGTGAACAGAACAGGCTCACTCTTATCATCAACATAAGCAAACACTGATTTAAACAACGCTGATCTCTCCTCATTTTTTTTGTCACTCATCAAACGTAATACACCATCTAACCCTATAGTTAGATACACGTACTTGGAATATACACCAGGAAAATTCTTTAAAGCATTGATAAACAGACCAGAATCCTCTATAATACATGGATCTGAGCATCTATCTCTGATATATCTTATACCATACTCTGCTACCTCTTCTAGCGTATCAGCCTGTATCTCAGGGTAACCCATATCCTTTTGTTCAAGTATTATATTATAACCAGATGATTCTATCTTATGTCTAAGCTCGTTATATTTACCTTTATTACTAGTTATAAAATAAATCCTCTTCATCTATATCTCCCTCTTTGTACGATCTCATTAATCTTATCATTGATAAGATCAGCGTTACCCTTATACTCCTCCTTGTAACCCTCAAATACATAGTTAAAACATGAAGGATACCTAGAGTGTGTGGAAGCAAAAGCCTCCATCAGCACATGTAAATCAACACCTTTATATTCTACATCACTACTCTTACAGCCTAAACCAAAATCTATAAAATATATCCTATCATCGTTTAGTATCATATTAGAAGTGGTTATATCACCATGTATAATATCATGATTATGTAACCTTGCTATCGACACCCCTATCTTATGGCATATACGCTTTCTCTCATCTTCATCTAATGTATTCAGTATATCTTTGATCCGTCGCCCTTTTATATACTCCATTGTTATAACACCACTGAGGATATCAACATCATATATTATAGGTACTGATACACCGCATGACCTCGCTTCAATTATCAGCTTAGACTCCTCCTTTGTACGTGTAGATATCAACAGTGAATCAATCTCTTTTATACGATAAGATTTAGATCTTCTTTTCTTCTTTATAACCTCCATTCCTAGATAAGTTGATACTTGTATCTCAGCCTCAGCCCCGACGTATATTATCCTGTCTTGTGTCATCGCCATCTAACCTCAACCATATCTGTACGGAAACGTTGATCAATAGTACTATCCTCCAGGTTCATACGTACGCCACTATTATACATGATTGCACCTAGCCATGCTATCATAGCACCATTATCAACACATAAATCCTTAGATGGTACAAAGAAAGAAGCATCACGCTCCTTTGCCATAACCCTGACCATCTCTCGAAGTCTAAGATTACACGCTACACCACCACCTAATAAAACCTCATTTTTCTCTGTATGAGCCATAGCACGTTCTGTAACCTCTGTTAAAGCAGCGAATATAGTCTCCTGCAGGGAGTAGCATATATCCTCTACCTTGCATCCTGATTTATGATACCTCTCCGCTGATGTTAGTATACCTGAAAACGCTACATCCATACCTTTAACAGTGTATGGTAACTCAATGTATCTCTCACCCTTACTAGCTAATGTCTCTATCTTTGGACCTGCTGGGAAATCTAGACCTAGGTACCTGCCAAACTTATCAAGACAATTACCTACACCTATATCAAGCGTCTCACCAAAAACTCTATATTTTCCCTCTGCGAACGCTATAACCTGCGTGTTAGCACCCGATACATATAATAAGACAGGATCAGTGCATTCAGGTATAGTACCTCTGCCTATCTCAAGATGAGCTACACAGTGATTAACACCTATCAATGGTTTTTTTATTTTTAATGATAACGCGCGTGCAGCTGTAGCAGCAGTCCTCAGACATGGACCAAGCCCAGGACCCTTAGAGAACGCCACTAGGTCGATATCCCCCTTCTTAATACTAGCTTTATTCATCGCTTCTAATATACTATCAGTAATCACATTAGCATGATGATTAGCAGCCTCTCTAGGATGGATACCACTACCCTGCAATGGTTTATAAACATTTATAATATTAGAAAGTACCCTGCATCTATTGTTTCTCTCTTCTATTGCACCTACACCTACAGTATGAGCTGTTCCTTCAATACCTAATACTATCATAATACTCATCAATGATAAGTATAGGCATTATAAAATATATTCTCCTCACTCACTTTTGTTATACCTCTATTTCTTCCTCGTAGATGTATATGACCCCTATCTTGAAAAGTATGAATATTATTAGAATAACTATACCGATGATTAGCAATACCATCCAATACCAGGGTACAACCTGATCCCCATATTCGGTACTGTATAATACGATTTTATCATCTATAGTATTGTAGAGGTATACCTTTTTTTTATCACTAGACACATCTATAAGTAAGGATCCATCAGATGTTTTCCTCAATCTTTTGATGGTACCCTGAGGGTTATATAACACATCACTTGAACCATCATTGTCAATATCAACCAGATAGTATAGCACCTCATCTATAAATATAACTTTAACATCTTTATTATTATACGGATCTGATCCTAATGCCAACTCTAAGTGATCCTGCAAACTATCATCATCATCGTCGTTATCAATACTATCAGTTATATGATCGAGGTCGTTATCAGCAGGATATGACCTACTGTCATATATGTTAGTCTTATAAAATATCTCAT
Source organism: Thermoplasmatota archaeon (assembly GCA_038740425.1). Lineage (GTDB taxonomy): Archaea > Thermoplasmatota > E2 > DHVEG-1 > DHVEG-1 > JAVYLV01. Next base: position 9,451 of record JAVYLV010000024.1, on the reverse strand, counting down.
CTATATCTGACCATCCATCCATATCTAAATCACTATAAATGATCACAGTTATAGGATCTGACCAGGCTGACGTGATATTGCCTGATGTACGGTACTGTGCGGATACCTCATATATACCTGGTTTAATCCATCTATTATGGAATGACACATTTTTCCCTGTGTTATAGAATGTTGACCAGTTTGATACTGAGCCGTCACCCCAATCTAAACGATATTGTACGCTAACATCTTTTAAGGATGAATACACGACTATATTATACTCCCTGTTAGTAACACCTGTAAATGATGATGTCATGATACACAGTGATGATACCTTGTTATAATCAACTGGCACAGCAGAAGGTATTATGCTACTCAGTAATACAAACAACGTAACCCCTAATGCTAATAAAAGGGTTATCTCTTTATGCATCCCATCAACCGTTCTTATACTATATCACACTGATTCTATTTAAATGATTTTATCAAGATAAGTTTCTCATCTGAGGTATCTATCTATGGTTAATTAACCAACACTCAAAGGAGAAAATGTTAACAAAGTAATAGGTTTAAATATGAGAAATTACATTAAGAATGCTAATAGTTATCGTATCATCAAGGGGAGAATGAATATATGAAAAATAGAAAAGAAAGATGTGTGTTAACAAACGTTATAGAAACCGAGTTAGATATACTAAAGAGGCATCTCATAGTTTTAAATACATTATTAAAAAATGAACCAGCAGGTATAATCAAACTATCAGAATTAACCCAGCATCCGCAACATATGGTGCGTTACTCACTTAGGATCCTAGAACAGGATGGTTTGATAGAGCCTTCACCACATGGAGCAGTCACAACTGATGCTGTTAAACAAACCGTTGATCTAGTTAAGAAGAAATTAAAAGAAATGAAAAAAACCGTTGACGAGTTACTCGAAATCATAGAATAAAATATATCTTAACCATCAAGTTCGTCTCCTCTTTGTTCTCTTTATAATTTAAAAAACGCCGCGGTAACTCAGTAGGGAGAGTGCACGGCTGAAGACCGTGATGTCGAGGGTTCAATTCCCTCCTGCGGCATAAAAAAACTTTATAATCTTTCTCTCCTACCTTTTATATTCTTCCACATCACAATAAAAAGCAATACAGCTATCAACTCCGTGGTTATTACAAAAATGTTTAACATAACGAGTGAATACTCATATAATACACCGGTTATTATACCACCCATAAACAACGCTAAACCATAAGAAGTTGTGAATAAACCATAACCTATCCCTCTCTTCTTTAGAGGTGTTATATCAGCTATAGCTGAACGCATGATAGTCTCATGACTACCCATCACTATACCCCATAACATCATACTACCAAGTATAAGTATATAACTAGATGAGAACGCTAGGTAAGGTATCAACGCTGAGAGTACAGGTATTATTATAAGGGTTAACATACCTGCTCTTTTATCACTCATGGTTGTTTTTAATCTATCGTACACCCGCCCTACAATCAAGGCAATAACCGCGTCTACACCCATAGCGATCATATAGAATAAAGGTATTTCAGCGTCTGATAACATAGCATGCATCTTAAGATGATAACCTATCAACGCGAAGTTAACAAAACCTAGAGTAGTTACAAAAGCAAAAAACGTGTAAATATAGAACAACAACGATAATCTTTCAACCTCCCCCTCTTTCTTAGTAACAGGAGTTGATAATCCCATTTTCCTTGATTTTGTAAAAGAGATGTAAGCAACAGATATAATTATCATCATTAATATATATGGTAACCAGAGCAGAGTATAACCTGTGTTATAATCAGATATTGTCTTCTCAGAGGAGTTCACAGTGAAGAAAAACACAGTGAATATCAAAGGTCCTATAATAGCCCCTATCTGATCTATAAATTCATGCAAACCAAAACCAAAACCAGTACCAACATGCTGCGTAACCTCTGATAGCAGAGTATCTCTAGATGGGGTTCTCAAAGCTTTACCTATACGTTCCACAACAATGAATAACGCAGCGATACTCCACATATTGGTTAAACCAAGCATAGGGACAGTACATATCAAACCATAACCCAGGATAGTGAACAACCAGTAGGCCCTTGTTCTGTCTGATATATAACCAGAGATTAAACGTATACCATAACCTAAAAGTTCACCTGTACCAACAATGAGTCCTATTATAGCAGCATTAGCACCTAGTAAACCTAGATATGGACCATTGATGCCTCTAGCCCCTTCATATATTATATCACCAAATAGACTTATAACACCGAACAATATGATCAATCTCAAAGCCAATGCTGCCTTACTATCAGAGATTCCACTTGTTTTCTCAAAGATTTTAAACACCAACAAATATACCCTCCTTGATGAACCCTAAACAAAGTTTTAAACAACCATGTTTTTTAGTATGTGAAATGGGGTATATATACTAAATTAATATGTTTTGCACATCGCAGGGATTAACCTCTTTCTTAGAGATAGTATTTTTATGAGCAGTATAAAACCTGTCAATGAGAAAACTCTAAAAATTGTCATGTACATAGAGGGTACTCTTCTATGACGATACAAACAGTTTTTGAACTACTTAACCCACGTATACAGAGTATTCTCTCATCTTACGATATAACTCAGCCTACAGAACCACAGATAAAAGCAATACCACGCATTCTAGAGGGAGAGAATGTATTATTAATTGCTCCTACAGGTCATGGTAAAACCGAGGCTGCGCTGTTACCAGTGTTTCATCGTTTCTTAGAAGAAGTTAAAGATAAAAGTGGAAGTAAGGGAGTATCTATCCTATACATTACGCCTTTACGTGCTCTGAACCGTGATATGCTGAAAAGAACCATAAAATGGGGTGAGGCTCTCGGTATTAGAATAGCTGTTAGACACGGTGACACTTCTAAGAGTGAGAGGGCTACACAAGCGAAGTATCCATCTGATATGTTGATCACCACGCCTGAGACACTTCAAATACTATTCATGGGTAGCAGAACAAGAAATCATCTACGCTCTGTTAGATATGTTATAGTGGATGAAGTGCATGAGCTTGCAGATGATGAACGCGGCGCTCAGCTCTCTGTTGCTCTTGAGCGTTTATATGAAATCACCAAAGAAAAAGGTGTTGATTTTCAACGTATAGGGTTATCAGCTACTGTAGGTTCACCTGCTGAAGTAGCTCATTATTTAGGTGGTCTAATTGATGACAAGCCTAGGGGTGTTAGTATCATTAAAGTCGATGTGCCCAAAGAGGTGGATATATGCGTAGAATACCCTAAAGTCCGGGATGAAGACTCTACCATATCTAAGGATTTATCTATGGAACCTGTGTCATTCGCTTCGATGAGACGATGCTACGAACTGATGCAGGACCACAAATCAACACTTATTTTTACTAATACCCGTGATGGAGCTGAGGTGTTAGCATCTCGTTTTCACCATTGGAAAGGCGATGATGCACTTATAGGTGTTCATCATGGTTCATTATCTAAAGAGGTTCGTATAGAATCAGAGAACGACTTCAAAGATGGTAAATTAAAAGCGTTGATCTGCACATCATCATTAGAACTTGGCATAGATATCGGTGATACCGATCTTGTAGTACAGTATAACTCACCTAGGGAGGTTACAAGATTATTGCAGAGAGTTGGACGTTCTGGTCATCAGATAGGTCGTGTATCTAGAGGTGTTATACTAGCTGTGAACCCTGATGATATAGCTGAGAGTCTGGTAGTAGCTAGACGGGCGCTATCAGGTGAATTAGAGGATTTGAGGATACGTGAAAACCAATTATCGGTGTTAGCTAATCAGATAATCTCTATAACCCTAGAACACAGGGAGATATCTGTTGGTAGATTATACCATATTATAAAACGCTCATATGTATTCAACAAACTACCTATGGAAGTTTTTAGAAAAATCCTAGATCATTTAACTAATCATCATCTATTATTCTATAAAGATGGTTCGATAGTAGCAGCTAGAAGACGCAGATCAAGGATATACTTCCTTGATAACATATCAATGATACCTGATGAGCAGAGCTACAACGTAGTTGATATAACATCAAGAAAAAGGATAGGGAAATTAGATGAACGTTTCGTGATCGACTATGGATCAGAAGGATCAACATTCATCCTGCATGGGAGATCGTGGAGAATCATAAAAAAAGAGGAGGATGAAATACTGGTATCGCCTATAAAAGAGATAGGTACGGTACCGTCATGGATCGGTGAGGATATACCAGTACCATTCGAGGTAGCATTAGAAGTAGGTAAACTACGTAGAATTATATCAGAATCAGACGATAATATAACAGAGAGGTATCCATGTGACTCATACACCATTAGTGCTTTCTCAGAGCAGATAAAAGAACAGAAGAAAAAAGGGTTCACAGTTCCAGATGATAGAATCATAACTATAGAAACAGAGGATAAAAGCATAACTATAAACGCATGCTTTGGGACCAAGGTTAATGAAACATTGAGTACGTTGATTTCATCCATGCTAGCGCAGTCAATAGGGGAAAGTGTAGGTGTCAATAGCGATCCATATAGAATAAACCTTGAGTTACCTGTGCGTATACCAGCTGAGCGTATAAAAAATATAATAATGCAGATAAAACCCGAGAATGTAGAGTACCTGTTGAGGAAAATACTCCGTAACACTCCATCAGTTAGACACACATTTATTCATATGGCACGTAAATTCGGTGTGATCTCTAAGGATTTTGATTATAGAATGATCACATCACGCAGATTATCGCTTCTTTTTAATGATTCAATTATAATGAATGAAGCCATTGACAAGATTATATGGGAACGTATGGATATAAACTCAACAAGATATGTACTGTCATGTATACAGGATGGCTCAATCTCAGTACATGAGCAGAGGCTATCACCTATAAGCCTAGCTGGTTATGATACTATAAAAGGTTTAATGCTGCCTCAGCAACCTACGCGGGCTATACTATCAACCTTGAAGAAACGCTTAGATGAGACAGATCTAACCCTAGTATGTCTAAACTGTAAACGTACTTTTAATACCGTTACTATAAGAAGTGAAAACCATCTAACATGTTCGTCATGCGGTGCCAAAAAGATAGCTGTGATGAGCCCAAATGATAAGAACACGATTAAAATATTATCAAAAAAGGGTTTAACCAATGATGAGAAAAAAGATCTAGCTCGTTTACATAAAAACGCTAGCCTAGTATTATCCTATGGTGTCTTCGCTGTGTACGCTCTATCAGGTAGAGGTATAGGGCCTGATACAGCTGCTCGTATACTCAGACGTTATAACTACATCGACCTTGTAAGATCAGAGGAGACAAAGATGAGATTATTTCAAGATATACTAAAAGCTGAGCTTAACTATGCTCGTACTCGAGGATTCTGGGATAAGTAAAGATTTCTTTTATCATTCTTTGATCTCTCTGAGGCAATCCTCGCATACACCATATACATCTACCTGAAAATGACATACATCTCCTTTTATTTTCTCTCTCAGAAAATCGATCCTATCTATGTTAAAATGCTTGATCCTGCCACATCTTTCACATATGAAATGACAATGATTAACATCCTCTTTGGAGTATATCATTCTACGATTACAGATATAAGAATGTATCTTTTTATTTCTTCTTAACTCTTTCAAATATCTATAAACAGTAGCTATTCCTATAGCAGGATTCTTCTCTTTTATTTTGTCATACAACTCTTCAACTGTGAAGAAAGATTTCGACTTTGATATCTCATCTCTTATACTCTCCTTCTGTCTAGTTCTCCTAGATGTTTTCTTCATACAAAAACCTCTTATTGATAATGATAATCAATAATATTTTTAAATATGTAATGTATAAAAAGAGAAACACGGAGGCAAAGAAGCATATGAACAAAAAAATAACACTATTAATAATATCTTTAATGCTCCTTATCACACCATCTATAGGATGCTTAGATAAAAAAGATGAAAATAACAATAAGATAAACATAGTAGCAACATTCTACCCCTTAGCATACATAGCAAACGAGATAGGAGGCATATACGTAAACGTGCATCAACTCATACCTGACAACACTGATGTGCACAACTGGCAACCATCACCATCTGATATAATAAACATTAACAAAGCTGATATAATACTATACAACGGAGCAGGTCTAGACAAATGGATAGAGGATGATATAATACCAAGTATAGATACCACCGATAAGATAATTGTCGAGACAACTAGTAACATAGAATTATTAGAGAAAGACCAAAGTTTCCATAACGAAGAAGGGGAACAGGGGCATCCTCCTGAACACACTTTATATGATCCTCATACTTGGATAAGTCCTTATACTGCTATGCAACAAGCAGAGAACATACATAAAGCATTAATCACAAAGGATCCAGGACACGGAGAATACTACAATAAACGATGGAACACACTCAGAGATAAATTAATAAGTATAGACGATGCTTATAAAAAAACCTTATCAGATAAACAAAAGGATATTATATTTGTGACACATGCAGCATTTGGTTATCTAGCCCACCGCTATAGCTTCAAACAATACGGTGTCATAGGTTTAACAGCTGATGAACAACCAAGCATAGAAACATTGAAGAAAATAGTCGACATGATGATAGAGAACGATACCTATACTATATATATAGACTTCATCTACACATCAGAATACGCACAAACACTAAAAAATACTATAGAATCTAAAACACAGCACGAAGTTCAGATACTGAAACTATATCTCATGACAGGGGTAATTGATGGTTTAGATTACATTGAACAATTATCAAAAAACCTAGATAATCTAAAAATAGGATTACAAGCAACATAGCATGATAATCACAAAAAATGATGAAATGTTTATCTAAGTAATATTCAAATCATACCATGCTGATACACTGATCTAATAAGAAAGAAAATGAAACAATAGAAACAAAGTTATATGAGTAGTAAAAACGAACCTGTTATAGAAGTTAAAAATGTTGATATAATACGATCAAAAGAAGTAGTAATAGAAGACGCCACCTTCACTATAAAAAAGAGTGATTACGTAGGTATCGTAGGACCCAACGGTGGTGGTAAAACAACACTACTGCTAGGCATACTTGGCATCATACCTATAAACAAAGGCTCTGTTAAAATATTTTCAACTGATGTATCAACATTCTCAGGATGGGAGAGGATCGCTTATGTACCACAAGATGCTACCAGCTTCGACAACTCATTCCCCATAACTGTACGTGAACTAGTAGGATTAGGAAGAATCAACAAGCGTAACATAGGTAAACCCCTCAGAAAAGAGGATTGGATCAACGTAGATGAAACATTAGCTATAATGGGTATAGAAGATATAGCTGATAAGAGAATAGGTGAACTATCAGGCGGTCAGAAACAGAGGTTATTCATAGCTAAAGCACTGGTTCGTAACCCTGAGATCCTGATACTTGATGAACCTGTAACAGGCGTAGACGCTAACACACTTGAAGGATTCTATAAGAAACTCAGTGATCTTAATACTAAAAGGAATATCACTATACTCATAGTGTCACATGATTTATCATCTGTTTTCTGCAGGATGTCAAAGGTACTATGTGTGAATAAGCATGTTTACAGTAGTGATATAACCCCAGGTAGTGATATAAACAAGATACTAAAAAGAGTATACGGTGAACATTTTCATTTTGTCTTCCATGATCATCTATGCAGAGGAGAGTTCTACTCATGATCCCAGTATCCTTACCCGATATATTATCATTGTTTGAATACCAGTTCTTCCAATACGCTATCTTAGGAGGAGTGATATCATCGTTGGCTGTCTCCATAACAGGTTTATTCCTCATACTTAAAAGAGAAGCAATGATAGGCGATGGTATAGCACATGTAGCATTTGGTGGGGTAGCACTAGGTTTGTTATTAGGTGTTAACCCTCTTATAACAGCATTGATCATATCAATACTAGCTGTACTAGGTGTGTCATATATGCGCAGAAAAGGTATAGCTAGATCAGATTCAGCTATAGCACTAATGTTAGCTCTAGGTTTCTCAACAGGTTTAATAATAATAAGCATGACCGGAGGGTTCAACGTAGACCTGTTGAGCTACTTATTTGGATCCATACTGACCATAGACCAAAACGATATGATCATAATAATACTACTAAGCATCATGGTAATATCATTTATCACTATATTCCATAAAGAGTTACTATCTATAACTTTTGATGAGCAAAGTGCTGCCATCACAGGTATACCGGTTAGACCCTTATCGTTCATTTTCAATATACTAGTAGCATTCACTATAACCCTATCAATCAAGATTATAGGGGTTATACTAGTTGTAGCATTAATGGTGCTGCCAGGTTTAACTGCTTTACAGTTTAAATACTCCTTCAAAGGGACTATGATCACTACTGTACTATTAGCAGTTATAAGCATAGTAATGGGTATACTACTATCAGCAGTATACAATGTTGCAGCTAGTGGTGTAATTGTATTCACATCAGCATCTGCATTCCTATTGTCAGCATTGTACAGAAGATTAAAGTAAACGAAGGACCACTAAAAAATGACGGTTAGCTCTAAAAATACCGTTACAGTTATAAACAAGCAGTGTATTTAATCCCTTTGAATAAAGGAAAATATATGTGTTTATTCATCAACTGGGGAGGATAATGATATATGTTCAGCGCGAAGGTAAAATCAGATGTTATTAAAGGAATAATAGATGTAACTTCACCATTGGTCAATGAAGCTAAATTCAACATCTCTCCAAAGGGTATAACACTACGTGCTGTTGACCCTGCTCATGTAGCCATGGTTGACCTAGAGGTTAAAAACAAGGCTTTTGAGGAGTATAAAGCTGATGATATGGAACTCGGCATAGACCTCGATAAACTAAGTGGTATCATGCGTCTAGCTAACTCAGGTGAAATAATACAGATGGATTACGATGAGGAATCCAACCGTTTAGTGATAAAGATAGGTAACCTTATACGTAAGATGGGGCTTATCGATACTGCAGGTATGCCTAACTCAAAAGCACCTAATCTAGATTTACCCGCTAAAATCGTCCTGAAAGCATCAGAGCTAACCCAGGGTGTAAAAGCATCAGAGGCTGTATCTGATCATATAGCACTCACAGTTGATAAGGATAGCTTTGAGTTATACGCTGAGGGTGATACTGATACAGTAAACCTTAAGCTACCTAAGGAAATGCTCCTGGAGTTAAACTCAAATGGTAAACATAAAAGCTTATTTTCCATTGATTACTTTAGTAATATGATCAAACCTGTACGCAGTGAAGACCCTATCACGATCCACATGGGAACAGATAACCCTATAAGAGTTGATTTTGATATAGCTGACAAAAAAGGACATGTAACATACCTATTAGCTCCTAGGATAGAATCAGAGTGAAAAGATAATCCAAAACAAAACTTATAAC
>JAVYLV010000023.1:0-17484 GCA_038740425.1 Thermoplasmatota archaeon | reverse complement strand
GCTCCTCCGTCGATTATCGGGTAGTATGATTCAGTTGTGAATAGTATTTTCATGGTTCATACCGTCAACTTTTATTCTTTTTTGTTAGTTATAAGAGCAAAGAGGATAAGTGCGATATGATTCGTATTCATTTTATTTGAATAGATATGGGCTTAATGATGATAGTATTGATGATGGTGACGCGTATACATCAGTAGCGAAGTATTGGTACCAACCGCAGCATCTTGTACATCTTTTCATTTCTTCTCTTGCTTCTTTTGCTTCCTCTGAACGTAGGAATTTCATGAGTGAACCTTCTGTTAGATCATATAATCTCTTACCAACTGTTCTGCAAGGGTAGAATAAACCTCCATCAGAGTCTATGATTATAGATGAGGTGGAGCATCCGTGTGGTTTATTTATGTTATCAAGAAATCCTTTTGGTGTGGTTATAGTGTTTTTATACTTTTTTTTAAGTCTTAGTAACTCCCTGCGAAAATCCTTTGGGTCAGGGTAGTAGTTGTCTGTTCCGTCTAGATGACATGCAGGCATGACCACAGTTCTAGCGTTAGCATCGTACACCTTTTTGACTTTGTCTTCTAACGCTGACAGTGTATCTTTTGTTACAACGATCTGTACGCATACTTCTGGTCCAAATTTCTGATAATCCTTCAGGCGGTCAAAGAATTCTAAGTTGTTGTGTCCTTCATCTATGCTTATATGAAGGTAATCGATGTATTTACCGTACTCGTTCATAGGTCTTTTATCTATCAGATGACCGTTGGTTGTGAAGAATAATACGAATGGTTTCTGGTGAGCATATTTGAGTATATCTCCTAGGTCTTTTCTAACTAGAGGGTCTCCGCCTTCTATGCTTAGTACTATTATGCTGGAATTAGCTATGTTGTCTATAACCTTGTATACCTTCTCTGTTGGTAGATCAGGTGTATCCTCCATCCATACATTGCAGAATTCACATTTCAAACCACATTTATGCGTTACTTTGTATGATGCATAGAAGGGGTATATTTGCTCTCCTAACATGTAGTTTGTGAAAGCGTATCTTAGGGTTTTTATGTATTTGCTCATTGGTAATCTCTTCATAGTAAACAGCCTATATCCATTTTCCCTCTTAGATTTTTTTTATCTTTCAATATCCCCATAATTTTGTTAATCATAAATCTTTTTAGGATAATACTGATTCTTATCTTTAAGGTTACTATTATTGTTAGTAAATCAGAAAGTGGGATATGAAGAGCACAGAGATGAATGAAATTTGTGCGGTACTTTAAGTTATGGATTAATTTACAGCATAATGATTGATCTGCAAGACAAAAATACGATTCAAAATATTAGATGATTTTTAACTTATAATACACAGCTACTGTTTGTGCAATCCGTTTTTTGAAATAATCGCAAATGAAATATATCCTCCTCAAAATAACATAACGATTTGTGAACAAGGATAAAAAAAGTAGAAATGTTAAAATCTCTATAACCATTAGTATAACGTTGAGTATTGGTATTATAGTTGCTATACTATTGTTGACAGTTACTGATAAGACACTTGATCAGTTATCAAAAACTAGGATAAAATACGAGTTTTTCTTTTTGGCTGTGCTGTTGAATATGTTATACTGGGTGTTATGGGGTGCTAGGGTTAAAACATTGGCTAACGCTGTAGATAAGAATGTAAAGATAGGTTTATGGGGTTCTACAAAGATGGTTCTAGCTAACCTGTTCTTAGCGTGTATAACACCGTCAGCTGCCGGTGGTGAGCCTGTTCGTATATACCTTTTAAACAAACATGGTTTAAGTTCAGGTAGTGCTACAGCAGTAGCGTTAGGCGAGAGGTTAATAGACGCGGTATTTATACTGGTAAGTTTACCTTTTGCGGTGTTGATCATTAAGAAGTATATCAATGTTGATTACATACGTGTTGGTTTATCTGTAGGTGTGGTCTTTTTTATATTATGCATAATGTTATTTGCATTGTCGATAAAGTACCCTGAAAAAACCAAATCTGTTCTTATATCTATAAATATGAGGATAAAAAGATTACTAAAGAGAGACAGAGCAGGAGAAGATAGGATAATAAAAATAATCAATAGAGAGGTTGATAACTTCCATAATAGTATGATTCTTTTTTTAACTACAAGTAAAAAGTCATTCATTAAAGCTAGTATAATTACAGTGTTCTTCTGGTTCACAGGTTTTCTTATACCGTCTATGATACTGCTGGGTTTAGGTTTTCAACCTTTCATCGTTGAATCCTTTTCAGCTCAGATAATACTACTGTTAATAGTGATGATGCCTACTACGCCTGGTGGAGCTGGAGTCACTGAGTTAGGAGTAGCGGGGTTATATAGCCTTTTGATAGGATCATCAATGGTTGGGGTATTTGTGTTGTTATTCCGTTTGATAACCTATCATATGAATCTCATAGCAGGTTCGATATTCCAGTATCGTATATTCAGATCTATAACCTCGTTCTCGCTAGAAGCAATGGATAAAAAAACTTAGATAAGCGGTATATTTATAAATAGAGATGGTATTTCAGCGTTCCTTATGAAGAAACCTGAGACTTGTGTATCCTGTGGTAAAGGACTGCTAGAGAAAGGGTCAACCACGTTCATATGCCCTATGTGCGATAATATTATAGGACGCTGCAGTAGCTGCAGGGAGCAGAGTGTAGAATATACTTGTCCTAAATGTGGGTTCATAGGGCCGTAGATGATACAGTAGGTTTTTTTAAGATAAAAGGGAGTTGATTTAGTAGAAATGGGTGAAGTAATAGCGTTGATAAGGGTTATGCCTGATGGTACATTGACAGATAAACAGATGCAGAGTATTATAGATGAAATTAAAAAAAGGGTTAGATCACCAGCTAGACTCGCCAATATAGAGGTTAAGGAGATAGCTTTTGGTTTAAGAGGTTTGAATGTTACTGTTATAGTACCTGATTCTGAGGGTGGATTTGACCCTGTTGTTGAGGAGTTATCCACTATTAAGAAGGTTGAGAGTGTAGAGGTTACAGATGTAGGTAGACTATAGATAATACACGATGGTCCCGTATTGTTCAATTGTAGTTTAATTATTCTTGGATTGCGCACTCTGCGCGACATTTTCTGGTAGATGTTTTTTGGTGATATACTTAAATCACTGTTTTTTTACTTTTTAAAAATCCGTGTTCTTTTTTTTATGATGCGGTTATTTTAATCATCTCTCCATAGGATTTGTTATCTGTAGAATCAAGAGCCTCTGATCCAAGCTGTGTAGGGTAGTAGACAGGGTAAACTGAATGACTTGTATCAGCTTCTACTAGTTCAGCTTCATGCATCTTGTTAAGATGCCATTTAACAACATGATGATTAAGGTTAAGCGCATGCGCTATCTCCAAGAGATGTCTCCCAGGATGCTCATTCAAGTAGCTCATTATACGTTTAGCATTCTGATTTCTAAGCACTGATTCAGCCACAGCTAATCTACGAGCCTCTATACCTCCTTCAACTAGATAATATATCTTTTTCCCACCTATAACCCTACTTCTAACAAGATTAGTCTGCTCTAGCTTCCTTAGATGCCATGCGGCGTTACTAGGTTTAAGGTTGAGTTCACGTGCTATCTCTCTTAGATGAGAACCAGGGTATTCATCTAGGTAATCGTATAGATTCTTACGCACCTCAGTATCTAAAACATTCTCAGGAGTAACGTATTTTATACCACCAAACAGACTGAAAAAAGTTATTATAATAGCTATGATTGTTACTATTACCCCTATGGTTATAGTTGTTGTATCTGTAGGTATATTAGATTCTGCTGCGGCAGTGGATGAAACAGTGATCACGGCTAAAAATATGGTAATTACTAAACGAGGTATAACATCTATGATCTCACGCATAGGTCTAATCCCATCCCTAAAGATTATATTCTCTTATACTATGCATCCCAAACTATTATCTTTACTAATTCTTAATGATAATGCATCATTATACTTAAATAGTTTACTTATGAGATAGTATACCTATCATACCTTTCTTATCATGTTCTATACGTACAAAACCTACACGTTCAAATTGTACAATCTCACCATCCCCTAAATGTTTAACCTCCTCCTCAGCGTACCCATTAATCTCATGTAGACTATCAGGGTTATACTCATCGTTTATGAATAATAAACCAGGAACGATGATCTTTAACGGTATAAATTTTTCAGTTGTCCATTGAATCTTACATGTATCATGTATCAGCTTGTCACCAGCGTATTCACCTTTTATCTCTTTAGTTTTCTTATTCAACACCTTTATATTCGCTAAATCCTTAAGGCGAAACACTTCCCCCTCTCTGAGTTTATCAGCATCCATCCTTGGTATATAGAAGATGTTGTTAACTGTTATACTCCTCTCACCTAGATCAACTGTTGGATGAAATCTTAAATTTATAACCCTGTTCGGCATATCATTAACTACTAGTTTAACCGGGTCAGGGACGAAGAAGAAACGTTTAGCCACAGGATCTAGTATCTTCTTATTGATGGATTCCACAAGGCTGAAAGTAACCTCTGATTCAACCTTTGATATACCCTGAGTGAACACAAACTGTTTGATCGCTTCAGGTGTTATACCTCGTCTTTTCAAACCACGTAATGTAGGTAAACGCACATCATCATAACCAGTTACCAATCCTTTATCTATAAGCGGTTTAATCCTTCTCTTTGACACAGGCATACCCTCTATGGATAAACGAGCAAACTCCATTAGATACGGTTTACGAAGATTCAACAATGATAATATGTAGAAGTAGACTTCGTCTCTTAATTCATATTCTTTAGTACGGAAAGGATGTGTTACACCACTCAGACTATCCTCCACTGCACCAGCAAAATCATAAGTAGGCCACATCCTATACTTAGTACCCTTCAACGGATGCTCAGATTCAACAATCCTGAATAATGTAGGATCACGCATAGCTGTATTCCCACTCTTCATATCACCACGCAGACGTAGCACCCCATCCTCAGGTTCACCTGATACGATTAACTCCCTCCATTTATCTTTTATCTCACCAGGACTCTTATCTCTACAGTCACAGTTTTTACCTGTGAATCTATACTCTTTTATCCTGTCGGGTTTACAAGTGCATATATACGCATCACCCTGTTCAATGAGCTGCAGAGCGAGCTTATAATGAGTCTCTATATTATCAGACGTGTTATACTCTTTATCCCACTCTAAACCCAACCAGTGCAGATCCTCTCGTTGAGCATCGTAGAATTCTAAATTAGCGTTTTCAGGGTTGGTATCATCAAAACGTAATATGAAAACACCATCATACAATCTGGCATACTCATGGTCTATTATAGCCGCTTTAGCATGGCCTATATGTAGATAACCATTAGGCTCAGGTGGGAAACGTGTTATAACCCTCCCTTTCTCAGCGTGCGGCAGGGAAGGCAATGAATAATCCCGTTCTTTCTTCTCCTTCTTCATAAGTTCAGGTGCTAAACGTTGAAGCATCTCACGTTGTTCATCTAGTGTCATATTATTAATAGATTCAACGATCTGCTCTACTATTTTTATAATCTCACCTGGTTTAACACCTTCATTTTTCAAAGCCGCTATAACCTTACCTATAACCGCCTTGGTGTTTGCTTTCCCGTTAAATTGTACAGCGTTCTGCAAAGCGTAAACCCTGGATAACCCCTCAACTTTTTCTGTTAACAATTAAAAAAACCTCCACCTTTATCATCTTCATTTCTCTCTCTGGATGGTGTAAGCAGCTAGGTTGTTTAGTATCTCCTTGGCTTTGGTATCCGGGAGTTTATCCAGAGCATTCTGTGCTTTCTCCACATATGATAAAGCTACTTTTTTGGCATATTCAACAGATCCTAAATCCTTAAAGAGATCTAGTAAGCGTTGGATATCATCATCTGTTGCTTTAGGGTTACTGAATATACCATTGATTAGTTTTTTATCTGCACCTTTAGCATGTGCTAGAGCATGAACCGCTATAAGTGTTTTTTTACCATTTCGTATATCATTCCCTATATCCTTACCTAGTATCTCTTCTGTGCTGCTTATATCCAAGTAATCATCCCATATCTGGAATGCTAAACCCAGGTTTAAGCCATACTCCCCTAACATTTCAGCGCTCTTTTCATCTGCATTACCTATTATACCTCCTCCATACGCTGCTAACTTGAATATAACAGCGGTCTTTTTACGTATCATCTCTAGGTATTCATTTTCAGTTACTCTGCTTCGCGATTCGAATTCTATATCAAGCTCCTGTCCTTCACATATCTCAACTGTGCATAAGCTCATTTTATATTCAAGATTCTTCCATATTATAGGGTCGATAGATAGATCATACATAGCCTCAAAGGCTTTGGCGAATAGTACATCACCAGCTAGTATAGCGGTTGATTCGCCATACTTCACATGGACTGTTGGTTGGCTACGGCGAAGTGTTGATTTATCCATTATATCATCATGTATCAGAGTGAAACAATGTACGAACTCGATAGCAGCAGCAAAAGGTAGAACTCTCTCTGCTTCTCCGCCGGAGCTCTCACATGCAAGCATAGCTAAACATGGTCTAAGTCGTTTACCACCAGCTAACAATAAATGTCTAGATGCGTCATACAGACGTCTGGGGTCATTACCGCTTAAGTGTTTTCTCCAGTAAGATTCAAATATCTCAGCTCTTTTTTTAATCTCTGATTCGATCACTATGAATCACTCCTACCTGAGATAGCTTCTCAATTGAATCTGCGCCTACCAGGAACATAGCGGTTTGCAATTCTTTTATTATCATATCTACTTCTAATTGTATATTCTGCTTACTCTGAGTAGCGGGTTTAAGCAGGGCGTGAGCTATACCAGCAGCGTCAGCACCGATAGCTATAGCTTTAGCAGAGTCTAAACCATGGCGCACCCCACCTGTAGCTATTATGGGTATCTTTCCTCTAGTGGTTTTTTTAACTTGCATGACCGATATCGGTGTTGGTATGCCCCAATCCCAGAATGTTCTACCAAGACGCATATTTATTTCATCGTTCATCATCTGAGCTCGGTAGTATTCAACCGCTGCGAATGATGTACCACCAGACCCACCAACATCTATACCTTTAATCTTGGTTTTAATTAACATCTCAGCTACCTTACCTGATATGCCTGCTCCGCTCTCTTTCACTATCACAGGGATATCAATCTCCTCTGATATCATCCGTATAGTATCGTAGCATCCTTTAGCGTGTGCTTCACCCTCCGGTTGCACGATCTCCTGTAAAAAGTTAAGGCAGATAGCTAGTAGATCAGCGTCTATCATATCAATCATGATCCTAGCGTACTCTAATACCTTGTTTTTATCCCATAGTACTATCTGAGAGCCGCCTATGTTAGCTATTTTTAATGGTATATCATAATCATTTATCACGCTATAGGTGTCTATTAATCTTTTATCTTCTAACGCTGCTCGTTGTGATCCTACACCCATACCTATCTGATGCTCAGATGCTGCATAAGCCAGATTCTCGTTTATCTTCTTAGCATCAGCGTAACCACCTGTCATACCAGCTATGATAATTGGTGCTCCTAGTTTTTTACCGAATAAGATAGTTGATAGTGTTATATCATCAGCGTTTATCTCAGGTAAAGCGTTATGAAGTAATGTTATTTCATCCCAGTAGTTATGATGAGATGATACATTCTCCTCTAATGCTATCTGTATATGTTCACGTTTACGCTCCTCAGTTTGGTTCATATTTTCTTTGCTTTTATATACGTGCATACGGTTTCCCTACCTGATAGGATATCATATAATCGTTGAGGTTGGTTACCATTTACTAATATGGTGTCAACCCCTGACCTCGCAATAGATTGTATAGTATTAATCTTTCCTCTCATGCCCTCTGTTACATCAGCGTATCTGTTGTCACTCACAGTTAGATGTTTTAATTCATTTATTGTTATGGATTCGATGAATGATGCATTAGGGTCATCTTTAGGGTTAGATGTGTATAAACCATCCTCATCTATAACAAAGATTGCTTTTTCTGGCTTTAAAGATGTTGCTAGTGCTTGCATTAGCAGATCACCTGAGCATATGGAGAACACTAGTTTTCTATCAAGTACGACATCACCGAATGTGACCGGTAGAAAACCATGTTTCAAGTAAGCTGAGAAAACAGCGTAGTTAAATGATGTTAACCTGTGTTTGTCAAGCTGTAGGATAGCGTGAGGAGGTATGGATACAGATAGTAAACCCTTATCCTGCAGGCTTTTTATCACCTTGGAGTTTAAATCTTGTACACTAGCATGGGTTAGAACAAAGCCTTTTAACTGATCACGGTTCTTATAACCCTCATTTAATCTGTACTTTTTAGCTAATATATGCCCAAAGGACCCGGCACCATGAACTATTATCATCTCATGGTCAGATTTTTTGATCTCAGAGGATAAACGATCCATGATATTTCTACGGAAATGATTCTTCTTTTTTTTGTCGGTTATTACACTTCCACCGAGTTTAACGATGAACATTAAAGACATGAAACAATCAATTATATAAAAAAGATTACGATATTTTCTCTAATCTTATAGGTGTCTTCCCGCTCCTAGCTTTTTTGTTATAATGTAAAAAAATTAAACATTTTTTGGGATGATACCCTATCGCTAAGAAAGGGGAGATATGGACTCGTCGGGATTTGAACCCGAGGCCTCCCCCATGCCAAGGGGGCGATCTTCCGCTGATCTACGAGCCCTGTAGTAAGTTTCTATAGAAAACCTGGAAACCAATACATACAAATAAAACTTATGCATGACTCGACATATATTTCAAATAATAACATATTAGTTGATACTCATGAAGAAGAAAGAACTTGAGATGCTACTGCAAGATGTTCCAGTTGTTCCTAATCCTATACCTGAACTTGAGCAGTATATGACACCCGCAGGTATAGCTGCTGATATACTCTTCCTAGCTTACCAGTTCGGTGATATAGAGGATAAAGTAGTGCTTGATCTAGGGTGCGGTACAGGTATATTCGCTATAGGATCGTATCTAATGGGCGCTAAGAAGGTAATAGGTGTTGATATTGATAAGCAAAGTGTAGAGTTAGCAGAGAGATACACTAAGAAACATGGTTATAATATTGATTTCATAGTCCAGGATGTGGATGATTTTGATATGTGTGTTGATACTACGATAATGAATCCTCCTTTTGGCGCGCAGAAGAGTAATATTAGAGCAGATAGAAAATTCATTGTAAAAGCATGTAGTATTTCATCTGTTGTATACTCTCTTCATCTGAGTAAGACAGTGCCTTTTCTTTATAAGCTGATAAAGGCTATAGATCATAGAGTCACCTATCAGAAGTCTTACTCATTACCGATTAAACATACCTTCCGTTTTCATATGAAGGATAAGGTTGAGTATGATGTTACGCTTCTAAGAATCGAAAGAACTTAGAATCAACTTATGTTTTTTTAATAAAATATAAAAAACTTGTTAACTATCCATGTTAGTAATTTGATGGTGAGGTGAAGTTTATTTTAAAGAGGATAAAGTCAATTTTGATGCTGGTAATGAGCGTCTCTGTATGTTTTTTACCAGTGGGTTTAGCAGACGCTGATGATCATGATATACTAATGAGGTATGCGCCTGTATTATACTTTGAAAGCTCTGAGACATGCTACCCTGTGGATGTATCCTACATGGTTGACAACTCTGTGTTGTACATGGTGAGTGACCCTGCCTCTGTAATAATCTCATCTAATCCCACGTTGGAGTCATTAGGTGCGTACACGTCTGATGTGTATTATCTAGATAATACTAAAGGCACTGTGGATGATGATGGTATCATTAATGATTATAAGAGTAAACAGAGTCAGTTAGGGTACACGGTTTACGGACGGGTTGTATCAGTGTCTCAAGGTACTATCCTTCAATACTGGTTCTTCTACGTTTTTAATAAAGGAGAGTTGAACAGGCATGAGGGTGACTGGGAGATGGTTCAGATACTACTCAAGAACAATGAACCAGTAGAAGCGATGTATAGCCAGCATCATTCAGGTCAGAGGGCTGAATGGAGTCAGGTGGAGAAGGATGGTGATCATTTCAAGGTATATGTTGCAAGGGGGAGTCATGCTAACTATTTTAGATCATACTCTGGTAGATTCACAGCTGCGAGCGATATTGTAGGTGATAACGGGTTAAAGTTAACTGTTAATGATTACAGGTTAGAATTGCTTAGTAATCAAAGCTGGCTTAGTTATAGTGGTAGATGGGGTTGGTTTGGTAGTAATGTTGATTCAGCTGTTGAATCTGTGATACTAGGTAGAGCTGGCCCTGAGGGTCCTAGGTTCAGGGAGGATGGTGAGATGTGGGATAGCCCATTATCATGGGGTTCAGATCTTCCGATGGTTAATGATGTATTCTTAATGATAGAATGGGTGCTATACAATTTCATCATGATAATGATATTGGTACTCCTGGTGTCACTATTGATATTAGGTGTTAGGATATATCTACGTTATAAAAGACATGGTCTTGGTCCTAGGATATTATCGTTATTATATATTGATGGTTTTAATCTGAAGAGCATTGGTAATATACTAGCCCTGGTTAGTATAATCATAGCGATCCTAGGTCTCTACACACCCTGGTATAATGTTAGATTATCACTTGATTTACCATCATATAAGACTATTGAGATGATGGATGTTATCTCGGTTGATGGATGGCAGGGGTTAAGAGTGTATTTACCAAGTTCAAATGGACCAACACCTGTAACCTCATTTTCATTACCCTTCTCATTGTTCATACTTATAGGTTTGGTGTTGTTAATAGTTTCAACTATAGGTGTACATGAGAGCAAAAAACTTGGGCGGAGATTCATAGGACGAGGGATACGTTTAATGACGCCTTTCATTGTCATGATCATAATAGTGATGCTATTAGGATTAGTAGTCTCTATGTTCGCCCCTTCTGATACTGGTGCCTCTGAGATGAATCAGATAGTAGAATCTATAGCAAGTTCACCTTTGAATGGTGAAGAAAAAGTGGATGTGCCTAGTGTATCAGGCGTGATTAATGTTAAATGGGGTTGTGGTATAGGCTTGTATCTCCTGTTGATATCAGGTTTATTATTCATCATAGCTGGTATACTACTTGTTATATCTAATCAGATGTTCTACGAACTAAAAAAGGATAAATCTGTAATGATCGATGATAAAACTAAGATAGAGAATGTTAAATAGTGGTTATACTATAAATTTCCTAGGGGTTTTATTCATCTATGATTGTAAGTGTTGATCTTCATATTCATTCTCGTTTCTCAGCTGCGACCAGCGATAAGATGTCGATAGAGACTATATCAGTTGAGGCGCCACGTAAAGGTATACAAGTGGTTAGCACGGGTGATTGTCTGCATGAAGGATGGATGCGAGAGGTTAAGCAATGTACAGAGGTTGCTGAAGGAACCTTTGAGTTGAATAATACCCGGTTCATACTAGGTGTAGAGATCGAGGATAAAAACAGGGTGCATCATCTTATATATTTCCCTAGCTTATCATCACTTCAGGATTTCAAAGAGAGAATATCCTCTAAATCAAAGAATCTTGAAACAGATGGTAGACCTAATATAGATATGGATGGTGCTATGCTCGCTACAGTAGCTAAGGATGTAGAAGCATTGATAGGCGGTGCTCATATATTCACACCATGGACCTCCATGTACGCTGTTCATCCATCACTTGATAGCTGCTACGGTGACGCTGCATCATACGTTTCATTTGTCGAATTAGGTTTAAGCGCTGATACTGACTATGCTGATAAAATAAAAGAACTGCACAGACTCACCTTTCTCACGAACTCTGATTCACATAGCCCACACCCTGTAAGACTAGCTAGAGAGTTCACACGTTTACAAGTAAATGATGTAACATTCAAAGAGATAAAAAAAGCTATACTACGTGAAGGCGGTAACAAACCAGTTCTAAATGTGGGTCTACCACCTCAGGAGGGGAAATACAACGAATCAGCTTGTATATCATGCTACACCCATTACACGCTCGAAGAAGCAGTACGCAGACGTTGGCGTTGTCAATGCGGCAAGAGGATAAAAAAAGGTGTTAAGGATAGAGTAGAAGAGATATCCACGTTCAAAGAACCTTTACACCCTGAACATCGCCCACCTTATGTGCATCTCATACCCCTAGCCGAGATCATAGCTAAAGCCCTAGGACAGTACACACCTTTCACACAGAGTGTAAACAAACATTGGGAGAATCTGATCAATGCTTTTGGTAGTGAGATAAACGTGCTACTAGATATAGATATAGAGAGTATAGAACGTGTGACAGTACCTGCGGTAGCAGATGCTATAAGAGCGTTCCGTGAGAAAAGAATCATAATAATACCAGGGGGAGGTGGTAAATACGGAGAGATACGACTACCCATGCAGGGTAATACGCCAACAGTAGATTTAAGTTCAACGCCTAGGAACAAACAAACTAGCTTACTAGAGTACAATCAGACATAGCACTTAAAACCCAACTCTATGTTTGATGTTATGATTAAAAAAAGGAAATATGAAGAAAGAAACGTTTTTACATACAGCAGTTGAAAAGATGGAGGTATAAACTTGGATTATAAAAGAGTATTAGAGGTTGTGAAACAGATATTAGCAGTACCCTATCCTAGAGCGATGCAGGATGTAGTTGAGTTACTGCAGATGAATTTCAAACACTACAACTGGGTTGGTATATACCTGGTTGAAAAAGATAGACTCGTATTAGGACCATGGTATGGTAGACAAGAGACAGAGCATAAGATTATACCTTTAGGTAAGGGAGTATGTGGCGCAGCAGCCTTCTCAGGTAAGACTGAGATCGTACCTGATGTATCAAAAGATAAGAGGTACCTGTCATGCTTCCTCTCTACTAAATCAGAGATCGTAGTACCCATCATACGTAATAAAAAGGTTATAGGCGAGATTGATATAGACTCTGATAGATTAAACGCTTTCGCCCTTGAGGATAAAGAATTTCTGGAGAGGATCGCTGATATGCTAAGCACGTATCTAAATAGCGTACATTAGATCGACTTGTTTTTATCTAGAGGTGTTATTATACGAAAAAATGGAGGTATCAACTACCATGTATAACGTGTTTGTTACCCGTAAAATACCTGATGAGGGGATAAAGCTTTTAGAGAGATACGCTAAGGTTAATGTTAACCCGTATGATAGACCATTAACTAAGGAGGAGATAATAAAAGGTATTAGAGATAAGGATGGTTTATTATGCTTATTAAATGACCATATCGATAGAGAGGTTATAACGGCGGGTTCTAAACTTAGGGTTATAGCTAACTATGCTGTAGGGTATAATAACATAGATGTTAATTTTGCTACTAGACAGGGTATAATGGTTACTAATACACCCGATGTGTTGACTGATACCACAGCTGAGATGGCATGGGCCTTGTTGTTCGCTGTTGCACGTAGGATAGTAGAGGGTGATCGTTTCACACGTGAAGGCAGATTTACTGGTTGGGCTCCTATGCTCATGCTAGGTTTAGATGTCACTGGTAAAACACTAGGCGTCATAGGAGCTGGGCGTATAGGGTCTGCTTTCGCTTTGAAGAGTAAAGGCTTCAATATGCGGGTGTTATACACTGATCAGAATATCAACAGTTTACTGGAGAATGAGTTAAAAGCTGAGAGAGTAGACTTGATGACTCTATTAAGAGAATCTGATTACATCTCTATACATGTACCTTTGATGGATACTACATATCATCTCATAGGTGAAAAAGAGCTAAGAAGTATGAAGAAGAACGCTGTGCTGGTTAACACATCTCGTGGACCAGTTTTAGATGAACAAGCTCTTATAAGAGCATTGAAGGAGCGTTGGATAACAGGTGCTGGTTTAGATGTCTATGAGCATGAACCATTCGTACCTGATGAATTAAAGAATCTGGATAACGTAGTTCTAATGCCTCATGCAGCTTCTGCTACGTATGAGACACGTAGGAGAATGGCGGTTATGGCAGCTGAGAATCTTATAGCTGGTCTGCGAGGTGTTTTTCCTCCTAACTGCGTGAACCCTGAGGTGTATACTAAGAAAATATAGTTATCTAGAAAAGAAGATGGCATTTATTCATGATCAGTTAAAAATACGTCTTAATTGTTCATGGATGAATTTCGCTTCAATTATGAGCATATTAGTTAGATCCTGGTTGTTTTTTTGATGTTTTTTCTCATTTTGTTGCTCGTATGAACGATAAATATTTAAATGAGAAAAAAATATTTGAAATTATAGGGGGAAAAGAATATGGAAATAAAAAAGAGTTTATATAGCAAATCAAAGTTTGTTAAATCGTTGTTGTTTTTACTGGTTTTTCTTTTATTAGTCTGTTCTTCTTTATCTGCGGTTACTGTTAGATCCTGCATGATGGATACTAGTAAATATCATGAAAAAGTATCCAATGGTAATTTCTGTTTCTTAGTTGGAATTATTGATGAATTAACCATCACTGGTACAGATCCAAAATGGTATTCTTTTATCGCGGTTAATGTCTGGATGATACAATTTCTGTCTGTGCACCATCTTAGATATCAGCGTATGATGCTATGGACTGATGGGTTCAGAGGGATTATTACCTCTCATATCATTTTTGGTGTATCTACAATTATGCAACCGATATAACATTAAAGCGAGAGATTGTTTGACATATACAAGCAGTAGTTCGGATCTTGGCATGAATGGATTTAGAGAGTGAAAAACCAAGCGATTTCTTCTTTCTATCTAACCTTTTCTTGAACTTGACAAATAGAAAAAACGAGTTACAATTTTTATTCTATCTATATTAGATTTAGATTGTTGAAAAATTAAAGTCATGCTCTTTTTATAAACTCATTCCTATTTACTTATAATTTAGAATAATATTTTATATGATACATGGTATGTTGAAAAAGGATTGGCTGAGAAAATGAAGGTAACACCGTTATCATCTGATTCATTGGGTGTGAGATCCATGGCTACTCTTATAGAGACAAGTGACTGTAAGATACTAATAGATCCGTCAGCGGCACTGGGTCCTTATAGATATGGTTTACCACCACATGAGATAGAGATAGATACGCTATATAAGACTAAGGAGAGGATATCTAGGATAGCTGAGACCTGCGATATATTGGTGATCTCTCATTATCACTATGATCATTATGATCCTGAGAAGGATTTCTACAGGGATAAAAAGGTATATGCTAAAGATATTACAAGTAATATAAACAAATCACAACTGGAACGAGGTAGGGAGTTTAAGGATAGATTTAAGGATAAATGCGAGATAATATACTGCGATGATACAAGACACATGATAGGTGATACTAATATAATCTTCTCGCCGCCTTTTCATCACGGTCCTAAAGATAGTAGCTTAGGGTATATACTAATGACTATCGTTGAAGAGGAGAGGAAGATATTACACGCTTCAGATGTACAAGGTCCTGTGACAAAGGATGCTACTGATTATATTATAAAACAGCGACCAGACTTGCTAATAATAGACGGTCCACCAACCATATTTTTGGGATGGAAGTTCAGCCAGAAGAACCTGGATGAAGCTTCAGATAACATGCTTAGGATAATAGAGAACCTTGAATGCGATATCATACTTGATCATCACTTGCTGAGGGATATAAAATACAAGGAGCATTTCCCTGCGCCATACAAAAAGGGCGGGGGTCGTGTTAAAACCTTTGCTGAGTACTTGGGACTGAAAAATAATACCTTGGAGGCGTATAGGAAAGAGTTATGGGCGAAGAACAGGCATCAATAGATAAAAAAACCAGATTAATAATAGTTTATTAATATAAAACAAAATTTAAATATTGTGATATATATGTATAATATATAGGTGAATTATAATATGAGGTTTATCTTTAAAATATTCACAATATTTCTAACATTAGCGTTACTCTCAACGGTGATACCTTTAGGGGCGTCATATGATAACACGATGATAAACAGTGAGGATAACGTCAATTATGAGTATGAACAAGATGATATCCTAACTGATGATATGATAAACAGGGTGCTTGAATCAATAACCATCAATGATCTAGTAACTTGTATGGAGGGGTATATAGATGAGATGAGAGAAGATTCTGGTCATAAGAATCTGATGTCAACTTCAGTGAGAGAAGGATTGGAAGAGTTAGCTCAGTTAGGTATAAAACGTGATACATCCTTGTTCAAAGCTCAGAATATACTAAAAAACAGTATATTAAAACAGGGTGGTAACATCAAATATAGATGGTTCATGATAGGTGTGTTCCCTGTGATAGTGAGAATATCAACTATCCTGCCCAGGGTCACTTTTAATCTGACAAAGATACCCTCGCCCTTGGGTAATCTAACAGTGAAGTTAGAGTTATTCGTAAAAGCTGTACCCTTCATTGATAGTATAACTCTGAGAGAGCCACGTCTTATACTACCAGGTTTAACACAGACTACACGTATATGGCCCGCTATAGGTGCCCATATCACTATACAAGGTGTAACATTATTCATCATGGCTTATGGTCCACGTATCAAATGGGTGCATGAAAGTACGAATATATTGAAAAATAACAACCTCTTTTTTTAAATTGTAAAATCATTTCTTTTATTATCTAAAAAATAATAATCTAAACATTTTATAAACTATTACCCTCTATCATATCAGGATAAAACAAAGAGGATTTATGATAGCTATAAAGAATCTTAGTAAGTACTACGGTAAAAAAACAGCGTTACAGGATGTTAACATTGTATTTAACGATGGTGTTATAACAGCTATAATGGGTGAGAACGGTGCTGGTAAAAGCACACTGCTAAAGATATGCGCTGGTATAATACCAATGAGCACTGGCGAGGTTATAATTGATGGTTACTCCCTCATTGATCAACCGGTGGAGGCTAAGAAACACCTCGGTTACCTACCTGAGATACCTGACCTATATGACAGATTAACAGGTAGAGAATTCTTGTATTATATAGCATCATTGAGAAGATTGGATGAATCTGATCAGAGGATAAATAATCTATCAGATATGATGGGTATAAGTGACTCCTTGGATTATGAGATAGGCGGATACTCTAAGGGTATGAAACAGAAGATATCACTTATATCAGCGATACTGCATAACCCTGAGAATCTCTTATTGGATGAGCCGATATATGGTCTTGATCCTTTAGCATCCAGGGTTATACAAGGTTTCATAAAGAGTAAACAAGGAACCACAGTTATAGCTACGCATTCAACACGTTTAGTAGAGGAGATAGCCGATATGGTATACCTCCTGAAGAAAGGACGTATAATATACTCAGGTATGGTCAAGGATGTAACTAGGGAGTATGGTAGCGTAGAGGATGCTTACTTCAAGATAAAAGGTGATGAAACCTGTTTGAAATCACTAGAGTATTACTAAAAGTGATCAAAAGGGATTTACTT
>JAVYLV010000022.1:0-18092 GCA_038740425.1 Thermoplasmatota archaeon | reverse complement strand
TCAAGACATGTTTTTTCAGTATCAATGGACATTAAATTAATATATGGTATTACTATTTTAGGTTGTGATGCAGGATAAAAAGATTGTTTTTTTGGAGCTGCCGACATCTGTAATAGATGAAATAGATGCGCTTAATACTACAGGTAGTAGATCAGCTTTTATGTCAGAGCTTATTGAGAAACAACTCAGGACTAGGATAGATGAGTTGAAGGCTTCGTCTGAAATACGTACAACAATGCAGGCGGATAGTCTCTCTGGAGTACCCGGGGCGATAAATCTAGTTGATAACAGAGGGGTATCGCTAGGTAGGTTTAATATAAATACAGTGGAAGGGTTTGAGAGGTTAGCAGATAAGATATGTAAGTTATCAGATGATCCCATAGTGAGGATGAAGGCGCGTCGATGGCGATAACCGTTCTCAGAGGGTAACCCTGTATTCTGGTAACATCAGATAAAAGAGAACATTAATCTGGAATGTATATTAGTCTTGGTTTAGATTGGGGTGTAAAGATATAACCTTTTTTATCACTTATCAGTTAGAATAATATACCAAATTCATGATTCGTATTTTGATAGGGATGCCGCGATGCAAGATGAGCCAGATATAGTAAAGACTCTTAGAGTGGAGGAGATCATCAAGAGTCTACCATTAACTGATCAAAATACGGTATATACTAACGAGAATAACACTCCTTCTGAAGAGAGAACCTTAGAGGGATATGATGAATCAGATGAGGTAACAGATGAGAATTTAGAGATACAGGGTCTTTGTGATTTTCTATTTCAGAATATAAATGATCTGATGGTGTTTCTTGATCTACGTGGACGTATCGTCAAAGTGAATAAATTCGCATATGCCTTATCTGGTTTCTCAAAGGAGGAGGTTATAGGTAAAACTTTTTGGAGTGTAACAGACCTATTTAAAGGTGATATACTATTGACAGCTCTTAGACTCTTTAAGGATGTACTGCAGGGTAAACATCTGCGGAGTTACAAGTTTGAATTCTACGATAAGAAACATAAAAGACATACGATGATGGTTTCAACACATCCTATAAAAGAAAATGGTAGATGGAAGTATATACTTGTTGTAGGTAGAGATATAACTGAAAGTGAAGAAGCTTTAGAGGTTTACCGTAATATTGTTGAACGAGCTGAAGAGGGTATACTGATACTGAAGGATTCTATTGTTCAGTATGCTAACCCCGCTCTTGTATCCATGTGGGGTGGTAAAAAGGAAGAAGTTGTAGGTACATCCTTTATTAAGTATATAGCGCCTGAGGATAAAGATAGGGTTGTGGGTTATTATAAACGACGTCTTGCTGGTGGGAATGTCCCTTCGACCTATGAGGCTATACTGCTACGTAAAAACGGTGAGAGGGCTTATGTTGAGATTAACGCGTCTATCATACCTCATGGTGATGGTTTATCTGACTTGGTAATAATCCGTGATATAACAGAGCGTAAGAGATACGAGGAGAATCTGCGTGAGCGTGAAGAGCGTTTCAGGGCTCTAGTTGAGAATACCGACGATGTTATTATAAGGTATAATCGTGATTGTAGAGCAGTGTATGTGAATCCTAGTTTAGAGAGGTATACGGGAGTATCTGCAGATAAGATCATAGGTAAGAGTCATGCTGATTTTGGTCTTCCGTCTGATTTTGTCAATAAAGTTGAGGAGGCTATCAAAAAAGTTTTTGAGACAGGAGAGTCGTATAGACAGGAGATACAACTACCTAATGGTACATGGCTTGATTGGATTTTATTCCCGGAGTATTCAAATAGCGGAGAGGTTGTGTTTGTTATCGCTACAGGGCGTGATATAACTTATCGTAAGATATATGAGGCTAAGCTAGAGGAGAGCGAACAGCGTTTCCGTTCTATCTTTGATGATACCTTTGATATGATACAGAGTGTTGATACTAAAGGATGTTTCTTATATGTTAACCCCGCTTGGCTTAGTATAATGGGTTACACTTCTTCTGATGTTGAACATTTATTGTTGACTGATATCATTCATCCTGATGATCTTCCTCATTGTGTATCCGTGTTTTCTCAGATACTTGGTGGTGCAAGGTTTGAGAGGATTGAAGCTAGATTATGCGCTAAAGATGGTAGAGTTGTCTATGTTGAAGGTAACGCTTCACCTAGATATATGAATGGTAAGATTGTAGGTGCTCATTGTATATTCCGTGATGTAACAGAGAAAAAGTTAGCAGAAGAGGCTCTGCGTAAGAGTGAGAAGCGGTTTCGTGATCTGGCTGATATGTTGCCTGAACCTGTGTTTGAGACTGATCAATATGGTAGATTAACGTACGGAAATAGAAAGCTATTCGAGATTTTTGGTCTGAGTGAAGATGAATTTAAACATGGTTTAAACGTTATTGATGCTATTGCTCCTGAGTATCATAATAAATTCAAGGAGAAATTCTACAGTAAATTATCAGGTGGTAACGAGCCTTATGGTAATGAGTACGTTTTTATCAGGAGGGATGGTTCTAGAATACCAGCAATTGTCTACTCTATCCCGATATTTGAAGATGGTAAAGTTGTTGGTACTCGTGGTGTAGCTATTGATATGACTGAGATCAAAAAGGCTTACGACGAGATTGAAAACCTGCTTAAAACTAAGGAAGATTTTATAAATCAGCTTGGTCATGATCTTAAAACACCTTTATCACCGTTGATTAACTTGTTACCAATAGTGTTGGAGAAGGAGAAGGATCCTAAATCCAAGGAGATGCTAAATATTATCTTATCATGTGTTAACTATATGAAAGAACTTGTTGTTAAGACTATCGAGCTTGCTAAGCTTAACTCCAACAAGATATATTTTGATATAGAGCGTGTTGATCTCTCTGCTTTAATTAAGAATATAATTAGCAGGGATAAAATTCTTTTCGAGGAGAAGAATATAACAGTTGTTAATAGAATAACTGAACCGTTATATGTTGAGATTGATAAGATACGTATCGAAGAGGTTTTTGATAATTTGTTATCAAATGCTAGGAAATATATCAACAAGGATAAAGGCATGGTGATCATTGATGCTGTTTGTGATTCAGAATATGTCACTATTTCTGTAAAGGACAATGGTAGTGGTCTGAAAGAAGAAGAGTGTACGGCAATATTCAACGAGTTCTATAAGGGTGATAGCTCTCGTCATGATCTTGAATCAACAGGTCTTGGCCTCTCTATATGTAAACGTATTGTTGAAAGGCATGGTGGGCGTATATGGGCTGAGAGCCCTGGGCCTGACAAAGGTACTACTATTTTCTTCACTTTACCTTGGCATTGTAAAGAGGAATGTACCGATAATGCTGTCAAAAAATGTAGATGAAATTAAGGAAGGATGATATTAGTGAGTATTTCAAATTCTGATTTCACAAGGATGATGTTTAATGCACTTATAGAAGTAACTGGTCGTCGTTGCTCATCAAAAAAAGCAGCAGCTAGTGTATTGAAGACTTTTTTAGAGTTTTTAAAACAAAAATACTCTTTTTTAGATTACATCAGTATCAATATTAATGATGAATCTAATGTTGATGTATCATCCTATCTAGATTTTTTTGAGTCTGATACTATAAATGAGATGATAGAACTAGTTATCAGGATAATAATCTTTGACTTGAAGGATAAAGCGGGTCTTTTCTTTATTAACGAATTAAAAGAACAGTTGAAAGAGAGGTATCTTGATGAGGCACACAATAGAGGTATAAAGTTAGATGTGATCCAGTTGGAACAGCGTTACCTGTATAAGCGATGGAAGGTTGAGGAGTCACTTGTAAATAATGATTATAAACCACCAGATAAGAAAGCTGATAAGGCTGTTAGCTTGTTTGGCTATGCCTGGGAGAACGTCGCGGATTGGAGCTATGATAAAGAAGCAATGATATGCACATTGTATGACAAGAATGGTGACGTATTAGATGTTCTAAGTGTAGATGATATTGTGAACAAGATGAGTCTACTACTGGATGAAAGTATTTCATCTGACAGTGAGGATACAGGGTCTGAGAAGAAACAACTTGTGGAGAATATCGATATCACTGATAAAGAGTACCAGTTCCTTGAGATGTTGTATGAGAAGGATCTTGATGCGGATGTAGTTATGCATCTCTTAGATATGTCTAAGCGTGATCTT
The DNA here is from genome assembly GCA_038740425.1 of Thermoplasmatota archaeon. Lineage (GTDB taxonomy): Archaea > Thermoplasmatota > E2 > DHVEG-1 > DHVEG-1 > JAVYLV01. The sequence continues at coordinate 13,948 of JAVYLV010000022.1, read as the reverse complement.
GAGATGATGGTTCGTAAACTACTAAAGATAGGGGTGTTGACTTATTGTTCCCATGATGAGGTTAAACTCACTGATAAAGGTATAAAATACCTGATGAGCCTATATGGTGTTTAGTATGAATATTTCACCACTATGGTGTGTATATGATACGAAAGTTTCATAAATAAGAGATGATATACTTGTAAGTGAAGAGAGGGTTTGATGGTATGGGAAAGAAGATAATGGTGGTTGATGATAGTCAGATTATTACTTATACTGTTAAAGAGGGGCTTGAACATCTTGATTCATCGTATTCTGTTATAGAGGCTGATAGCGGTAAGAAATGCTTTGAACTCTTAGAGAAAAATATTATACCTGATATTATACTGCTAGATATCATGATGCCTGGTATGAACGGATGGCAGGTTTATAAACAACTCCGTAAGAATGAGAAATGGAAGAGGATACCTGTAGCGTTTCTCACAGCTAAGACAGATAACTTTAGCAGAGGGTTCGGTAAGATACTAGCTGATGCGTATATAGAGAAACCGTTTGATATAAAAGAGCTGAAGGAACGTATTGATAAACTTCTTGAGAAACCGTATGAGATACCTGAGACTAAACAAAAAGTTATAGATGATGCCTTAAAGTATATACCTGAAGAAAAATCATAAAATATTTTATTATTTCGCTTATCAGTATAAAAATATAGTTTTATATATTATTTATTTGATTCCTTTTCTAAAGAAAGTAAAAGTAGGTATATAAATCACTATGGAGGATGAAAGAGGGATTGTCGTATACACAAAGACAAGATAGAAGATATAAAAACTCTGTCTTGGAATAAGTAGGATGGGTAGATACTAAGTTGAGTTAGTTTTTTGGCCTCTTTCTTTCTCTCTATAGGCATAGTAGCAAAGAGATGAAAAGATGAAAAATAGAAAAAAGATGGTAAGGAGAGATGAAAGATATGGGAATGTGGAATGATATGAAAATTAGCAGGAAGCTGGCGATAGGCTTTGCGGTACTGATAGCGTTAACATCTGTAGTAGGATTTGTAGGTTATTATAGCCTTGCTCAAGCAGCTTTTTATAGCGAATTGGTTAGTGATGCAAATGGCATCGTAACAGAGGTACTAGAACTTAGACGAGCGGAGAAGAACTATATCCTGAGAGAGGATGACTCGTATGTCACTGATGTTAATTCTTATTTAACGTCTCTGCAAGAAAGGATAGATGAGATGCAAACTATGAATATAGATTCAAATATCCGGGGTATACTAGACAAGATTGAACCTCAGATAACATCTTATAAAAACGCTTTTGATACGTATGTTAGTAAATGCGAATCCAACAAAGGCGTGTTAACAGAGTGGACTGCTATAGGCGCTGGCTTCAACGATGAGATAGCGAAGATAAAAGCGAAAACAACCAAAGGTGATGCCATATATCTCCAGGCTAATGTACTGGAAACCAAATTCGTATTGCATAGAGTAGCAGCTGTCTATTATATCAAGGATGCGCAGAAGGAAAACGCTGATGCACGCTGGTCAGCATTCCAGACGGCCTTGAGCAATACTCTAAATGAAGCATCAACTTTGTCTACGCTCTGCGCTGGTAACAGTGAGCTGAAAGCATCGGCTGATTCGATTGTATCATATATCAACCGTTACATCGCACAGGGTAACATATATCATGAGAACGAGCTCGCTAAGAAAGCAGCGGAGACAGCGATGGCTGAAGCTGGTAACACAATCATGGGTAGCACAGATACATCTAGTGATTACTATGGTGGAATTAACCTATTAGATAGTATTGCAAATGCTCAACAATTAGCAGCACAGGAACAAGCAAATATGCTAATAATAGTATTCATAGCCTTAGCAGTAGCTATAGGGGTTGTGTTAGCATGGACTATCACACGATCAATAAGTAAACCTTTAGCGACAATTGATAAGGAGATGAAAGAACTAGCAGAGACAGGAGATCTATCAAAGAGATGCAGTGTTAAAAGCAAAAACGAGATCGGGGCTATGGCTAAATCAATAAACACAACGATGGATATCGTGTTTGCCCGTCTAGAAGATAAAGCAAAAATTGATCAAAGCTTCGTTCTTGGCATACCAGATCCTGCGTTTAAAACCGATACGAATCTTGTAATCACTGAGATCAATGATGCTGCTCTTAAAGCATTAGGTTACACCCGCGAAGAAGTCGTTGGGAAGATGACTTGTGCTGATATATGTAAAACACCTGTTTGTAACACTGAAAAATGTACCATTAAAAACTGCATTAAGAATAAGGGAACTATCGTCGCTGAGACCGTCGCAACATCAAGAAATGGAACCAAAATACCAATACGTGCAGCATGTGGTTGGTTGTACAATAGCAAAGGTGAACCTGTTGGCGGTTTTGAGGTGGTTAGTGATCTTACAGCACTTCATGCTATGGTATCGAATATCGAGAAAGTATCTGAAGGAAATCTGACTGTGAAAGTAGATGAATCCTTTAAATCAAGAGAGGATTCTACAGGAGTACTTGCACGATCATTAGACAAAATGGTTACTAATCTTAGTGATCTGGTATATAATCTTAGACACAGCACCGAGCAAGTAGCAAGCTCCGCTGAAGAGCTTTCTTCATCTGCAGAAGAAGTCAACGCGAGCATGGAAGAAGTATCATCCACCATACAACAAGTAGCAACCGGTTCACAGAACACCGCCAAGAACTCAGAGACAATGCTTACACACGCTAAGAAAGCACGAGAATCATCAGACCAGGGTCAGAAAACAGCGAAAGAAGTTGGTTTAAAGATGTCGGTTATAAAGAATACAACACAGGATCTAGCCTCGAAGATATCATCACTAGGAGAAAAATCCAAAGAGATAGGACAGATAGTAAACACCATCAATCAGATATCTGAACAAACCAACCTACTAGCGCTCAACGCGGCTATAGAAGCAGCTAGAGCAGGAGAAGCAGGACGAGGCTTCGCAGTAGTAGCTGACGAGGTTAGAAAGCTAGCAGAAGAGTCAAGCCAGGCTACACAACAGATCTCAGGGTTAATACAGAGAATACAGAGCGAGATAGACCTAGCTGTAAAAACCATGGAGGAGAATACTAAACAAGTAGAAGACGGTAGTAAAGGTATAGAGACAGCTGTAACAGTATTCGAAGTACTACCACAAGTCATGGATGAAGTACATAAATCAGCAGAAGAAGTTGGTGCTGTCGCACAAGAAAATGCAAGCGGCGCAGAAGAGGTATCAGCATCAATACAAGAGGTCACATCATCTATGCAGCAGGTATCAAGCGCTGCACAACAAATGGCATCTATAGCCAACGAGCTGAAGAATATCGTAGAACGATTCAAGATTGATACAACACAGACATCAAAGATGGATACAACAACTATGAAGGTGCAACCACAACAACAGCACCCACCTAAGACTACAACTACACATTCAGAATCATGGAAACATAAAACAACACCTAGCGCTCCTGCACATCCTAATGCCCCTGCACAGCAACAATCTGAAAAAAACATAAGCATGTCTCGGGCGCCTGAGATTAAAAGCTAAAAAAGGTAAAAAAAGCATAGAGGGTGATATGGGATGCCACTAAAAAAAGAAGGGGAGAAAACATTCACAGAGCAACAACTAGTAGTATTCAAACTAGCAGGGGAAGAATTCGGAGTTAACATAAACAAGGTTAAAGAGATCATAAGATGGGAGAACGTCACTAGGATACCCAACACCGCTCCATACATAAAAGGAGTGATAAACCTCAGAGGAAACATAATAGTTGTAAACGACCTAGCGATGAAACTAGGATTACCATCCAAACCAGTAGATGAGAACACAAGGATACTAGTAGTAGAAGTAGGAGATAATACCGTAGGGATGATAGTAGATTCAGCCACCGAGGTTCTAAGACTAGACGGCAAGAACATAAGAGACGCACCATCAATGATAACAAGCAACATAGATCATAACTATATAGAAGGCGTAGGAATCCTAAGCGAAAAGAGACTACTAACACTCTTAGACCTAAGTAAAGTACTAGAATCAAAGGATTATGAACAGATATGGCACGCACAACAACTAGCAGAACAAAACAAAAACAATGAGAACGAGAAAAAAGAATTTGAGTTAAAAACAGAAGAGGAACTACTGCAACGATAAAAAAAAGAAAAGAGTACACCTCAAAATCAAACACATCATAAAACACAACATCAGATAATCCTTTCTTCCCCCTCTACCAGGGCTATAAAAAATCTTATCTAGTTTAAATCTTAAGTTAAAAAAATAACATAAAAAGAGAGAGATATGACAGAAGAAACAACACTACTAGATAATTACACTGTTAAATACATACACCCTGCACCAGAACCAGTAGAGAACGCAACAGGATGGCAACAAGGCACTATAACTATAACAAATAAAAAACTAAAACTTACACCAGATAACAACCCTGACAAACAACAAACCATAGAACTATCAAACATCATAGACACAGAGCAGAAGATAAAATTAGGTAAGTTAGCATTAGGAACAGCCAAGATCCTAACTATAACAAGCATGCAGGGAGCTAAAAAACAATTAACATTGATCTCAACGACAAAGGATCTATATACAATGATCAAAAAAGCATTGATATTAGGTATACTAAACCCTACAGATGTAGAGTTTGTAAGCCCCTTCAGTAAAGGAGGAAAAATACTACTAGATAAACAACCAGTGCACGGGAAACTAAACATAGAGGATTCAACCATACTATTAGTATCAGAATGGCTCGGTAAAAAACAAACAGAGAATATAGATATTACAAAGGTAGAGGATTACGAGAAGAACTATTACGGCACGAACGGATCAATCACGTTAAAATATATAAAAGACAACGTACTCATATCAACACTGATCAAATCAGAGAAACGGATAGTAGATTTTATAGACGTCTACATAAAGATAATTAAAGGTACAGAAACCGAAGAAGATGAAGCGATAAACCTTACAGACCAAGAAGTAATGCTACTGCAGATGATATACACCAGTGATATAGATAGCAAAATGGCTATAGAGATGCTAGGTGTATCAATGCAGGAGCTAGAGAAGATAGTCAAAAACCTGGTAGACTACGGTCTACTAAAAGAGAGTGGACCAGATGAAGTAGAGTTAACAGAGAAGGGTACAAAATACATAGTAGATTCACTCAAAAAGAATGTAGCAACAGTATAAAAAATATAAAGAAATTAGAGATTACACAAAAAAGATAGAGAGGGAAAAAAAAGATGGGTAAGAGAATAATGTTAGTTGATGACACAAAATTTATGCGTATGATGCTAGCGAACATACTGAAACCAAAAGGATACGAGATAGTAGCGGAGGCTGGAGATGGACTAGAAGCGATAGAGAAGTACAAAGAACTCAAACCAGACCTTGTCACCATGGATATAGTAATGCCACATATGGATGGTATAGAAGCAGTGAGAAACATAGTAGCAACTGATAGCTCAGCTAAAATAGTCATGGTGACAGCTGTAGGACAAGACAGCAAAGTCAAAGAAGCTATAGAAGCTGGTGCAAGAGGATACATAGTTAAACCATTCCAAGCACCCCAAGTAATAGAAGAAATAGAGAAAATACTAAGCGGTTAAAAAAAAAATAATCATACGTGTAAAAATAAACAGAGAGAAAAGACCACTGTTATGAGCATAAAAGCACTAATCGTTGATGACTCAGCGTTAATGCGTAAACTAATACGTGATATACTAACATCTGACCCTACGATAGAGGTTGTTGATATAGCACATGACGGTAGAGAAGCGATTGAGAAGACATTGAAATTCAAACCAGATGTAATCACAATGGATGTAGAGATGCCAAATATGAACGGTATAGAAGCTGTTAAACACATAATGTCCTCTAACCCTACACCTATAGTAATGCTCAGTGCTTTAACGTCAAAAGATGCTGATGTAACTATAGAAGCATTAAACTCTGGCGCTGTAGACTTCATATGTAAACCCTCTGGTTCCATCTCAACAGATCTAGCAAAGATAGGAGAAGAAATCAAAGCAAAAGTGAAATCAGCAGCACAAGCGAAGGTTCATAGAATAGATCAAATCACTCGACCAATACCAGGATCAAAAATACGTGTATTATTAGTAGACGACTCTTCTCTCATCAGAAAAATGATAAAGGAATTCATAAACCGCGAGACAGATATGATAGTTGCAGAGGAGGCGAGTAACGGTAAAGAAGCTATAGAGCGAGTAGAAAACAACCCTCCGGATGTAATCATCATGGATATAGAGATGCCAATGGTTGACGGTGTAACAGCTACATTCGAAGTCTTAAAAAGACACGATATACCTATAATCATCTTCAGTGGACGAGCAGGTACAGATATAGAAAACATCAAACTAGCTTTAGAGGTAGGAGCAACTGATTTTATACCTAAACCGGCACCGAACACACCCATGTACACCGTAGCCCCATTACTAACAAAGAAGATAAGAGATGCATACCATGAAAAAAGACAAAATTTAACTAAAAAAAAGACAAAAACAGATACAGGTTGTGTACTATGTATAGGCGCATCAACAGGGGGACCACAAACCCTAGCGCAGCTTATACCGCAACTACCATCAGATATACCATCACCTGTACTAATAGTACAACATATGCCACCAGTCTTCACTAGATCACTAGCTGAACGACTAAATTCAATATCACAGATACCTGTAAAAGAAGCAAAAGAAGGAGACGAGTTAAAACCTGGTGAGGCGCTATTAGCACCAGGCGACTATCACATGGTTATAAGCGAAAAAAGAACAAATGGTAACATAAAACATGTTATAAAACTAAACCAAGAGGAGAGGATACATGGGGTGAGACCAGCAGTTGATGTAACATTCTCATCAGCAGCCTCAACCTTTGGTTCACATACGGTGGGTGTACTACTAACAGGTATGGGACAAGACGGCGCTACCGCTATGGGATTGATAAAAGCCAAAGGAGGATACACTATAGCGCAGGATGAAAAAACCTCGATAATATTTGGTATGCCCGCTGCAGCTATAAAACTAGGGGTAGTAGATGAAGTACTACCACTTGATATGATAGCATTACATGCTGTAAAAGCATTAAATAAAATATGTAAAAAAGCAGGTTGATGATAAATTATGGTTAATACATCAGAGTATAAAGAAATGTTTATAGAAGAGGCAAGAGAACATCTCAGAACCATAAATCAAGCATTACTTGATTTTGAGAAAAACCCGCAGGATAAAGACGCTTTAAACCAGATATTCCGCGCTGCGCACACCCTAAAAGGTATGTCAGCCACAATGAACTATGACAAGATACAGAAACTAGCACACAAAACAGAGGATACACTTGATCTAATAAGAAACAATAAGATACAGATAGACTCAGAGATAATAGATCTGATCTTCAAATGCTTTGATGGTATAGAACAAATGGTTGAGGATATAGCATCTCAGGATATGACAGAGTATGATATAGTAGGTTTAATAGAGCAACTTGAGAAACAAATACAAAATGCTACAGGCGCGCCAACAGACAAAGAAAAAACAGAAGAAAAAAAACCTGAAACAGCTCAAAAAACCAGTGAGGAGAAACTCGCTTTAGAACCAATGGTAGAACAACAGATAATAAAAGAACTACAATCTGGTAGATCAGTCTACAGGATAAAAGTAACAATCAGTAAAACCTGCGCTATGAAATCAATACGAGCATTCATACTACTTAAAAAACTATCTGACAAAGGAAACCTAGTATACTCCAAACCTGATAAAAAACAGATAGAGGATGGAGAATTTGAAGAAGGATTTGAGCTATACCTCACAACCGACCAACAACAAGAAAACATCGAAGGAGTGGTTAACTCAGTATCAGAAATAGAGACAAAAACAATCACACCGTTAATCTATACTGATAATACACTACAACTCATGCAGATAACAGAGATAGAAAAAACATCAGAATCAAAAACAGAATCAACACTAACTAAAACACAAGAACAAACAACAGCACAGAAGAAAACAAAAGATCAATCTAAAAATGTAAGCAACATTCAGAGCATACGCATAGAGATGGAACAGCTAGATCACTTCATGAATCTAATAGGTGAACTCGTCATCAGCAAAGGGAGATTAACACAGATAGCACAGGATCATAAGCTAGATGACCTCACAGAGACTATAGATACCATTGATCGTTTAACAACAGAGCTACAGGACAAGATCATGCTAATACGCATGATACCTATGAAATACATCTTTGATCGTTTCCCAAGAATGATAAGGGATCTAGCTAAAAGCCATGGTAAAAAAATAAACCTGATAATAGAAGGAGAAGGCATTGAACTAGACAGAACTATACTAGATGAGATAGGAGATCCTCTGGTGCATCTGCTACGTAACTCGGTTGACCACGGGATAGAACCACCTGAAATAAGAAAACAAAAAGGTAAACCAGAAGAAGGAACCATAGAGCTACTAGCTGAACGAACCAGGAACCATATCCATATCATTATCAGAGATGATGGCAAAGGCATAGACCCTAAAAAGATAAGGGATGCAGCTGTTAAAAAAGGGTTAAAAACAAGAGAAGAAGTTCACACACTAGATGATAAAGAAGCTCTCAACCTTATATTCCTACCGGGTTTAAGTACAGCTGAAAAAGTCACCAACGTCTCAGGTCGAGGAGTAGGTATGGATGTTGTAAAATCAACTGTTGAACGTTTAAATGGTAGTATAGAGATAAACTCTGAGGTGGATCAAGGTACAGAGGTCATACTGAAACTACCGTTAACTATGGCTATATTCAAATCCTTGTTCGTAGGTGTAAGAGACGAAACCTACGCTATACCCATCAACAATGTCATAGAGACTATACGCTTAGATAAAACACAGATAGAGTATATACACATGAATAAAACCACAGTTCTGAGGGGAGAAGTTGTACCGTTAATCTCACTAGCGGAGATACTAAACGTACATGGGGAAACAAAAGAAGAAGACGAGAATACAATATACTCTGTTATAGTACAAAAAGAGGATAAAAAAATAGGGTTAATAGTTGATAAACTAATAGGTGAACAAGAGATAACCATCAAGAACATAGGAGGAACACTTAAGAAAACCAAAGGTGTAGCAGGTGTATCAATCATGGGTGACGGACGTGTTATACTAGTACTTGACATAAACACACTACTATAAATATAAAAAATAGTGAAAACGTATGGAAGAGATAATATTAAATGAAACACAAAAGGATGCTCTACAAGAAATGGCTAATATAGGCGCAGGTCACGCCTCAACAGTACTATCAAAGATGATAAACAAGACTATACAGATGGGTATACCACATGTTGAGATAACAAGCATCGATAAGGTACCATCATACGTAAAAAACGAGAGGATCATCGTAGGTATATACCTAAGAGTATCTGACCAGATACCATCATACGTCCTACTTCTTATACCAAGAGACAGCGCATTCCAGATAGCTCACATGCTAACCGGGGAACAACCAGAGACAGAAGAGATACTATCAGAGATCAATCAATCAGCACTATGTGAAATAGGTAACGTAATGATATGCGCATTCTTCGATAGCCTATCAGAACTCCTAGGCTTATCAGTGGTGCCATCACCACCAACATTAGCATATGATATACCAGAAGCAGTAATAGACTATGTACTAATACAGATAGGAGCAGTATCCAATCAGGTTGTAGTATTCAACGTTGAATTACGAGAGGAACACAAAGAATCATTTAAGATACACATGTTCCTCATGCCTGAACCCAAGTCAGTAGATACACTACTAACAAAACTAGGGGTAAAATAAAAAAAAAACCATATGATGTGTTAATCATGGAAGAGATAAACATATCAGAGATGCAAAGAGACGCGTTGCAAGAGGTGGCAAACATAGGAGCATCACATGCAGCCACAGCACTATCCAAACTAGTACAAAGAGACATAAAAATAATGATACCCAGAGTAGAGGTTACATCTTTCGAGAAGATCACAGAAGCTTACAGAAACGAGGAGACAATAATAGCTATACTACTAAAGATATCAAATGAGATACCCTCATACGCTCTACTATTACTAACCCGGAGAAGCGCCTTCAACCTAGCTGATATACTACTACAACAAAAATCAGAGCAAAACAAGATAGAGTTAACAGATATAGAAAGATCAGCGTTAGAAGAAGTAGGCAACATAACAATGTGCGCATTCTTCGACAGCTTAGCAGAACTCCTACATATACCTATAGTACCAGGACCACCAGCATTGGCATATGATATACCGTCAGCAGTTATGGATTATATATTCATAAAGATAGGAGAAATCGCTGATAAAATCTTCGTATTTGATACGGTTGTACAAGACGAAAAAGACGAATCATTCGCGATAAGCTTACTATTAGTCCCTGAGCCTAAATCAATAAACACTATATTAGAAAAACTAGGAATGCTAAACATGTAAGAGAGAATAAAAAAAATGGAGAGATGAGAAAGAATGGCTGATATAGCACAACTAAATGAAATACAGTTAGATGCTCTACAGGAGACCGGTAACATAGGATGTTCACATGCTGCAACCGCTGTATCACATATGATAAGTAAACCAATAACCATATCGGTCCCTGATATAAAAATAAAGAAGATAGATGAGCTAAGAGAGACGCTTAAAACCTACGCTGGGGAACATGAGAAGGTAGTAGGTGTATACCTCGAGTTAACCAACGAGTTCCTAGGTAGTATACTATTTATATTCCCCTACTCCAGCGCCCTCTCACTAGCTGACCTCTTATTATCACAAGAGATAGGCACAACAAAAGAGCTAGATGAGATGAGTCAATCAGCTATAATGGAGGTAGGCAACGTAGTAGTCTCAGCTTATACAAACGCTCTTGGTAAATTCCTCAACGCTACGATCATGCTATCACCACCACAATTAACATGCGATGTACCAGACGGCGTGCTAGACAATATAACAAAGAACCTAGGATCAGATACAACCCATGCCTTAGTATTCCACACAAGCTTCAACGAGGAGAACAACCTATTCAAATCATACTTCATACTACTACCATCACCCAGATCACTAGATATACTACTAGAAAAACTAACATCATGCATCACTGAGAACCAGGATGCTGAAACAAAAAGATATCTGGATACACTCAAAAACAACGCGGAGTAGAAAAAAAGAATGAACGACAACGTAATAGTCATAGGTATAGGGGAATACGTAGTAGTTGAAGGACCAACTAAGATATCAACTATGGGTCTAGGAAGCTGCATAGGCACAGTTATATACGATGAAAACGGGAAGATATCAGGTATGTCACACATCATGCTACCTAAAAGAATAAATCCTGATGACAAAATAGGTAAATACGCTGACACAGCTCTACCAGCAATGATCAATGATATGATAAAAAAAGGTGCTGATAAACATAGAATGAAAGCAAAGATAGCAGGAGGGGCTAGTCTATTCGACTTCAAAGATGATACACTACGAATAGGGGAGAGAAACGCTGAAGCTGTAGAAGAAGTACTTAAAAACGAGAACATACGTATAACAGGTAAAGATGTAGGCGGTGACCGTGGTAGAACCATCATATTCGACCCAGTAACAACAGAGCTCTTCATCAAGATGGTTAAAAAAGGACCGAATGAACCAGAGATAAAAATAATATAAAAAAGTGAGATGTATGGAGCAAAATCTAAAAATAGATGACGGATTTGAACAATTAAAGCAAAACGTAAAAGAATTACTAAACTTCAATACATTCCAATACAAAGACACATTCCTAGGTAGAAGATTCTCAGCTAGATTACGAGCACTCCACATAGACAACTACCATGACTACATAGAGATACTAAAAAAAGATAAAAAAGAACAAGAAAAACTCCTACAAGAATTGACCATAAACGTCACAGAATTCTTCCGCGATACCACCGTATGGGATACATTAAAAAACGATGTAATACCACTACTACTAAGAGAAAAAACAGGTAGAATAAAGATATGGAGTGCAGGTAGCTCAGATGGCAAAGAAGCATACAGTATAGCAATGATATTCTCAGAGGTAACCAACAACAATACAAACAGGGCAGAGATAATAGGCACCGATATAGATCGCGACTGCCTAAACGAAGCAAACCTAGGAGAATACGTATCACATCCAGGGCTCACACAGACAGATATAAAGAGACAACTACAATTCATAGGAAACCCTGAGCGATTCTTCGATGTAAACGGGAACATATACCGTGTTAAACCATTACTAAAAACAATGACACATTTCCAATACCATGACCTTATATCTGACCCTAAAAAACATGGTTTTGACCTAATACTATGCAGAAACGTTGTTATATACTTCACACGAGATCTACAAGAAGTATTATACAAGGATTTCTACAACGCTTTAAACCCAGGTGGATTCTTCGTTATGGGAAAAACCGAGACACTAGTAGGAGAAGCCAGAGAGCTATTCATACCATATAACCTAAAAGAGAGGATATTTAGAAAACCATTATAAAAAAATAGAGGATTAGTGATGAGAGAACATGAATATGGAAAGCATTGAAATAAAAGACGCAAATATACTATTATCAAATGAGAAATACAAACTCATATTTGAAAACTCAGCGGTAGCTATAACAGTAGCTGATGATAAAGAACGCATAACAGATTGGAACCAGTACACGGAAAGACTACTAGGCATGACGAAGGATGACTTATACCTAAAACCAGTGTCATCATTATACCCAGCTGAGGAATGGGAACGTATGAGAACACAGAATATAAGACAGAAAGGAATGCAACATCATTTTGAAACTAGAATGATACGTAAAAACAACGAGATCATAAATGTAGATTTATCATTAAGTATGATCAAAAACCAACAAGGTAAGATAATAGGATCCATAGGCGTAATAAAAGATATAACAGATCAGAAGATCATGGAGAAAGCTCTAGCGTATGAACATAACAGACTAAAAACATTACTAGACAACATACCAGACTCCATATACTTCAAAGATGAACAAAACAAATTCATACTAGTAAACAAAGCCAAAGCAGAACACTGGCACACAACACCAGAACAAATGATAGGAAAAACAGACTACGACTTCCTACCAAAAGAAGAAGCAGAAAAAACATACAACGATGATAACCATATACTACAAACAGGTGAACCAATAATAGACAAAATAGAAAAGATAACAGGAGCAGACGGAACAGAAAGATGGGTATCAGTAACCAAAATACCAAGACGAGACAAAGAAGGAAAAATCATAGGTACAATGGGTATATCACGAGATGTGACTAAATGGGTAAAAAACATAGATGATATAAAAAGCAAATAAAGAACAACATATCTTTCATTCTCCAATAATTTTCATATCTTTTAGTTAGACTTAGTAGGTAGAGGTTATCCTAGGATTGTATTTTGCTATTTTGACTTTTTAACAAATTAAATTTAAATACATATAATGTCAAACTATACCATGACCATTAACAACAAATATCATATAATGTAACGAGGTGAAAAGAATGAAAAATAAATATAATAAAACGTATCGGAAAAAAAGATATGAATCAAAGATCAACAAAGACGACATAACAGTTGATGAGCTAATTGAACTATGCGTCCAGAAAGGCTTAATAGAAAAAACAGAATATGGTTACTACTTCAAAAAAGAATTCTTCGAAACACTTGATATATACAACGTATTCTAAGATGCAACATTTTTATATATTCTGTAAAAAAACCGGTGCTGTTAACTTAGGAAATTTTAATCCCATCCCAACAGATTCCATATGTGGGTGAAACAACAATGGAATGGGATGGGATTGAGATAGTAAAGAAGCTGCTGAGAGAAAAACATATCGTTATCCGTGAACGAAC